>JBAVDL010000071.1:0-6949 GCA_049587175.1 Thermoactinomyces sp.
TATATAAGGAGGGGATATTGATGAATTACGGCATCGTTGCCTTTCCGCAAAAAAAAGTGCAGGACTGGGCCAACTCCTTCCGCAAACGTTATGATCCCCATTACTGTTACATTCCTCCCCACATTACATTAAGGGAAAAATTTGAACTTTCTGATGACGAACTTGAAAATTTTGTGGAAAATCTGGAGAGGATCTCAAAAGAAGTCAAGGAGTTTCAGGTCAAATTCAATAAAGTCAGCCATTTTTATCCAACAACCAATACGTTATACCTGGCAATTGAAAACAGGGAACCATTGGTGCAACTGCACAACAAGATCAATGAACTGTTTGATGTTAAACCGGTTCATTCATTTGTTCCGCATCTTACGATCGGACAGGAAATGTCAGAGGACGAGCTTCACGACATTTATGGAAGGTTGCGTATGAAAGACATTGAACTGGAGACAAGAATTGACCGGTTTCATCTGCTGTATGAATTGGAAAACGGTTCCTGGAGCATCTTTCAATCATTTTTGCTGGCAAAAGACTAGAAAGGAAGTTTTGGATTGACAACCATTGTAAAGAAAACGCTGACAGACTCGGAGCTGACACATGCTTTTTCCATTCGGACAAAAGTATTCGTGGAGGAGCAAAATGTCCCGGCTGACCTGGAGATTGATGAGTGGGATCATAAATCCATCCATTTTCTGGCCTGGGAAAACGGAACTCCCATCGGCACATGCCGTTTGCGTTTTATTGACCAGTCAACGGCAAAAGCAGAACGGGTGGCTGTTCTCAAAGAAAAAAGAAAGACCGGTGCCGGGAAACTCCTCATGCAAACACTGGAGGAATTCGCCCGGCAAAACGGAGCGACAAAAATACTGCTCCACGCACAGGTTCCGGTCATTCCCTTTTACAAAAAGCTGGGGTATGTGCCGTTTGGGACTCCATTTGATGATGCGGGCATTTTGCACATGAAAATGAAAAAGCCTTTGCGTTAGGAACGAACACTCCTGAGATCCTTTAACACTTCAATATTGACGGTACAAGTACCCAACGGTGCATGATACATGGAACCATGGCGCTCACCGTGAAAATCGGATCCGGCTGTCGCAAGGAGCTTCATCTCTCTAGCCATTTTCAGGTAATGCCTCATTTTAAAATCAGGGTGATCCGGATGACTGATTTCAATCCCATCCAATCCTTTCTCCATCAGGAGTGGGATCAAGTCGTCTTGCTCATAAAGACCCGGATGGGCGAGGACGGCTGCTCCTCCACTCTGATGAATCATATCAATGGCAGCAAAAGGGGAAATATGGTCTGGAGTTACATAGGCTTTCCCTTTTTTGCCCAAATATTTATCAAACGCCTCATTCATGGTATTGACAATTCCCTTATCAATCAGTACTTCGGCTATATGCGGACGGCCCACATTTTTCTTCTGACTGTCTCTCCTTTTTTTAGCCATCACTTCCTCTATCGTGATTTCAATTCCCAGTTCATTCAAACGGCCAATCATATTTAAATCGCGCTGAAAACGGGCATTTCTCTGCCTGGCCAACAGATCCAGAAATTCCTTGTTGTTTCTGTAGTCCACATACATGCCCAGCATATGTATTTCCTTGCCATGCCATAATGTACTGATCTCCACACCGGGAACAACTTCTATACCCCTTTTCCTGCCTTCTGCAAGTGCTTCTTCCACTCCATCTACCGTATCGTGGTCGGTAATGGCGATCCCCTTTAAACCGACCCCTTCAGCCAGCCTTACCAGATCGGAAGGAGACAGCAACCCGTCAGAAGCTGTTGAATGCGTATGCAAATCCACTTTTTCCATACGAAAATAACCTCCGTTTATTTCTTTTAAAAAGTTAATCAGCCTGTTTCCAGAAATAGCCTTCTCCACTATGTTTTGGCGGCCATATTCTTTTTGCAAAGCATAATCCAAAATATATAAAGCAATCAAGATGAGACACCTTGATTCCATTATCTCTATCATTGAATTTTTGTTCAACAAATTGACAATTATCCGCCATATGTTTTTGCAAAAACAAGATTGTCTTTTTAATAAAACGGGTAATCAATCACTAATACCTGTTAAGGAGGATTCTGCATGAAATTGAAAATGAAAACGTTGTCAAGTGTGGTTCGTCCTTATGACCAAATCGACCGCTTGTTAAAATCCCAAGGTTTTCGATCAACGCATCACTATCCTCCAACATATGACACAAAGATCCGGGACATTGCCTCCGGACAAGTATACCGGTTGAAAGTCCCGACTTACCTGACTGGAAAAAAGATTCAGAAAGAATACCTGCAACTGGATGAACCTGTTTTGGAACCGGATTCGAATAATCGATGCCAATCTCCTTCCAATATTCCTGATTCTGTTGTTTTTGCAGTTCATGAAAAATTGGAAGAAATTGCGTCCTATCTTAAATCATAAAACAGACAGAAAAAGAGCACCCGGATCGGGGTGCTCTTCTCACTCAACAACAATTATTTGCGTTTTTTGATCTCCTCTTTCATTCGTTCCGCGAACTGACCAGGATCCGTGTCAAGGGATCGGGTTTTCTCATTCACCCCTAACTCGCGACCTACTTCGTTCATTAGTTCCTCAACCTGGTTCTTTTTCTGTCCATGTTGTCCTTGCTGATCTGACTGGTTTCCATTCATAAATTTGTTCAAGAAGCGGAACATAAAGAGACCTCCCTTTTGTTGAGTGATACTTTTATTATTTCTTCATTTCTTTTTTACATACAAAAAAGAAGCCACTCTTTTTTATGGCTTCTTTTCTCATTTCAGATTAAGCAATTGCAGGGAATTATCCAACATCATTACCGGATAAACCCCGTCGATTTGTGTAAAATAACAACCGGATTCACAATTGGCAAGCCTGCCATGAACCCAAAAGCGTCTTTCGGTGGTAAATGAGGGTAGAGGCGACATATGAACCTGCCTCCATTTTCCGTCAATTAATACGAGCGGTCCCGTTGATGAAACAGTAAACAGATAGGTTTCCTGCCTGCCATCCGGATTTTCCCCGCTTGCTATTTCTTGGTTGATCCCGTGATCCAACAGCCATTTCCTAATTTCGACAGCACTTGGAAGCGCGCGGATCAGATGGATGTATACTTTGCGGAATACCGGGTATACTTCAGAAATCCCTTCGTCTTCCAGCCAGCGAAACAAGTGCTTGAGCGTATTGAGAAAGATTCGGGCGCCTTGTGGCGTGCTTTTTCCCTGATCAAGATACCATACACTCAAAAAGTGAACCAGTGTCTCTTCATCCAGCAAGCTCCAGTCAAACGAACTGCCAAAACGCGTCGACAGGTACAGGTGGAATTTTTCCATTGATTTGCAATATAACAGTTGTGTTCCCTTTTGCAATGTTGCGACATGTTGTACAAAAAATTGTTCGAATTGTTGCATGATTCGTATGGGCAACTCTTCTTTTTCTGTTTTCGCCGGCGGCCATGCGGAAGCTTTTTTAACCGGTGCTTTTGTCACAGATGGGGAAACCGTTTTGGAGTTTTTCAATTCTTCTGCCCGATGAATAGACCATCCATAAACTTTCCATCCATTGTCCCAGGCTGTATATCTGTTATTTTCTTCTTCAAGATGATTATATTTCTCTAGTTGCACGAGTATCTCCCCTCTCATCTCATGCAAGAAGGATGTATAAGGGCCAAACACTTCATAATGATTACCAATTCGAACAAATCTCGCAAAAATCAATTTCTCGAGCGAATCTTCCCCAGAATGTCTAACGGTTATTTTCTCTCCATCTTCAAGCTTCCGGTAAATCAGCAGGTCTCCGGTTTTGTCAATCAGTTCATAAAAGGCGGAACGGGAAGCACAAAAATTTTTGGCCACTCTTTCCTTGTAGGGATGTTTGCGGTATGCAGAGGCCCAAATTTCCACGGGACGTTTACCATTCAGGCAAGGGGCATCAAACAGTAACCAAAATCGAAAAAATGCAGTCAAATCATGTGGAATCGGCTGTTTCATCTGAAGCTGCAAGAGTTTCTTGAAACGATCAATCCACTCCAGCTCCTTTTCTGCTGACATCCGTCGATAAAACCATTGGTTCAGGTCATTCAGCAAATCATTTTTCAATTGACTTTCCCGATCTTCACGTACTTTTTCTACTGCAGACAGAGTCACAACCCTTTCACAACATTTTTTGTACTTTTTTCCGCTGCCACATGGGCAAGGTTCATTCCGACCTACCATCATTACACCTCGGATGCAATTTTCCTTGCCTTCAAGTATATCTTATCGGGCCACCAAAAACAAAGAAAAATTCACAAAAAATACCATATTTCTGCTTGCCATTTTCCAATCAGAGGATTTCATTTTGCTTATTATATTCCTCTATATTTAAATTCATAAACTATAACGAATTGAAATGGATTGGATTTAAACGCAGGATAACGAATGGGATTTGGTTCAGACAAAAGGCGGGAAGGTTTAACTTAAAGGCTTCAATTGGTTAATTGTGGAAACTTGCTGAAAATACACTCCCTATTATAAAAATAATTCCCTGTCAATTAAAAAAAACCTGCCACTATTTCAGTTGCAGGTCAACTTTTTTTCAGTTATTTCAATATCTTGATTGTTACTGTTCTTCGACCCCATTTAATTGCTTCTTCCCTGGTTTCAAAAAACAGGTCAATAATACGGCCTTGCACTGCTCCTCCCGTATCCTCTGCCACTCCATAACCATAACCCGGGACATAAAGTTTGGTTCCCAGAGGAATGACATCCGGATCTACGGCAATTGTTCCCCGACGCGGATAAGTCCCGGTTGCTGTTCTGCCTCCGGTGTGCGTATACCCTGTCGCTTGAACCGTCATTGTACCAGCTGCGGAAAGTTGCATATCTTCTTTGGCTAGTTCCTCATTCGTGCCAATTTTGACAATTTCCTCAACGGGTTTGACGGTGTCTACCAGCCTTTTTTCTACCAGAGGCTTGCCATCTTTCAGCAATGGCTGCCCGTTTTTATACATCATGGTCAATTCATATATTTTTTTGCCTTTTTTCCCTTCCTGCTCTACTTTCTTTTCGCCTTTCGCAATCTCGTCATCTTCTACTTTCTTGGTGTTATAAGGGATCTGTTCTACTTTTTTCTGGATTCGACTTTCATAGCGATCCACAATGATCTTTGTTCCATCCGTAATTCTTTGATCGAGGGGAACATTGATTTCATCCCACTCCGAGACCGGTATGTTTTTTTCTTTTAACACTTCCCCAACGGTCTTTGCCAATGTTTGGAAAGTTCCGGTTTTCTTCCCGCCAACCTCCAGGGATACTTTGCAATTGCATGTTAAATAAACACGGCTTTGCTCTTCCAATGGCTGGTTCCATTGTATGCTTGGCTGATATTTCTGTTTCAGCTCCGCTACATTCAGGCCAGCATCTTCCAAAGCTTCTGCCAGGCTGTCATCAGAACGATCAAGCTTGATCATTTTGGGTTGATCGCTAAACAGCACCTCTACTTTCTGGGAAGATCCGGAACAACCTGCAAGCAGGATGAGAATCATCGCAAGGCTGCTGAGAAGGATTTTATTCATCCAATACCTCCTTCATTAAGCCTGAACAATGATTAGATTATAGCAAAAGTTCCCCGATCCTTCTATCATTCTCCCGGTATTGTCAAATATTCATCTATTTTAGTTATGGATATGACGAAATTCTGGTTATCATTACACGTTTTTTCTCCTTATTCCTCCCGCAAAGACTCTTTTTCATCGGGTGGATTGGGAATATGACGCGGAAAATAATGGGCAGAGCGCGGTGCAAATATAAGGACAGACAGCTTTCCCCTGTTTGCTTCCGCGACGATCAGGACCGGACATGATAACGGATTTCTGAATTTGAAATCCGGTCCTCCCCAGGATACCGTTGCATCGCGGTTTTTTGGCACATAGGGAACCCTGCGGCTGTGGCTGACCCGCTCGACAATTTCCATTCCGGCCTTGTCTACGGAATTGAACAGGGTTGATGATGTCTGACAGATCCCGCCGCCCACTCCCTCACTGTATTCTCCTCTTACAATTACCCGTGCCATACGATAACCTCTCCCGGATGTACGGATTCCCACTGTCTCGTTAAAAGAAAATGTTTCCCCGGGCAGCAATACTTTATGGTCAATCGCCTTTGCCGACAGCTTGATATTATGTGCCCGGTTGAAATTATAATGATTGTAGTAAGTTGTATAACTGCCCAGTAACTTCTGTTTTAACTGCAGAAGTTCTTCGGTTGTCAGTTTCGGTTCTGACCACTTGATCGGCAGATCCACCGGCTTGTTCATATAGGCATGGATCTGGTCAAACCAGGCACGCACCCTATTTTCATCCACTGTTCTCCCCAGTTCATGAGGCACCAGACGGCGATCTTGATAGGAAGCCGAACGCGGTGGACGGTTCACACTTTTTTCTACTGTTTCCCGGAATTTTTCCAGCAAGGCATCGTGGTTCAGCGTGGTCGGGTCAACCCCGTCAAAACCAATTTTCCGTAAATCCAGACTCCATTCCTGCTCTTTAAAGCGAAAGATCAACCGTGCTTCCGGGGCATTTTCCGGTTGGACGGCCCATGAATTTTGCGGGATGAACAGGTCAACGACTAGTAACAGGCAGAATAATTTCAGCTTGAGCGATCGCATAAGAAAAACCCCCTCTTTTGACCTTTAGTCTGTGTCAAAAAAAGGCGGGCTATGAAGAACAAGTTTGTTATTCCTGCAACACATATAAACAGAACAGATTCCAGGCTACAAAGACAGGGATACCCACTCGAAAGGCGTTATGTAATGTTTTATGCCGGAAAGCTTTCATTCCGACCCAGATTCCAATAGCTCCGCCGACAAACGCCAGCAGGAAAAATACGTATTCCGCTACCCTCCGTTTCCGTTTAATTGCCTGGGCCTTGTCCCAACCCATCAAAAAAAAACAGAACACATTCAGCAGAA
>JBAVDL010000072.1:0-2084 GCA_049587175.1 Thermoactinomyces sp.
CATCCGGCGCAATAACACCCAGCAGAATCCCGATAAAAATTGCCGTTAAAACCTGAAAGGTCATATTCTTTAATATTTTTTTCATCCTTTGCCCCCATTCTGAACCAATTAAAAATCATTTGTTGCAAAATTGTTTTCACATTTTCTTATGCGCTTTAATACTTTACTATATTATCTAAAATAATAGTATATTTTAAAATTAAACTAATATTTTTGTAAGAAATGTAAGTATCGTTTTAATTAATAAATCATTTTCAAAAATGGCGCTGCCTTCTCTTTATCATTAAGGACATAACGGGTAAGCGGGCGACCCACCGCACCGTATGATACCTGCCCGGATACAAATCCGATTTCTGACAGGAATTTCAAATATTTGCTTACGGAAACCCTGGTCAATCCAATTTTTTCCGCCAGTTCTTCTGCAGTAAAATTCGGATTGTCCATGGCAATAATTCCGTTAACCACTGTCTGCAACGTCTTGACTGCCAATCCTTTCGGCAACTCCGCCCGGCTGTATTTCTCTTTTTGCAAAAACAAAAGACGATCCAGTTCATCCTGATTCAAGACCTTGTTTCTTTTCACAAGTTCTTTCTGTTTTTTGTAATGGTTTAATGAGAAATTCAGCCGTTCCATTTCAAATGGTTTGATCAAATAGTCCATTGCTCCCAGGCGCAGCGCTTTTTTGATATTTTTCATGTCATTGGCCGCAGAAATGACAATGGCATCAACCTGTCTCTCTTGCTGGCGAATCTCTTTCAAAAATGAAAAACCATTTTCCTCGGGCATACAAATATCCAAAAGAACAAGATCAATGTTTACTTTATCGAGAAATGCCAGTGCTTCCGCACCATTCCGGGCAATTCCCGCACAGGAAAATCCTGTGTTCGATATCAGGTAGCGGCGATTGATTTCAGCAACCATTGGATCATCTTCAACAATCAACACTTGGATCATTTTGACTCATTCCCCTTTTGATCCTCGTTATTGTCTTTTCCACTATTTAAAACGGTTTCTGTCCGTGATAATCTCTCTTGAAGCGGAAAAGCCTTCCTTAAAAATACAGCTTCTTTTTATTTTCCAGAAAAAGTTTCTGCAATTGCAATCTTTTTGCAGAAGAAGAAATTTACAGACAAATCATATTGGAGAATAACTTTTGCGACCCGGCACTTCATGACGGTTCAAATACGCGCCTTGTTAATTAAGAGCCGGTTCATTGTTTTAGTATTCCATTTTTCCTGGATTTAACTGGCGATTTTAAATGATTTCAATAAAAATAATTTTTTATTTGTTATAAGAAAAACATATTCAAGGCTGTCACCAACAATTTGTCCCTGTTTTGCATAAAAATACTTTGGCAATGTTTTGTTCAGGGGGGATCAGAAGGGGCTGGACCCTGTTCTTTACTTGTACAGGACAACTTCCTCTTCATAACATCACCTGCGACAGATTGTTCCCAACTTTTCTTGAAACTGGATGGTATAGGGGAATATTCCCTTGCCGGTTCTTTTTGAAGGTATGCCTGAAGTTAAACATTTTTTATAATAATAATATATTATCATGTTTTATTCATAAATAAGAATCTATTTCTTTTATTCATACAAAAAAACCGGCAAATGTAGCATATTCATCTACTTTTGCCGGTTTACGACAGAATCAATTCAATTTTTCCAGCTTGATCTCCTGGGCTTCCTTGCGAACTGCATCCAGTACCGCGTCGGTAATCTTTGATTCATAAGCTGTATCATAAATAATTTTTTCGTCAACGGTAATCCGGTACATCGGTTTTGGCTTTTTTTTCTTTAACCCAAAAATAGTTGCGACACCTGTGACAACAGATTCTGCCAATCCATCCAGAAATTGTGAATTCCTTAGCAATTCATTCTCTCTTTTATTGGTAATAAACAGATTTTCAATCAGGATCGCGGGCATGGTGGTTTGCCTCAGCACGGCAAAATTGGCCCGTTTTTTTCCACGATCCTTGATGTTGTATTGCTTGAGGTAATTCATAATGGCGGAATGCAGAATGTTTTGATAATTGGCGGTTCGGGAAGCAGCATTTGGATGGATAAATGTTTCAAAACCAG
>JBAVDL010000073.1:0-1542 GCA_049587175.1 Thermoactinomyces sp.
TTCCGGAATCGGCACGCCGGCGACGATCAGGATGGCGATCACCACGCCGATCAGGGATTCGCCGGCGATCAGCCCGGAGGCGAAGAGGACGCCCGCGTCTTTGCGGAGCCGCCTGAGCCCCTCGTCCTTGGTGAAGAAATCGATCAGCCAGCGGACCGCACCGCCGATGATGATCGGGGTGCTCACGTGGACCGGCAGGTAGACGCCGACGGCCACCACCAGGGAATTGAGCCCCAAAAATTCGATGACGACGGCGATGGCCGCGCCGAGGAAGATCAGATCCCAGGCCATGCTGCCCTGCATCATGCCCTCGATGATGGTTTTCATCAGGACCGCCTTCGGTGCGAGAAGCTCCTTGGAACCCATTTCGTAGGCCTGATCCAGGATGACCAGGACCGCACCGATCACGAGGCCGGAGGCGACGACGCCGATCATCATGGCCAGCTGCTGTTTCCAGGGCGTTCCGCCGACGAGATATCCCGTCTTCAGATCCTGGGAGATGTCCCCGGCCACGGCCAGGGCGGTGCAAACCACGGCCCCCACCGTCAGGGCGGCCACCATGCCTTCGACCCCGCTCATGCCGGAGATCTTAAACAGGAAGGTGACGATCAGGATGGTGGCGATCGTCATGCCCGAAACCGGCGAAGAGGAGCTTCCGACAATCCCGACGATGCGGGAGGCGACGGCCACGAACAGAAAACCGAAGACGGCGATGGAAAGGGCGCCGATCACGCCCACGTTGGTGATCGGGGCGAAGGCCAAAATGATGACGACGACCAATACGCCCAATCCGACCCACTTCAAGGGGATGTCCTGGTCGGTGCGAACCAGGGTTTGTCCGCCGAGCCGGTATTCCCGGGCGCTGCGGGCGGTATCCTGGATGGAACGGACCAGGGTGGGCAGGGTTTTCACCATGGTGATCAGACCCGCCATCGCCACGGCGCCGGCTCCGATATAGGTGATGTATGCCTGCCAGATGCCCCAGGCATCCAGATCGGCAATGGGGGCTTCAGCAGGGAAAATGGTAGCCTCTGAATCGGCGCTGAAGAAGCTGATCATCGGGATGAGGACCAGCCAGCCGAGCAATCCACCGGCCAGCATCTGTCCGGCGATACGGGGACCGATGATGTAACCGACCCCCAGAAGGGCCGGAAAGGTATCGATACCGATGACGGCGTTTTTAAAATTGGCGATCTGGGTCTCCACTTCCATTTTAAAAAGCTTGAACCCGTCGCCCAGGGCTTTCACCAGTCCTCCCGCCAGAAAGCCGCCGGCCACCAGGCGGGCGTTCCTGCCTCCCGTTTCTCCGGATTTGAGCACCTCGGCGCAGGCCGTTCCTTCCGGATAGGGCAGGGTGTGATGTTCGTTCACGATCAACAGGCGCCGGAGCGGTACCATCATGAATACGCCCAGAAATCCGCCCGTGAGAACGATGAAGACGATCATCGCCTGGCTGGGGGACAGGTCCCAGAGGAACAGGGCGGGCAGGGTGAATACGGCCCCCGCTCCGATCGCTTCCCCGGCGGTGGTCATGGTCTGCAC
>JBAVDL010000074.1:0-110239 GCA_049587175.1 Thermoactinomyces sp.
CCTCACTGCCGCGGCATATATTCAGGAATCAGCAATGAGGAGGGAGTCAATATGAAATTTGATGAATTTTTTCGCCGTGACCGGGATTTTGACATCCAAAAAGGAATTGTCCGTTTGGTGAAGGGATGAGTGAATTATGATCAAGACAGAACGGGAGTATCAAAGATGCCTGAAAAGAATCAGCCAGCATGAAAAGTTAATGGAAGAACAGAGAAAAGAATTGGTTGCCATGGGTCTGAATAAGGAACAGGTGGAGCGCGGACTCGCCCCGTCCCGGTATTTTGGTGAAAAGCTGAAGCAGGAAGCGGAGGAATATGAACGGCTGAAAAAAGGGGATTTTCAAATGACCTGTACGCTTGACAACATCGGCAGACAATTGATTGCTTTTCGGATCTATCGGGGAATGTCCCAGGCGGAACTGGCCAAAAAACTGGGAGTAACGCCGCCGCAGGTATCAAGGGATGAACGGAATGAATATGGCGGAGCCAGCATGGAAAAGGTCAAGCAGGTGCTCAAGGCACTGGACATGAATGTGGTTATTGTTCCTTATGAGCAGGAAAAAATGTCAGGTTAATTTATTTTACGTTTCGAGATAAAATATTCCGGCGTTGACGACGCTGATTTCAATGCGGGGATGATATTGCCATACCAGCTCCTGTTCCTGCTGTTTTTTTTCTTTTGCAAGTTTATCGTCAGGCTGGATATGCTCTGGATAATAGGAGTCAAGCTGTTTTATTTCATTATTGAACCGCTCCTGTGCTTCTTTTGCCCACGTCAGGTCTTCCTGTCTGATTTGCTCTTCCAGATAAAATTCCAATTCTCCGACAGCTTCCATCAGGGAAAGGCGCTGAGACGGTATGTGCCGGTTTGGCGGAAGCTGGACCGACCATTTTCGTTCAGCCAGCATTTCATAGAATGATTCTGTCACTTCGCCACTCAAAAGGCTAATGCCTAAATGACACAGGCGGTCTTTTTTTTGGTCACAGATATAAGAAATTTTATAATTGACGCCCAGCCAGGGGGAATACGCTTTTGCCGGTGAACGGGACGCCTGCCATTTTGGCAGTTCATAAAGACGAACAAATTTCCCGTGTTTCTGGGCGGATTCAAGCATTTTACGAAAACGGGGGGCGCCGAAGTAAAGAAATTCCCCTTTGATATCAACAGGATGATTTTCCGGATCAAAAATCAGGCAAAGCTGGATCGGGTTGGGTTTTATGTTCATTTTTTCAACATACATCCAGTAAAAGGGACGATTCAATATATCTTTATCTGCCTGAACCGACAATTGGGTGACCAGATAGGTAGGTGCAGATTCAATAATCTGGCATTGATAATGATTGAGATACCGTTCAGTCCACTTTCTAACCCGGGTTTGATCCATACAGCAACACATCCTCTTTTTTCTGTTGTTCTTTTTGGACAACTTTTTTCACTTCAAAGAATGAATCTCCCCACTTGCCCAACTGTTCACGAATCTGCTGATCATTATCCGCTTCAAGCATGATGCGCATCAGACTGTTTTCAATGCCCTCTTCCGAATCCATTTTTTCCAGAATCATTTCCAGTTCCCCGATGACCGATTCAAAAAGATTGATTTTTTCATGTAACAGCCAGATAATATGCTCTTCAATCGTGTTCAGCGTGGCAAAGTTGTAGATATGGACATCCTTTGTCTGGCCCAGACGGTGAATTCGGCCGATTCGCTGTTCAACCCGCATTGGATTCCATGGCATGTCATAGTTGATCATATGCTGGCAAAATTGCAGATTAATGCCCTCACCCCCTGCTTCCGTGGCTACCATTACCTGAGAGCGCTTCTCGAACAATTCCATCATCCAGTCTTTTTTGTTCCGGTTGAATCCCCCACGGAAGGGTACAGCCTGAATTCCGGCATTTAACAATTCGCGCATCAGCATTTCCTGGGTTGCCCGATATTCGGTAAAAAGGACTACTTTTTCAGGAGACAGGCGGCGAATCAACTCGACAGCCGTTTTCACCTTGGATGAAAATTTTACATTCCGCAGCAACTGGATCAAATGAGAGATTTCCGGCGAAATTTCAGATTGACCTTGAGCCCCTTTTTGAAGTAGCTTAAATAGTGTATGGAAGACTGCATCACGACTGCTGCATACCTCTTTTTGCAAAACCAGCAGGGATAGCGTGTTTTTCATTTCCAGTGATTTATGGTATTTTTGACGTACAAACCGGGTAATCCCTTCATAAAGGGCCCGCTCAGCGGGTGACAGTTCAATGGAAATGGTTTTGACAATCCGTTTTGTCATTGGAAGGTGCTGGTCTGAGCGGCGGTTGCGAATGAGGACACGGCTGATTTCCTCCTGAAGTTGCTCTTTATTTTTGGCTTTTCTTTTACTGGCTACATAATTGCTTTGGAATTGCGAATGCTTTCCAAGTTGTCCCGGTTTCAACAAGGTTACCAGGTTGTAAAGCTCATTGATTTCGTTCTGAATAGGGGTTGCAGTCAGAAGCAGGCAATACTTTTTTTTCAACTGATTGATAAATTGCCAGTTTTTCGTACGCCGGTTTTTCAGCTTGTGAGCTTCATCCACAATCAGAAGATCATAATGCTGTTTCAAAATCTGTTCACGATGGGGTTCCCGTTTGGCCGTGTCAATGGATGCAACCAGAAAATCGTATTTATCCCACATCCATGCCTTTTTCTGGGCTATCGCCGGAATTTGGAATTTTTGGTTTAATTCCCTTGTCCACTGCAAAACCAGGGAAGACGGAACCAGGATCAGGGCGCGTTTTACGAGGCCGCGGATGATATATTCTTTTAAAATCAGGCTGGCTTCGATTGTTTTGCCCAAACCCACTTCATCAGCCAGGATTGCACGGCCATGCATTTCATTGACAACGCGTTTGGCCACTTCAATCTGATGGGGGAGGGGCTTAAACCCCTGAATCTGTTTCAGGGACTGGAGTGAATCAAAGGAAGGAACTGCTTCTGCTTCAGCTGCTTCCAGAGCAAGTTGAAACCGCTCCCAAGTAGACCAATGTTGATCTGTTTCATTTTGTGTCAAAAATGGCTGAAGCCATTCCCGGTCAAAACGAATCGGGGGCAAGTACATGGGTTTTTCCACCTTTCTTGTCGCATTTGTCCTGTTCAAACCGTCGGTTAGACTCTCACCTTTACAGGTGAAGTCCATCGATGTCAAGAACCCGACTACAAGACCCGGCTTCCGACATTACCGTGAAAGCTGCTTTGGCGTAAGGGCGATATACCGTCAGACAGAGTTATAACTTCTTCTGTTTCAGGTCTGCTTTATCCGTTATAGTATGGATCAAACCAAAAAAATGAATGCATAAAACAAAAATACGAACTTTTTTAAGTATATATATCGAAAATTATCGTAAAATGTGGCACAATTGGTTTGAAGAGCAACATATCGTTCGGCGGTTGAAGGCGGGAGGAGAGACCACAGTTGTGGCGCCGAAGGAGCAAGCCGTAAAGGGCGAATCTCTCAGGCAAAAGGAGGCCCGCTGGACGCACCTCTGGAGAGAGCTGATCTTGTTGATGAGCCACCAAAGGGGCAGCTTTGTGCGTTTGCGCAAAGAAACTCTCAGGTAGCGGGACAGAGTGTTTACCTTGCAGGAGGAGCACTTTGTCTTTTTTATTTGCAGCAAGTAATGATTAGGAGGAATCTGTAGTGAGCCAATTAAAGAGAACACCTTTATACGATCTGTATAAGGACGAAGCTAAAATGGTTCCATTTGGTGGTTGGGAAATGCCGGTTCAATTCAGTGGGATCAAACAGGAACACGAAGCGGTGCGCACAAAAGCCGGACTGTTTGATGTTTCCCATATGGGGGAGGTAATTGTCAACGGGCCTGACGCGCTGGCACTTGTACAAAAACTGACCACCAATGATGTTTCCAGGCTCGAAACAGGCGCGGCCCAATATACCGCCATGTGTCATGAAAATGGCGGAACCATTGATGATCTTCTGGTTTACCGAACAGGTGAACAAGAGTATTTTCTTGTCATTAATGCTTCCAATATTGAAAAAGATGTTAACTGGATCAAGGATCATATAACGGGCGAGGTTGTTGTCAGGAATATTTCGGATAACACGGCACAATTGGCTTTGCAGGGGCCATTGGCGGAAAAGGTGCTGCAGCGGTTGACGACGTCCGATTTGTCGCAAATCCGTTTTTTCAAATTCAGCCAGAATGTAGAGATCAGCGGAGTGAAGTGTCTGGTTTCGCGTACCGGCTACACGGGGGAAGACGGTTTTGAAATTTATTTTAAAGCGGAAGATGCACCCGTCTTGTGGAAGGCGATCCTGGAAGAGGGGAAAAGTGACGGCGTGCTTCCCTGCGGATTGGGTGCGCGTGACACCTTGCGGTTTGAAGCGGCCCTCCCCTTGTATGGGCAGGAACTTTCGGAAACCATCACACCGGTTGAAGCGGGACTCGGATTTGTGGTCAAACCGGATAAAGGCGATTTTATCGGGCGGGAAGTTTTGGCCTTGCAAAAGAAAGAAGGTGCTCCCCGCAAGCTGGTTGGCCTGGAAATGATCGATCGTGGAATCCCGCGTACCCATTATCCCGTCTATGCCGGAGAGGAACTGATCGGCGAAGTGACGACGGGAACGCAATCTCCTACTCTGAAAAAAAATATCGGGCTCGCTTTGTTGAAAACGGAATATGCCAAAACCGGTGAAGTGGTGGAAGTAGAGATTCGCCGCAAAAAGCTGAAGGCAAAAATTGTAAAAACCCCGTTTTATAAACGGCAGAAGTAAAAAGAGAAAGGTGAGGTTGGGCATGGGGAAATTCCGCTATTTACCAATGACTGAACAAGATAAAAGAGACATGCTGGAAGCAATCGGGGTGGACTCTGTCCAGGAATTATTTGAAGAAATTCCTGAAAGTGTGCGTTTTTCAGGAAGTCTGAAAATCCCTGCAGCCATGTCTGAACCCGCTTTGATCAGGCATATGGGGCGCCTCTCAAGGAAAAACGTTTCATTTGACCAATATATTTCTTTTTTGGGAGCAGGTGTTTATGAGCATCACATTCCCAGTGTGGTAAACCACGTGCTCTCCCGCTCTGAATTTTATACTGCATATACGCCCTATCAACCGGAAATCAGCCAGGGTGAACTGCAGGCGATCTTTGAATTTCAGACCATGATCTGTGAACTTACGGGGATGGAAGTTGCCAATTCATCCATGTATGACGGTTTTACTGCGTTGGCAGAAGCCGCAAGCGTGGCAGCGGCTGTATCTCGCCAGAAAAAAATGATTGTATCTGAAACCGTTCATCCGGAAGCCCGCCAGATTCTGGATACCTATGCAAAAGGGTTTGGATGGGAAGTTGTGCAAGTGCCGATCAAAGACGGGGTAACTGATTTGAAGGTGCTGGAAACATTGTCAGATGAAAAAACGGCTGCCGTCATTGTCCAGTCACCCAACTTTTTCGGTAATATCGAGGATTTGCATGCCGTGGAGAAAATGGCCCATGCGCATAAAGGGCTTCTTGTGGTAAGCGCCAATCCGCTGTCACTCGGTTTGCTGAAACCACCAGGCCATTTCAAAGCCGATATTGTGGTGGGAGATGCGCAGCCTCTTGGAATTTCGGCGTCCTTTGGCGGTCCCCACTGCGGATATTTTGCCACAACCAAAAAATTGATGCGGCGTATTCCCGGTCGAATTGTGGGAGAAACCAGGGATGAAGAAGGGGTTCGCGGATTTGTTCTCACTTTGCAGGCTCGGGAGCAGCATATTCGCCGGGACAAAGCGACCTCCAACATTTGTTCAAACCAGGCCTTGCTGGCATTGGCGGCCAGTGTCTACATGGCAACAATGGGAAAAAAAGGAATGCAGGAAGTGGCCAGGCTGAATATTCAAAAGGCACATTATGCCAAGAAACGTTTGGCTCAGGTTCGGGGTGTGCGCATTGTACACAAGCAGCCATTCTTTAATGAGTTTGTGATTGAGTTGGATCGTCCGGTCAAAGAAGTCAACCGGGAATTGTTAAAACAGGGGATCATCGGAGGGTTTGATCTTGGCAGGATCAATCCGGACTGGGAGAAACAAATGCTGATTGCGGTAACGGAAGTACGCACCAAAGAAGAAATCGATCTGTTGGCTGAAGGCTTGGAGGGACTGTTATGAAAAGAAAACAGAAAGCTTTGATCTTTGAGTTGAGTCGACCAGGACGGGCAGCTTACAGCTTGCCGGAATCGGATGTGCCAGAGACGGATGATTTGCCGGCTGAACTGTTTCGGGAGGAACCTGCCGAGCTTCCGGAAGTTTCGGAACAGGATCTCATGCGGCACTATACCGAACTCTCGCGGCGAAATCACGGAGTGGATAGCGGTTTTTATCCCCTGGGATCCTGTACGATGAAATACAATCCGAAAGTGAATGAAGACGTGGCCCGTTATCCCGGTTTTGCCAACATTCATCCCTACCAGATGACTGAAACTGTACAGGGGGCTTTGCAACTGTTATATGAATTGCAGAGAGATCTGGCTGAAATTACCGGGATGGATGCTGTCACCCTGCAACCGGCAGCCGGTGCGCAGGGAGAATGGACAGGATTGATGATGATTCGCGCTTATCATGAGTCACGGGGGGACACAGAGCGAAACAAAGTGATCATTCCCGATTCTGCCCATGGAACCAATCCGGCCAGCGCGACGGTGGCGGGCTTTCAGACCATAACCATTCCATCCAATGACAAAGGGCTTGTTGATGTTGAAGAGCTGAAAAAAGTACTGGGAGAAGATACGGCAGCCCTGATGCTGACCAACCCGAACACCCTTGGCCTGTTTGAAGAGGAAATCGTAAAGATTGCGGAACTGGTTCACGAGGCAGGCGGCCTTTTATACTATGATGGAGCCAATGCCAATGCCATTTTGGGCATTGCGCGCCCTGGAGACATGGGATTTGACCTGGTGCATTTGAATTTGCACAAAACCTTTTCTACCCCGCATGGCGGAGGGGGGCCCGGTGCCGGTCCGGTTGGCGCGCGAGGCGACCTCATTTCATTCCTGCCCAAACCAAGGGTAGCCAAGGATGACCAGGGAAATTATTATCTGGATGAAGACATGCCGCGATCCATTGGCCGTGTCAAAGGGTTCTACGGGAATTTCGGGATTTTGGTGCGTGCCTATGCCTATATCCGTACAATGGGACCGGAAGGCTTGCGACAGGTATCTGAAAATGCAGTCCTGAATGCCAACTACATGATGCGACGGTTGGAGCCTTATTTCGATTTGCCCTATACACAGGCCTGCAAGCACGAATTTGTCCTGTCCGGAAAAAGACAAAAGAAACTGGGTGTCCGGACACTGGATATGGCCAAACGCCTGCTGGATTTCGGGTTTCATCCGCCAACCATCTATTTTCCATTAATTGTCGATGAGTGCCTGATGATCGAACCGACAGAAACAGAGAGCAAGGAAACATTGGACCAATTTATCGACGTGATGATCCAGATCGCGAAAGAGGCGGAAGAAAATCCGGAGATCGTCCAGGAAGCTCCGCACAATACACCAATAAAACGGCTGGATGAAGTAACGGCAGCCAGAAAGCCGGTCTTGCGCTGGACAAAAGAAAATTCCTGACAGGCAAAGAAGCCCTTTCTGTCGAGAGGGCTTCTTTGGCGTTTTGATTTTATTCATTGAAAAGACAGGAACGTTCACGTATACTCATATCTCGTAGAGGGTTGTGGCAGGAGAGGATGACAAGAGTGAGCCGTTCGTTTCGAGTCAAGAAAGTATTGAATAATAATGTGGTCATTGCAGTTAACCCGGTTTACGGCGAAACGGTTTTGATTGGAAAAGGGATCGGGTTTGGGAAAAAAACAGGTGCCGTCATCGATGAAAAAACAGTGGAAAAATGTTTTATTATGCTTGACCGGAAAGAGCAGGAGCAGTACAAGCAATTGTTGATGCAAGTGGATGAAGAGCTGGTGGAAGTCATTAATGAAGCGGTCAGTCACATCCAGAAAAGATTTGCTGCTCCGGTAAGCGAACATATCCAGGTGGCACTGACGGACCATATCGGGTTTGCCATCAAGCGAATGGAACAGGGAATGACCTTCCACAATCCATTCCTGATTGAAATCCGGACATTGTATGAAAAAGAATATCAGGTTGCTGAAGAAATTATCCGGATGATTGACCGGCGGTTGGGGATTCAATTGCCGGAAGCAGAAATCGGCTTTATCGCAATGCATATCCACAGTGCCTTGACAAGACGCCATTTGGCTGAGCTTCAGCAGCATTCGCAATTGATTCTCAAATTGATCCGTTTTGTTGAATCGGCATCCGGGAAAAAACTGGATAAAAAAAGCCTGTCGTATATGCGTTTGATTACTCATCTACGCTGTGCCATTGAGCGAACGGAAAAAGGAGAACATATTTCGGAACCCGAAGGATTTACAAAACTGTTGCGTATGCAGTATCCTTTGTGTTACACTATTGCCTGGAAATTGGCCAGGGTAATGGAAAAGGAATTGGCCAAACCGGTTCATCCCGCGGAGGTCAGTTATCTTACCTTGCATTTGCAACAGCTCTGGTCTGACAAGTAAATATCTTTCACATTTTTCACGTGTTACTGATTCGATCAGGCATGAGTGAAAAAAGACATGTGAATCCCGTTTGCGTTTCTTTGAAAGCAAACGTTTTTGCCTGTCTTTTTTTGCTCATGCCTTTTTCATTTTGACAAACAACAGATAAACAGAATCGGTGACATGATGAAAGACCAGTAGACACAATGGGAGGTTAACAGTTCATGCTTAAAAATCTGTTTGGTGTATTGCAACGTGTTGGTAAAGCGTTAATGCTGCCTGTTGCGATTTTGCCCGCCGCCGGATTGCTTCTGGCGTTTGGGAACAAATTGGATATCAGCATTCTGGAAAGTGCCGGGAATATTATTTTCCAAAATCTTTCCCTGATTTTTGCCATTGGGGTGGCGATTGGCCTGGCACGCGGAGAAGGTACAGCGGGCCTGGCAGCTGTCGTGGGATATTTGATTATGAACACGACTGTAGGCGAAATGGCCAGGCTGAACAAAGTGGAAACGGTGGATGTTTTGGGGATTCCCACATTGCAAATGGGTGTGTTTGGCGGAATTATCATCGGGATCCTGGCAGCCTATTTGTATAATCGTTTTCATGACATTGAACTGCCCGCATTTTTGGGCTTTTTTGGCGGAAAACGGTTTGTGCCGATTGTTACAGCCGTTTCTGCGTTCCTGCTTGGGCTTGTTTTCTTCTTTATCTGGCCGCCCATTCAGGATCAGATTGACAATTTATCCGTTCTGGCAACAACCCAGAACACGGCCTTATCTGCATTTTTCTTTGGTTTGATTGAACGCTCCCTGATTCCATTTGGATTGCATCACATTTTCTACTCACCTTTCTGGTTTGAGTTTGGGCAGTATGTGACAGATGCCGGGGAAATTGTCAAGGGGGATCTGAATCGCTTTTTTGCCGGTGATCCAACGGCCGGAACTTTTCTGACCGGGAAATATCCATTTATGATTTTTGGTTTGCCCGCTGCGGCTCTGGCCATTTATCATACAGCACGAAAAGAAAAGAAAAAACTGGTTGGCGGCATTATGCTTTCAGCTGGCCTGACTTCATTTTTAACCGGGATTACCGAACCGATTGAATTTTCCTTTCTGTTTGTTGCTCCGGTCCTCTATGCAATCCATTGTGTGTTTGCAGGACTTTCGTTCATGGTGATGGACTTGTTGGGAGTAAAAGCAGGCTTGACTTTTTCTGGCGGTTTGATTGACCTGGTTATGTTCTGGGGGCAGGATACGAAGCCTTGGCTTATCATTCCGGTTGGACTGGTATTTGCCGTTATCTATTATTTCGGATTCCGGTTTGCCATCCAGTTTTGGAATCTGAAAACCCCCGGGCGCGAAGATGATACGGACAATGGGGACAGCGCTGCTGCCTCTTCTTCATCAGGCAGCCTGGCTGAAAATATCCTTGAAGCATTGGGCGGGAAAGAAAACCTGACCAACCTGGATGCCTGCATTACCCGTTTGCGCATATCGGTTCATGACGTCGACAAAGTGGACAAAGAACAGCTCAAAAGATTGGGAGCATCCGGGGTCATGGTGATGGGAAACCATTTGCAGGTCATCTTTGGTCCCAAATCTGACAACATTAAAGAACAGATGAAGCAGATCATGATGGGCCAAAAGCCGGTTGTGGACAAAAAGGCGGCAGAAGAGTCCGGGGAAGTGGTTGCAAAAGGTAAAGACGGAAACAAGGCCTTGGCATTTGTGTCCCCCATGACAGGACGGTTGATGCCAATCGGGGAAGTGCCGGATCAGGTATTTGCACAAAAAATGATGGGAGACGGCTTTGCCGTGGAACCAGACGAAGGGATTGTCGTCTCGCCGGTGGACGGAGAGATTGTCAACCTGTTCCCAACCCGGCATGCACTGGGTATTCGTGCTGAAAACGGCCTTGAAATCCTGGTTCATATCGGAATAGACACGGTGAAACTGGAAGGCAAAGGATTTGAAAGCTTCGTTCAGGAAGGGGATCAGGTGAAAGCAGGACAAAAACTGCTGGAGTTTGATATGGATTATGTAAAAGAGAATGCACCATCCCTGATTTCCCCGATTGTGTTTACCAATCTGGAAGAAGGAACTTCTGTTGAAATCAGGAAAGAAACGGTTACCCAGGGAGAAGAAGAGATCATCCTGTTGGATGCATAATAAACAAAACATGTAAGGCGCCGCGTTTTTTGCGGCGTTTTGTTTTTTCAGGGAGGGCAAGGTTGAGATTTCACTGATTCGTGATATATTCATGGGAGTAAAGTCCAATACAGGGAGGGTTGGGATGAAAGTTCTGGTAACAGGCGGGACAGGGTTTGTCGGTCGAAATCTGGTACATCTCTTGTGCGGGAAGGGATATGATGTGACGGTATTGCATCGGGAAACTTCCCGTCTCCATGATCTGCCGGTGAATGTATCCTTTCGGGTCGGTGATCTGACGGAGGCTGATTCTGTCAGGGGCTGCTGTGCAGGAATGGATTGTGTCTTTCATGTAGCGGGAGTTGTACAATGGGGGAAAGCAAGCCGGGTCAACCTGGAACTCAATAATGTAACCGGCACCCGGAACATTGCCCGGGAAGCACTGCAAAGCGGAGTAAAAAAGTTTGTCCATACCAGTTCGGCGGCGGCTGTCGGATTGCCGGAAAATGAAATTGCTGATGAATCCTTTGTGTATAATGGTGACCGGTTGCAAGTCGGTTATGCGATGGCAAAAAAAGCGGGGGAAGAGATTGTGCTTCGCATGGTGGAAGAGGGGCTGCCGGCAACGGTTGTCAATCCTGCGGTGATTATCGGGAGACGGAATTATTCCCCCAATATTGTCCGTTCGGTAATCACGGGTCGTTTGACTGTATCTCCGGCAGGCGGAATCAATGTGTGCGATGTGGATGACGTGGTCGAGGGGCATTTGTTGGCAGCTCTGCACGGAAAGACAGGGGAACGGTATTTGTTGGGAGGAACCAATTTGCCGTTGAAAGAACTTTTGCAAAAAATTGCCACAGCTGCCGGTCGCAACAAACGGATAAAACAGCTTCCCGATCCTTTACTGAAAAGCATTTCGTGGGTCGGTGAAGCCATCGGTTTTCTAAGCAGGTCTGAACCTTTTTTTGCCTGGGATCTGGCAAAGCTAAGCGGGCGAAATATTTATTATTCATCGGATAAAGCAATGCGGGAATTGGGTTACCGGAATACACCGCTGGAGGAAACGATTCAGAAAGTGGTTGAATGGGAACTTGAGCAGACCCGTCTGTCATGATTTGCGATCGCTTTTCCTGCAGGGTAAAAATATGCGGGTTTGGTATGATCAATAAAGTAAATGATGTAATGAAGGTGTGACAGGAATGACAACATGGAGATTTTTACCTTATGAAGCCTGTTCGGCAGCTGAAAACATGGCCATTGATCAGGCAATTATGGATGTGATGTCTGAAAAAAAAGTACCGCCGACCTTGCGCTTTTATGGATGGAAAGTTCCCACCCTGTCGATTGGCTATTTTCAAAAAGCAAAAAAAGAAGTCAATTTGTCTTGTATCAATCAAAAAGGTTTGGGATTTGTGCGGAGGATGACCGGCGGCAGGGCTGTTTTGCATGATCGGGAACTGACTTACAGTGTGATCGTATCGGAAGATGACCCGATTATGCCCAAAACAGTGAGCGAATCTTACCGGGTAATTAGCCAGGGGTTATTGGAGGGGTTCCGGGCATTGGGACTGGATGCATATTTAAGCAACCCTCTTGAAACAAGAAAAGAAAATTTGTCGGCTGCCTGTTTTGACTCTCCTTCCGATTATGAACTCGTTATTGAGGGAAAAAAAGTGGCTGGAAGTGCGCAAACCAGACAGCGGGGCGTTATTCTCCAGCACGGTTCCATTCTGATGGATCTGGACGAGGACCTGCTTTTTTCCCTGTTGCTTTTCCCGTCGGAACGGGTACAACGTCGTTTAAAACGCCAATTCTCGCAAAAAGCGGTGGCGATTAACCGGATTTTGCCTGATCCTGTATCATTGGACGAAGTGGTTAATGCTTTTTATGAAGGATTTCAAAAAGGGATGGGTATAACCCTGGAACCCGGTGTGTTGACACCGGAAGAAAAAAAGCGGGTACAGGAATGTCTGAAGGAGCGATATTTAACAGATGAATGGAATCTTCGCCGGTAAATGATTCTTTTATTGAAGATACCATGCTTGTGAAATGGAATTGTTTTGTTTAAAATCTTTCCGACAATTTGTTGGAAAGATTTTTTTATTTCATTTATGTGGAATTGATTACATTATTGTTTTATTGATTAAATTGTTGTTTTTTGTTAATTGATTTCCCTTTTTTTAAAGGATATTATATTATTTACAGGTTTTTTCTGAATTTTGTTGTCAATCTGTATTTTTTTGTCTGGTGGAGAAGGCCGTTTTTTACAAGATAACAGTCCTTTGAGATCCCTGAATCAGGCAAGTTGTTCTTTTTGTTGCTTGATTTTTCGGGGGCTTATGTTAGCATATAAATGCTAATTGTTGTTCAATCAAATTATTTTCTTTTTAAGATTAATTTTATAGGTTAGGGGCAAATGCTGTTGAAACAGGGGAAGCGATTTAATCGCCGTTATTATGAGAAATTTCAAGTGGAAGATGTGATCAAATTTTATTCCGGTCAGCTTCTGCAGGCTAAATCTCCAGACGGAGCGCAGGTTTTTCTTCAGTCAATCAAAATTACTCGTCGACCTTTGCCGTCCGGATATCGTGAAACTTTTCGCCGTTTGCAGCATCCTAACTTGGCGCCGATTTTGGATGTTATTGAAGAAAAGGATCAGGTTATTCTCGTTCATCCCCCATTTTCTGGTGATCCCTTGCCCTTGATTGTAAATAAGGAACGGGCGATGGAGCCTGAAGTTGCAGTTCGCGTTGTTAACCGCTGTTTCAAGACATTGCACGATTTAAACCGATTGCCTGCCTCGCTGGGCGCAACTCTGGATCCAAAAAATATCTTGTTAGACGGGCAAAAACCGATTTTGCTTTTCTATTACATGAAAGATCCCGAAAGACCCAGATATGATGAGAAATGGCGCGAACTGCTATTTTATCTGTTGACTGGCCAATCTCCGATGGGCGGGATCAAGCGAACAGAAAAAGTACTGGATGAGAAAAAAATTCCGCAAAAAATTGCGAGACTGGCTTTGGCTGCACTTGACCGCAAACGAACGTTTGGAGAGGTTTCCCGGCTTGTGGAGAAGTACTGTCAGGAACATTCCGGCGGAAAAGTGGGCTCGCGCGGAAAAAGAAAGAAAAGCAGGAAGAAAAGTTACGCCATGGCAACGGTGGCGGCAGCAGCACTCGTGTTGGTCTCATTTGCTGCAGCAGAATGGGAGCCGGAGAACAGTTATTCGTCGAACAATCCTCTGACTTTCATGATGGCAGATGAGAATAAAACGGAGCAGGCAAAACAGCATAATCAAACAATCCGGTTTTCCAAAGCGAAGGACAAGTATACTTTACCTTATGAGTACGCTGAGAATAATTCCCTGAGCGGAGAACTGGTTCTGAAAGAGAAAAACACTTTTCTGGGTTATCTTGAATCAGTCGACAAATCTGCGATATACGGCCTCTATATTGATGAAAAAGGGGAAATAGGACTTTTCCATCAGCTTGAAGGAAGCAATATTGCCACCATTGCCAAATCCGGGGATCAATACCGGATCAAGCCAAATAAAAAATATTTGTTCCAGATTCACTATCTTGCAGGAAATCCGATCCGTATTTCCATCCAGGAAGAGGGGAAAAGGGAAAGATGGATGGCTGTTGGAATCACACCGTTAAGTGGTGAAATGAATGTCCATTTCCGCGGGGGAGACGGATCTGTCCTTTACAATCCAAAGATGAATTCTCTCATTGACCCTGGTGTGGTGATACGCAAGTGGATGAATCATCAACCCTGGATCATTGATTTCGGGCAGGCCATTCTTGTTTCCGATGATCAGGGAAAAATATCTTTGGAAGCATTTCCGGATTCGCAAATTCGTCTGGAAGCAAATGCAGCTTCCAGGTTTATGATTCAGCCGTTCTCGGATAAACCGTTTACAATGGATATCCAGACGCTGGGAGTGTCCCGGTATCGGTTGTTGTTGTCGGGTAAAGATGTTGCCCTGTATAATTTGGATGGACAGATGCAGAAAACGGCTGAACAGGCGTTCCCGGAATATGACGGGAAAGAGCCGGTTTATGTATCGATTACATCAAATATGAACAGATTAAACATTAATCTGACTTGTCGTTCGAATTCCATCGAAATCAACCATACAGCGAGGGAACCCGTTCTTGTCAAAGATGTTACATTGCGTAACGATAATGGGTTTGTTATATCCGAAGATGTAAAGGAACCACCTTTGCCTGCTGAGGAAGACCAGTAAACAATGCCGGTCTTCCTTTCCTGTGGTTTTTCAGTTTTTGCCTGCTGAAATGGATTTTGCAAACGCTTCTTGCAGGAGTCTGGTTATTTTACCGGGTTTGCCGTCTCCGACCGGTTGCCCGTCAATCTGAATGATGGGGCAGATCTCCATCGTGGTGCTGGTCAGAAATACCTCATCTGCACTTAACAGCGTATTCCTGTCAAATCCCTTTTCTTTTACAGGAATTTGCAATTCTCCCGCTAATTGTAAAGTGACTTTTCGGGTAATACCGTGTAAAATAAGACGATCAGCAGGATGTGTCTGAAGAGTTTCGTTTCTGACAATGAAAATATTGGTAGAACTTCCTTCTGTAACAATACCGTCACGAATGAGAATGGCTTCCTGGCAGCCATGGTCGTAGGCATCCTGTTTGGCCAGTACGGCCCCCAACAGATTCAGGCTTTTTATGTCGCAAAGGAGCCATCGGACATCCGGTGCTGTTTTGGCCCGTATGCCTTCAGTTTGTTCCCTGACAGGACGGTTGGCGGGCTGGATGTAGGCGATGGTTACGGGAGAGGCATTTTCGGGAAAGGCATGGCTGCGCGGGGCGACTCCCCGGCTGACTTGTACATAGAGGTTTCCTTGTGTAAAATCATTTTGTTTGATCAATTCATTTAACAGTACCTCCAGCTGATCCAGTTTGTAAGGCAGGTTAATCCTGATTTTTTTTGCGCTTTTTTCCAGTCTGTCCAGATGATCTTTCATATGGAACGGCTGACGGTCATATATCCGGATCACTTCGTAAATCCCGTCACCAAACTGGTAGGCGCGATCCTCAATATCGATCTGTGCTTCTTCACGTTGAATCAATTGGCCATTATAGAGAATGATCATGATGTTGCACCATCCTTTCCGTGCTTTACATCCAGTTTGCAAGACTTGGAAAAAAAGAACAAGACTTTTGCAGAAATTTTATTTGCGATTCTCGTTGTTTCTATATATAGTAGTGTTATACTGATTCTGATACTATATATAGTAGGAGGAAGAGGAGTAAATTATGAAAATAACCAGGTTTTTTACGAAAAAAGGTCAAGATCCCTACAATTCAGTTGAATATACAAAACGGGATTGCCGCATTACCGATCCAAACGGTACAGTCGTATTTGAAATGAACGATGTTGAGGTACCCAAAGCCTGGTCGCAAGTCGCCTCGGATATACTGGTTTCCAAATATTTTCGCAAAGCAGGCGTACCCCAGACAGATGAACAGGGAAACTTCATTCTTGACGAGAATGGACAAAAAGTACTGGGATCCGAAACCAGTGTCAAACAAGTAGTACATCGGTTGGTCGGTTGTTGGCGTGAATGGGGAGAGAAATACGGCTATTTTGATACAAAAGAAGACGGACAGGCTTTTTATGATGAACTCGTTTATATGTTATTGAATCAGATTGCTGCTCCCAACTCCCCCCAGTGGTTTAACACCGGTTTAAAATATGCTTATGGTATTACCGGAAAGCCGCAGGGGCATTATTATGTAGACCCGGAAACAGAAGAACTGAAGAAGTCCAAAAGTGCCTATGACCGTCCGCAACCGCATGCCTGTTTTATTCTGTCGGTTGAAGATGATCTGGTCAATGAGAATGGAATTATGGACTTGTGGGTTCGGGAAGCACGTCTTTTTAAATATGGAAGCGGCACAGGAAGCAACTTTTCCAATATACGCGGGAAAGGGGAAACGTTGTCAGGCGGCGGCACTTCATCGGGACTGCTGTCTTTCCTGAAAATTGGTGACCGTGCGGCCGGGGCCATCAAATCAGGAGGCACGACCCGGCGTGCAGCCAAGATGGTATGTCTGGACATAGATCACCCGGATATTGAAGAATTTATAAACTGGAAATTAACGGAAGAGAAGAAAGCCAAAGCATTGATACAGGCAGGTTATGATCCGTCATTTAACGGGGAAGCTTATGAGACGGTTTCCGGACAGAACTCAAACAACTCGGTACGGGTTCCCCATTCCTTTTTCCGGAAATTGCAGAATAACGAAGAGTGGGAACTTACATACCGGACTACCGGTGAAGTTTGCAAAAAAATTCCGGCTGAATCTTTATGGAAACAGATTGGCCAGGCTGCATGGGAATGTGCAGATCCGGGACTTCAATATGACGGAACCATTAATGAATGGCATACCACACCCGCAGGTATGGATGGCAAACTTGGTGCAAGGCATAACCGGATCAATGCTTCCAACCCGTGTTCCGAATATATGTTTCTGGACAATACGGCTTGCAACCTTGCTTCATTAAACCTGGTTAAATTTTTTGATTCCGATACATGCAAGTTTGATATTCCCGCGTTCCGTCATGCGATTCGTCTGTGGACCATGGTGCTTGAAATCTCTGTATTGATGGCACAATATCCGTCCAGCGAAATTGCCAGGTTGTCCTATATTTACCGCACATTGGGACTGGGTTATGCCAATATCGGGACGCTGTTGATGCTGTCGGGAATTCCTTATGACTCGAAACGGGCACTGGCTGTTACCGGTGCGATAACAGCCATTATGACGGGAGTGGCTTATAAAACTTCTGCTGAAATGGCAAAAGAATTGGGTGCATTCAAGGCGTTTGAGATAAACCGGGATCATATGCTGCGGGTGATCCGGAATCATCGTCGTGCTGCATACAATGCCCCGGCTGAAGAATATGAGGGTCTGGAAGTAAAACCGATGGGAATTGATCCGGAGTATTGTCCCGCCGATTTGCTGGAAGCGGCGCGTACAGCCTGGGATGAAGCTCTTGCCATGGGAGAAAAATACGGTTACCGGAACGCCCAGACCACTTTGCTTGCACCTACCGGAACCATTGGCCTGTTGATGGATTGCGATACAACAGGTATCGAACCTGATTTTGCCCTTGTCAAATTCAAAAAGCTGGCAGGTGGCGGATATTTTAAAATCGCCAACCAATCGATCCGGCCCGCCCTGAAAAATCTGGGCTACAGCCAGCAACAGATTGATGATATTCTCACCTATGTAACCGGCACCCTGTCATTGGACAAGGCTCCGCATATCAATCGGGAAAGCCTGAAACAAAAAGGATTGACCGATGCCGAATTGGATCGGGTAGAAGAAATATTGCCAACCGTGTTTGAGTTGCCGTTCGCGTTTAACCGCTATACGCTGACAGATGCGTGTTTGCAGCGATTGGGATTTGCTCCGGAACAATATGAAAGTCCCGATTTCGATTTCCTGAAAGCAATCGGATTTACAGATCGGGAAATTGATGAAGCCAATGACACCATTTGCGGCATGATGACAATAGAAGGGGCGCCTCATTTGCGGGAAGAACATTATCCTGTATTTGATACCGCCAATCCCTGCGGCAAACATGGTACCCGCTATATTCATTATATGGGGCATTTAAGAATGATGGCTGCGGCCCAGCCCTTTTTAAGCGGAGCCATCTCCAAAACCATCAATATGCCTAACAACTCTACTGTCGAAGATATACTGAACGCTTATGAGCAAGGCTGGAAACTGGGGCTGAAGGCTGTTGCCCTGTATCGTGACGGTTCAAAAAGCTCACAGCCGTTGAATTCAAAAGGAGATCGCAAAAAAGAGGAAGATCTTCCAGAGGAGCCTTCCAAAGCCAAAGAGGTGTTCGCAACCGGGCACAAATCCAATGTTCGCCGGAGGTTGCCCCGTAAACGGGACGGATTTACCCAGGAGGCCAGAATCGCCGGACAAAAAATCTTTGTGCGCACCGGGGAGTATGAAGATGGTTCCCTTGGGGAAATATTTATCGATATGCATAAAGCCGGCAGCACGATCCGGGGTATGCTGGATGGATTTGCCGTGGCTGTTTCGCTGGGACTGCAATACGGAGTTCCACTCGAAAAATATGTAAACTCATTGACGTTTACCCGGTTTGAACCTGCCGGAATGGTAGAACACCCAAATATTAAAATGGCTACTTCCGTCATCGATTATGTCTTCCGTATGCTTGGTATGGAATATCTTGGACGGACCGATTTTGTCCAGGTTCCGCCAAAAGAGGAAGAATTGCGATATATGATCAATCGGCACAAGAAAAAGGCTGTCCAGGCCAAAACAGAACAACCTGCTGTAACGCAGCAGACAGGAGAACCGCATCCGGATCAGTTGCATCAATCCCCGGACAATCTTGATGCCATCCGGGCAAGCAGCGGGGCACCGTTATGCATTGAATGCGGCGGAATGACCAAGCGGAATGGCTCCTGTTATGTTTGTCTGGACTGCGGGGCAACCACCGGTTGTTCCTGATGACCTTCAAAACACCTCCAAATCGCTGGAGGTGTTTTTTATCCGGAAACCGTTATATTGCCGGGGGGGACTCAGTTTATGTATGATACAATCAGGAAACAGTCGAAAGCAGAAAAAGGTGTGAAGATGATTGGCCATTTATGCGTTGAGTGATTTGCATTTGTCCTTTAACAAGCCGGTGGGCTTATATGATATAGATCCGGAGAGGGATATTGACAAGCCAATGGATATATTTGGATGGAACCGGCACTACGAGCTGATTCGGGATCGTTGGCTTGACACGGTGAGACCGGATGATACGGTACTTGTTCCGGGAGATATCAGCTGGGCGATGAAGCTGGAAATTGCCCGTTACGATTTTGAGTGGATCAACCAGCTTCCTGGGAAGAAAATTATGTCTCCAGGGAATCATTGTTACTATGTACAAAGCAAAAAGAAAGTCCGGGAAGCCCTTCCGCCCGGAATGGAATGGATCGATGCCGATTACACCATTGCAGAAGGGAAAGTGATTGCTGCCACAAGAGGCTGGACGTTGCCGGGAGACCGGTTTTACAACGAAGAAAGCGATCGCAAAATTTATGAGCGCCAGGTGGGAAGACTGCAACTTGCACTGGAGATGGCTGAACGTGAACAGCCTGGTAAAGAAAAAATTGTGATGCTTCATTATCCGCCGATTACCGCGATGGCCCGGGAATCCGGTTTTATGAGTTTAATGAAGGAATACGCTGTGAAACTTTGTGTCTATGGTCATTTGCATGGAAAAGCACGGGAAGATGCAATTGAAGGAAATGTAGACGGGGTGGAGCTGCGCCTCGTAGCATGTGATGCGATCAATTTTTGCCCGGTAAAGATTGCAGAATGAAACAGAAAAAAGGGTCTGTAGAAGACCCGCTTTGTCGTTGGCAAGGCTTGTGAGGATATATTGCCAATACGGTTGCAAATTGGGCTGAAAACAGAAACGGGAAGTGATTGAGTGCCGTGGATCAGCCTGTCTGAGGTGAATGGAATGCCCCGCGCAATTCTTGCAAGGCAGGGTGGAACGAGGCGAAAATCAACTGTTTTTCTGCTGTCCAGGCGGTCTGTTAAAGACCGTTTTTGTAGGGTATGATTATGTCTTTAAATTCGGATGTTGATTTGATGAAGTACCTGCTCGGTTAACTGGCCGCTTGTGATGAGTTGGGCTGCCAACTCGATATCGGGAGATCCTTCCCGGTCTTCATGCATGGGTGGAAGGAATTGACGCAACAGTTTCCAGGCAATCTGTGTTCCGGCTCCCATCCTGTTCGCTTTAAATTCAAGGGCCTGGGCAGCACAGATATATTCAATTGCCAGAACTTTGCTTGTATTTTCAAGAACTTGCCAACATTTCCGCGCACTGATGGAACCCATGCTTACATGATCTTCCTGGTTTCCGGAAGAAGGAATGGAATCCACCGATGCTGGATGGGCCAGGGTTTTGTTTTCCGAAACCAAAGATGCTGCCACATATTGAAAAATCATGGCCCCTGAGTTAATCCCTTCTTTAGGCGTCAGAAAAGCAGGCAGCCCGCTGAGCTGCGGATTTACAAGCCGTTCTGTCCGGCGTTCTGATATATTGGCTATTTCCGCCATTGCGATCGTCAAAAAATCGAGGGCCAGGGCGATGGGCTGCCCGTGGAAATTTCCTCCGGAAACCACTTTGCCTTCATCCACGAAAAGAAGTGGATTATCGGTGGCAGCGTTCATTTCTTTTTGCACGATTTTCTCCACGTAGGCAAAGGCATCTTTGGAAGCGCCATGAACCTGCGGGATGCAGCGCAAACTGTAAGCGTCCTGAACCCGCTTTTCTCCCGGTGCGGTGACACACCGGCTGCCAGCCAGCAGTTTATTTAAATTTTCGGCGGTTGTTATTTGCCCGCTTTGGCCACGTACCTGTTGCAGGCGGGGATGAAAAGCATCAGGAATTCCCTGAAGTGCTTCCAGAGTCATTGCCGAGATAATGTCAGCAGCCAGCAAAAGCTTTTTGGCAGCAATGACAGACATGGCTCCCAGACTGCACATCATTTGGGTGCCATTGATCAAGGCCAACCCTTCTTTGGCTTCCAGCCGGAGAGGCAAAAGTCCGATTTCCGGCAGAACCTCCAATGATGGTCTTCGTTTCCCCTGATAAATTACTTCACCCCGCCCGATCAGCGGAAGACACATATGGGCAAGGGGAGCAAGGTCTCCGCTTGCACCCAGGGATCCTTGTGACGGAATAACCGGATGAACATCCTTGTTTAACATGGTGGCCAGCGCTTGCACAGTAGACGGACGAATTCCCGAATATCCCTTGGCCAGGGCATTTATTCGCAGAAGCATCATTCCCCGCACAACCGGTTCCGGGAGGGCTTGCCCCACTCCACACGCATGGCTTTTGAGCAGATTATGCTGGAGAAGTGAGACCTGATCCGAATTGATGAAATGATCACACATCTTTCCAAAGCCGGTTGTGATCCCGTAAACCGTTTGACGTTCAGCAATAAGCCGCCGGACATAATCGTACGAATCCTGCATTCGTTTCAGTGATTCTGCTGACAGTTCGACGAGGGCCTTGTGGTAAACAACTTCAGCAAAACTGGAAAAATCCAATTCATCGCCATTAATTTTAATAATTTTTTTCTTTGTCACAGTATCACTTTCTCCTTTCATTATAATAGTGAAAAGAAGAGAAAGGAGGGTTGAAAAAGTTCAACCCTCCTTTCTCTTCTTTTTAAAATTTGTGATTTCATTCTATTATATTTCTGTTTCAAAAGAAAAGAAGTGCCTGCACAAGTGGAAACAAGAATGCATATTATAGGATGATCAAAAAAGAAGAAAAGAGGCATGAATAATGGCATGTTCCAGACGGAATCTGCTTGTGAACGGGGGATTTCAAAGAGGAATTGCACCGTGGCGGGGAAATCGGATTCGCCGTTTGAAAAATCCGTTGCGTTCAGGAGATTATTCCATATTTATGAGTGCCGTACGAACCGGAACAGGGGCTGTTTTGTATCAAACAATTGATGGCCCTTTTGAAAAGGAATGTGCCTATTATCTGTATTTTCGCCTTCTCAATGGTACTCCGCCCGAGAGCAGAACCGGTTTTTATGCTGCGGTTACCTGCCTGGATCGTAACGGAAAGATGATCCGGACGACTCACATGATCATAAAACCTCCCTACCAAACGACTGACTGGTATTCCTATTTTACCATTATTCCACCGTTTCCCCGGGGGACGGCCATGGTTTCCGTTGTTTTTCTGCTTGAAAATGGAAGTCTGTTTGTAGACTATGTCCGTCTGGCTTCACACGATATTTAATTTCATAAAATGTTCCCGTAAAAATGTTTCTTTTTTAGTAAAAGCTGTGCTTATAGAGGCAGCTTTTTGTTATTGCAGAAGATCCGTCGAATGATGCATCCAGAAACATGCTAAAATAAATAAGAACCTCACTCATACCTGAAATTTCAAATTACATACCCGAAAGGACTGGTGTGCGTTTGGGGTGAAATTTTTGAATGTCTTTGCTGTTGAATCAGGTATGAGCAAAGGTGACAAATTTCAGAACCCATTGCATGAATGGAGTATCAAAATCAAAAATGGATCTCAAAAAAGTGTAGATAAGGGGGCCTCTGTATGCCAACACCCAGCATGGAGGATTATTTGGAAAACATTTACAAATTGATTGAACAAAAAGGTTATGCCCGTGTTTCAGACATTGCTGAGGCATTGGAGGTTCATCCTTCATCGGTTACAAAGATGGTGCAAAAACTGGATCAAAACAAGTATTTGATTTATGAGAAATATCGGGGTTTGATTTTAACTCCGAAGGGGAAAAAAATAGGAAAACGCTTGATGGATCGCCATGAACTGCTGGAGCAATTTTTACGTCTGATCGGAGTAAGTGAAGGGCAGATTTATCATGATGTAGAAGGTATCGAACATCATTTGAGTTGGGATTCCATTCGTTGCATTCAGAATCTCGTTGAATATCTGGAAGCTCATCCGGAACTCGTCAAATCGCTCTGTACGTCAAAAAAACAATACCAAGCTGATCCTGATACGTAAAAAACCTTGGACTCCTCTCCAGGTTTTTTTCAAATGAAAAACATATCATTGTATGAGAGGAATATAAGGAGGGGTTTTTTGTGTGGGCTGATGCTGTTTTTGAAGGCGGCGGAATAAAAGGGATCGGTTTGGTTGGCGCCTTGTCGGTAGCTGAGAGAAAGGGATTCCGCTGGAAGAAGGTGGCCGGGTCTTCCGCCGGCTCCATAATTGCCACTTTGTTGGCCGCCGGTTTTACAGCCGAAGAGATGGCGGAACTGATGTTTGAAAAAGATTTTAAAGACTTTTTAACGCCTAAATGGCCTGAATATCTGCCTTATATTGGACCGGCCATCCGGTTGTGGTTTAAAAAAGGATTATATTCCGGGAATGATCTTGAAAAATGGATTGCGCAGATCCTGGAGAGTAAAGGGATTCGTACCTTCAAGGATCTAAAGGGAGACACCGAGCTTCATATCATTGCTTCGGATATAACAAGAGGGCAGATATTGGTTTTGCCGCGTGATCTGGAGGATTATGGCTACAAACTGGAGGATTTCCCGGTGGCAAAAGTGGTGCGCATGAGTTGCAGTATTCCGTTTTTTTTCGATCCAGTCAAACTGGCATGCCAAAAAACGGGGGAAATCTGTTATATTGTGGATGGCGGAGTATTAAGCAATTTCCCGGTCTGGCTGTTTGACAAGGAAAAACCGCGCTGGCCCACGTTCGGTTTTCGGCTGTATTCTCCGGATGAAAAACAGTTTCATGAGATTTCCGGACCATTCAGCATGCTATTATCTATCTTTTTTACGATGCTGGAAGCTCATGACAACCGGTATATTGAAGATCTGGACCAGGTACGCTCTATTCAGGTTCCTTCCCTCGATGTGAAATTGACTGATTTTTCAATATCGGAAGAAAAGAAAAAACAATTGTTTCAGTCAGGTGTTCAGGCAGCTGAAACCTTTTTCAATCAATGGACTTTTGAAGATTACCTGAAAGCGCGGGCAAAGCAAAAAAGCATTCATTCCCGCCTGCGCAAGAACAGTCCGGGCAGCTAAAGAAAAAGGCCCTTCCTGAAAGGGGCCTTATCTTTTGTTGCCATGAATTACATGAAACGGATTCTTTTTGCGCCTTTTTCGAACCGGTTTTCGAGGTTTCGGCGGCTGGTAATACGAAGGGTTCCCTAACCGCATCAGCCAGCGGGGCGGTGATTTGTATAAATAGTAAATAACCCCGATCACAACAACAATGAGTATCAATGTAGCTGGAGACTTGACGAGTTGGGAAACCAGACCAATTGCAGCCAGGCCGAGAATCAGGTAGTGCCATGGAAAATAGGTGCGCCTTGGCATTTTTAAGCCTCCTTTTAACTTATTGGGGAATCTGCATGATGCCCGAGGAGGGAAGAGGCTGCCAGTTCCTTTTCCTGCTCGGCATCCAGCTTTCGCATGCGCTCAAACGCCTTGATAGCTACTTTTACTTGTTCATCGGTCGGTTCTTTTGTGGTGAGTTTTTGCAGCCAAAGACCCGGGTATCCCATATATTTAAGAACCGGTTTGTTACGGAGCCAATTTGTCAGTCGCAGTACCTCATACGAAAGGCCAATAACTGCAGGGATCAGAAGCAATCGTATTCCAATTCTTTCCCATACATTGTCATAACTGAAAAAGGAATATACGATTACTCCGACAATGATGGTGAAAACAATGAAGCTGCTTCCGCAACGATAATGAAGAGTAGAATATTTTTGGACGTTCTCTACTGTTAATGTTTCCCCATGTTCAAAGGCGTTAATCACTTTGTGTTCCGCGCCATGGTATTGATACAGCCTTTTGATCAACGGAGTTTGGGATATGACCAACAGATAGCCAAGCAACAGAATTGTTTTAATGGCGCCTTCAATCAGATTTTGCAATATCAGGTCTTTTACATACCGGTCAAAAAGAATGCTGGCCAGGTAGGCAGGCAAGGCGGTAAAGATCGCTTTGCCGATGACAAGGGACAGGATGCTGATGATGGTAACGCTCAGAATCATTTCCCACCTGGAACCTTTTTCCGGAATGTCATCAGGGGAAGGCTGTTCCAGTTCCTCTTCCTGGTCATCATCGTATTTTTCAGATGAATATTGCATGTGTTTGGCACTGAGAATACTTGACTCAACAAGGGAGACAAGGCCGCGAACAAAAGGAAGATGTTTGAGAGGCTTCAGCCAGCCTATCTCCTTTTTCTCCAATTCATAATATTCAATATCCCCGTTTTTTCGCTGAATGGCTGTTACCTGTATAAACCGTCCGCCAAACATGACCCCTTCAATTACGGCCTGCCCTCCGTAGGGAAATGGTTTATCCGACACTTAAGGTTGCACCACCTTGATTTGTATTTCGTGTACTTATTTTAACTTGGCACTTTTTTATGTGCAAATCAGAAAATATCAAAAAAAGAAAAACCGGAATGCAACCGCTTTTTGCATCCATGTCTATTAATTGGGGAGCAGGGATATGTAATTCTCTTTAGGGATCGGCCAACCTTTGGGATAAATAAGATACACGGTGCCGTTGGAATGATTGAGAAAGACTTTTTCAAAAGCTTGACGGGGATAGATGATACGGACTTTTTCATTGCTTGGCCCTGCGGGATCATTGGTAATCACATTTCCATTTTTGTCAAAACCGCGGATAACAAGAAGGTGTCCACCTGATCTTGGGATGGGCGTTCCGGGTAATTCTCCTTTATCATAAGCAATGCTTGCAATAAGCGGAACGCCGGCTGCAATCCATTTTTCGGCCTCGGCGAGACTGGAAAACCGGGTCACCCTGGCCTCAAGCCCCATGGCAGCAGCATAAGCTGTATTAAATGCCCAGTTTCCACCTCCGTTATAAACATAATCCCATACCTTATTTACAACATGGGGAACGGGCTGATCCCATTCGGGCTTATTTTTCAGTTTTGCCCAATAAGCCATCACCATGGAGGTAGAAGTGGGTGAGCACCATATTTCGCCTCCATCCGGGTAAATCATTTGTGAACGCATCGGTACATTCAGTTCGCCGGTTAAACCTGTGGCAGGAATTTGCCCGGGCTTGTCAGTACCATTCGCCAGCGATACGCCAAGGAAATGGAAAAAGGGAGTGGATTGCGGATTTTTCGTAAACAGCGTGACACGGGCCTGAATAATGTTTGCCGGTTTTTTTAAAACTAATGTATCGACGGAGACAGTGCCGTTTTGGTCTCCCTGGCCACGAACGGAATGCCGCTTGAAAGGAAGATCATGTTCATGCCAGACTCCCATGCTGTACCATTTGCTCCATTCTTTTTTGCGGAAGCTGCGAAGTTCTACTTCAATCCACGTATTTTGCGGTGTGTTTGCCTGCCATGAAGCGATTGCTTCAAGGAATCTTGCCGGAACGGGAGGAGAAGTCCATGTTCCGTAATAGTAAGCGCCGGAATCGTATTTTCCGGAGCTGTCCTGTCCCGATCTGAGCCTGAGGGGGTTTAAGACAATAGATTTGCCATTATAGGCAACACCGTCAAACACTCCGCCAAAAGGTGGTTTGAATGGTATAAACTGTTTGGAGCTTTTTGCCTGTTCCTTGGCCAATGTAACAGAAGGTATGGATAAAAAGCTGAGCATCAGTATCAGAAGCAAGGAGAAAACTCGTAACATACCATCACTCCTTGTCGTTATATACTGAAATATTTCGATTCACGGGTGATTTTTCCTTTTTTCCTTTGTTTTCTTTGCATTTTGCGAAATCATTGGCCAATAAACATGGACAAAAAAAACAGATCATGGGAAAATATATTATTACCGGGGATACGTGTTACTCTCTATTCCCTCTTCAAAAGCAATCCGGAAGAAAGAGGAAAAAAAATGGCCAATGTACTTGTATTACACGGCCCGAATCTGAATCGGCTGGGCAAGAGAGAAAAACAGATTTATGGTGAGACGACACTGGCGCAAATCAATAAAAAACTGGTTAAAAAAGGGGAGCAATGGGGGCTGAATGTGGAATGCTTCCAGAGTAACAGCGAAGGAGCACTGATAGACCGGATTCACCAATCTGACGGGGTATTTCAGTACATAATCATAAACCCTGGCGCCTATACCCATTACAGTTATGCTCTCCGTGATGCGATTGCTTCGGTAGACCTCCCTGTGTTTGAAGTTCATTTATCCAATATTCACATGCGAGAGGAGTTCCGGCATACTTCTGTCACGGCACCTGTCTGCAAGGGGCAAATTGTTGGTTTTGGACCACTTGGGTATGAACTGGCTCTTCAGGCGATTGCTGAAATGGAAGCGGCCCTGAGTAAACCAGAAGGAGTGTAAACCATGATACAACGGGTGGAACGTTTACGTAAGAAGATGGCGGAAAAGAACCTGGAAGCTTTCCTGATTACCCATCCCGTAAACCGTCGCTATATGACAGGTTTTACCGGTACCTCCGGAGTAGCGCTGTTGACAAAAAATGATGCCATTTTTATTACCGATTTTCGTTATGTGACCCAGGCCAGGGAACAATGTCCCGACTGGTCACTCGTAAAACATGAAGGCTCCATTTTTTCCGAAGTAGCCAAAGTTTGCCGGAAGATCGGCCTGAATCAACTGGCTTTTGAACAGGATCATCTGACCTATGGGGAAGTCATTCAATTGCGTGAAATGCTGGAGGAAATTGAAACGGTTCCGGCAGGCGGACTGGTTGAGGAACTTCGGGAAGTCAAGGAGCCGGAAGAATTGTTGATCATGAAAGAAGCTGCCAAAATTGCGGATGAAGCCTTTGCCCAGATTGTGCAGGAAATCCGTCCGGGAATGAAGGAAAGAGAAGTTGCCCTTCGCCTGGAAGTAATCATGCGTGAGTTGGGAGCCATATCTTCCTCTTTTGATACCATTGTCGCATCCGGCTGGCGGTCAGCACTCCCCCATGGCGTTGCCAGTGACAAGGTAATTGAAAAGGGAGACTTTGTTACAATGGACTATGGCGCTTACTATAAAGGATATGCATCGGATATTACCCGAACTGTTCTTATGGGCAAACCCGACCCCAAACAAAAAGAGATTTATGAAATTGTCCTGGAAGCAAACAGGCGGGCGATTGAAGGAGTACGCCCGGGGAAAACCGGAAAAGAGATTGATGCCATTGCCCGCGATTATATCAGGGAGCATGGTTATGGAGATTACTTCGGTCATGGTACGGGCCACGGACTGGGGATGGAGGTTCACGAAGAACCGCGTGTATCTTCGCGAGGGGATAAACCGCTCGTACCCGGAATGGTAATTACAATTGAGCCGGGAATTTATTTGCCGGACTTTGGCGGCGTCCGGATTGAGGATGATCTGATTGTTACCGAATCAGGCTATGAAAAAATAACCGGTTCGCCAAAGGAATTGCTGATGATCAGATAATGTTTAGGAGGACAAGGTATGATCAGTGTGAATGATTTTCGTACAGGATTGACAATTGAACTGGACAAAGATGTATGGCAGGTTATTGAATTTCAACATGTGAAGCCGGGTAAAGGCGCGGCGTTTGTGCGTTCAAAATTGCGCAACTTGCGCAATGGCAATATTCAGGAGCGAACCTTCCGTGCTGGAGAAAAAGTTCCCCGTGCGATGGTTGAAACCCGCCAGATGCAATATTTGTATGAAAGCGGAAACGAATATTTCTTTATGGATAACGAAACATATGATCAGATTTCGTTGCCCGCGGAACGGTTAAAATACGAACTCAACTTTTTGCAGGAAAACATGAATGTCCAAATTGTCTCCTATAAAGGTGAAACAATTGGCGTTCAATTGCCCAATACCGTTGAACTGGAAGTTGTGGATACCGAACCGGGAATCAAGGGAGATACGGCGACCGGCGGCACCAAATCGGCTACATTATCTACCGGGTTTAAAGTACAGGTTCCTCTCTTTATTAACGTGGGTGACCGGCTTGTTATTGATACCCGCAGCGGCGAGTATGTATCCCGTGCCTGATAGATACAAGACCCCTGTAGCAAACAGCTATGGGGGTTTTTTGCTGAAAACGGATGAAGAGAAGCCATGTTTCGGAGCACCGGTAAAACAATATGCGGAATAATATATTGTCAAAATATTTCGGCAATTTTGTTATCATGTCATCAGAAAAATTGGTGTCGTATTGCATGAACTTGTGTGAAAAAGGTGCTCTTTCGTCGTTATCCATGCCTGGAATTTGTTTTGCCAGAGCGCATGAGTTATAAAAAAACTTCATTTATCATATGTCTAAATGCATTCTTGACAGAGATTTTATGTAGCAGTATCATTACATCAATTTCATACAACTTTTAAATTAATCCCTATAGTCGCTGAATCCAAGGGAACGGGGGAACCAACAGTGGAATCATTTGGGACCACATGGGGTGAATCTTGTTTGGATCTTTAGAGGTTCTTAACAAGTAGGGTGACTCTCAGCACCCGAATCCGTCAGCTAACCTCGTAAGCGTCGTGAGAGGAGGGTTCTTTTTGTTGTTTAAAAACCTTTTTCTATACCTTGACTGGTAAGAAATACTAAAAATAGCAGTAAACGTTGATATGAAGCATAAATTGATGGAATTGAAACTGACCTTGCTTGCGGTATGGGGAGTGATCCGGAACTGTCGCTTTCCAAAGGTATCCGTATCGTCAGGTGAAGGGGAACCGCTTTGAACAAAAGGTACTCGGCTAATGCCAATCTTCATTTGTTGGGACATGAGTCAATGGCGAGTATAATGCGGTTCTTTTTCGATAAACTTTTATGCGGATGGCACAAGGCGTGATTGAACCTGTTAATTGTAAAAAATTTACAGCGTAAAAAAGCAAATAAAAATGAAGGTGAAAATGATGTTGGGCAAAATCAAGCGCATCCTGATCGGAAGACCACTCAGGACAAATGAATTGCATCATCAAAAATTAGGCAATGCAAAGGCTTTGGCAATTCTTTCGTCAGATGCCCTGTCTTCGGTAGCTTACGGACCGGAGCAGATTCTGATTGTGCTTGCTACGGTCAGCATGCTGGCCTTCTGGTATTTATTGCCTATTGCCGCTGGTGTTCTGCTTTTATTGATTGTATTGATTCTGTCATATCGCAAAATCATTTTTGCTTACCCAAGTGGCGGCGGAGCCTATATGGTAGCCAAAGAAAATTTGGGAACGAATTTTGGCCTGATTGCTGGTGGGGCGTTGTTGATTGATTATATCCTTACAGTCGCCGTTAGTATTTCGGCAGGCACAGACGCGATTACGTCTGCATTCCCTGCTCTACATCCGTTTACGGTTGAAATTGCTGCAGGTCTGGTTGCAGTTATTACATTGTTAAATCTGAGGGGATTGACTGAATCTGCCACCATTTTGGCATATCCTGTTTATTTGTTTGTGTTTGCTCTTGCTATTCTGATCATTAGCGGTTTATACCAGGCAATCTCTGGACAGGTGCCGGCAAATGCCCATACAGCAATTGGAACTCCTGTAATCGGGATTAACCTGTTTCTGATTTTAAAAGCTTTTTCGTCAGGTTGTTCCGCATTGACCGGGGTTGAAGCCATATCCAATGCCATTCCTAATTTCAAAGATCCTGCTCCCAAAAATGCAGCCTTTACCTTATCCATTATGGGCCTGATTCTGGGATTTCTTTTTTCAGGGATCATCTTTTTGGCTTATTGGTACGGGATTGCCCCATCGGCAACCGAAACTGTGCTGTCTCAACTTGGTTCTGCTGTTTTCGGACGGAACAGTTTTTACTACTTCATTCAGGCGGTGACGGCGATGATTCTGGTGTTGGCGGCCAATACAGGCTTTTCCGCATTTCCGTTACTTGCCTTTAATCTGGCGAAAGATAAATTTATGCCCAGAGCCTTTACCATTCGGGGGGACCGACTGGGATATTCAAACGGGATTGTTACTCTCGGTCTCTCATCCATTCTGTTGATTATTGCTTTTGAGGGGCATACAGAGAATCTGATTCCTCTGTATGCGGTAGGAGTGTTTATTCCGTTTTCTTTGTCACAAACGGGAATGATTGTCAAGTGGATACGATCAAAACCCGAAGACTGGAAATTCAAATTGATCGTAAACCTTGTAGGTGCATTTATTTGTTATCTGATTCTGATCATCTTTTTTATTACCAAGTTTGAACATGTGTGGATCGCTTTGCTCTTTATTCCAGCATGCCTTTTTATTTTCCAAAAAATTCATCACCATTATGAGGATGTTGGTGATCAATTACGGTTGGATTTATCGGTCAGATTGGATAATATGGAAAATGTCAAAAATCTGGTGATTGTCCCTGTGGCTGGCATTACCAAAGTGGTAGCCCAATCACTTGCTTATGCCAAATCTTTGTCTGATGATGTGGTAGCGGTCTATGTGGGTTCCAGCCCGGAGGAGATAGAATGTATGGAGAAAAAATGGGAAAAGTGGCAAACCGGAGTGAAATTGGTGACGATTTTTTCCCTTTATCGAAGTGTTACTGCTCCATTAAGTGAGTTTATTGATACAGTAAAAGAAAAAACAAACCAGCGCGGAACGAAAGTTACTGTCATCATGCCTCAATTTATCACGAAAAGGTGGTGGCACGGTTTTCTCCATAATCAGACCGGTTTTCTTATTTTGGCACACTTGCTTAAAAAGAAAAATGTGAATATCACGATCGTTCCATACCAATTGGAAAAATAACCACCCAGTTTTTTTAATAAAAAACCGTGAAGGTTTGCGGAAATCTTCACGGTCAAAGTTTTAAAGCAACCATTTGAACAGGCGCAGAAGCAAGGCGGTGATACCCGCCGCCATCAGGGGGCCGACAGGGATTCCGCGCATAAACAGGATTCCGAAGATGGAACCGATGACAAGTCCGACAATCAGTTGGGGATCCACTTTTAACAGATCCAATCCTTTTCCGTTCATATATGTAGCAATGGCACCGCCCAGAAGTGCAAGAATCCCGGGTAACGTCACAAAGACTGACAGGACATCTTTGGCCTGGATCCGCCCGGAAGCGAACGGAACCAATACAGAGATGGTTAAAAACAACAAACCGAATTCCAGGCCCCGTCTCTCAAGTGAAGGAAAGTAACGCTCCAAATGAATCAGTTTAAGAATAAGCAACAGGCTGGATGCCGTTGCAATCAGAGGAGATCGTCCAATAACGCCAACAATGATTAACACAACCAAGAGCAGATCGGGATTCATTTGCTTGACCCCTGTCCAATCAGGTTTGTAATAACTTATGTTGGACAGGTTTTTTTTATGAACGTTTATTTGCAGAAGTCGGCAAGAGGAAACGTGTCTGCTCTCAATCCCCTTCTCAAACACTCCAATGACAGGATTTCCTGGGGAGAGATGTTGCCCAGGTTTACCTTTGGACCGATCAGCCTTAACAATTCAATTTGCTGGCTGGTTTGCGGGGCTTCCCAGATAATCGTTTCCGGGTCTGTTTGATGTAATATTGCTTTCAGACAGGGAATATGGATTTGTCCTTTTTCGTCATAGATTCCTATGTTTTTCCCTGATTCCCGGCCTTCAACAATAATATAACGGGCTCCAAGATCCAGGTCATGTTCATAAATCCTCATAAACGCTTCAATATCCAAAGCGGAACCGGCTGATTTTTTTCCAATTTCGGTAATAATGCCAAATCCCATCTCCTGAGCCTGCCTGATCAGGGAAGCCCGTTCGGACAGAGAGAGTTCAATGATTCCGTCTGAAATTTCCAGCCACTTTATTCCCAGTGATGAAACCGTTTCAAAATAGTGGTGGTGTTCCTTTCTGAACCAGGCGATTTCAAGAAACGTACCACCAGGATAAATTCCCACCTCATACTGATTTGCCAGCGCTATTTTTTCCCGCAACAGTTCAGGTGGCGTAATTCCGGCGGTTCCAAAACCCAATTTGATAAAATCAATGTATTCTCCGGCAATCTTGAGCAAATCGCGAAATGCGCCCAACCCCAAACCTTTATCAAGCACCATTGTGCATCCGTTTACACGGGGTTTTGTTGAGCGCAAATTCGAATTTACCAGATTTTCTTTCCATAAGCGGTGAATGGAACTCATGGGGTCGCCTCCTTCATCATTCATTCTTCTTATTTTTATGCGAGGCGAATAACCCGGTAATACCTTAAACCGGCGAAAGTCTTTTTTTTCTTAACAGAAGGCGGCAGCGGTCCCCTTTGCCACGCAACCGCTGAGGACGGTCAATAAATTTATGCGACAGGAAAACCATGATGAACAGGATAGATGCAAGCCCCCAAAACAAGACAAATGGCCGGCCTGACAGCGCCCCGAAAACCGGAGGGCCGAGTGCAACCCCAAAAAACCGGACACTGTTATACAAGGAAGTGATAATGCCCCGTTCCTGGATTCCCACTGCCGAAGTAATCAATGTGTTCAGGCACGGGAGGATTAAACCGCTGCCAATTCCAACCAAAAATGAACAGCCAACCAACCAGTACGCATTTTTCCACAAGGGGGTGGCTGCAGTGGCAATGGTGGCAATAATCAAGCCGATGATAATCAGCTTGTTCATTCGGTGTGTTTGTTCCTTTACATGGGCGCCTGTCAGATATGCTGTTACGCATAATGCCAGCAGCGGAACAGCCAGGATGAAACCTTTTATGATCCCATCGACATGATAAGCTTTTTCCAGGTAGTCAGACAGGTAAAACAGGATGCCAAACATGGTAAACATGATCAGCGCCCCGGCCAGGAACGATACAGTCAGCCATTTCCCCCGCCGCCTGAAGATTTTATAGATATGCTGTTTGTATTCCTGCAAAGGCAGGGGTTTTTTGTTTTTGGAAGGTTCCCTGATCACTTTCCACAAGGCAATCGCCGCCGGCACACACAAAAGCGGAAAAGCAAAAAACATGGCATACCAGGTAATAACTGCAATCAATGAACCGAGGATCGGACTGAGCACTTTTCCGAAGGCGTTTGAAGCTTCAAGAATTCCAAGGGCTTTGCTTCGTTGTTCTCCCTGATATAAATCGCCAAGCAAAACCATGGCGATCGGAGAGGTGCCCGCTGCGCCGACTCCCTGAATAATCCTTGAAATCAGCACAAAAGTATAGGATCCTCCCTGATAAACTGAAGAAAATCCGGCCAAAAGTCCACCCAGACCATACAGAAGCAAACTGTAAAAAACGATTTTTTTACGGCCGATCCGATCAGCCAGAATTCCGGCGATGGGAATTGCCACTGCGGCCGGAATGGAAAACAGCGTGATCAAAAGACTGATCTGAAAAGAGTTTACGTCAAGGGCTTTCTCAGCAGTGGGCAATACCGGAATTAACATGGAGTTTCCCAAAACCATGATAAATGGAATCGAACTGAGTGTTATTAATGCCGCTACTTGCAGTTGTTGGTCTTTTTTCCCTTTTGCAGCTTGACTTGGAGGCATTCAATTCACCCCACCTTTTTTTATGGATTATAGGATACCCAAAATTGCCCCATTTCTTGTTTCCATTTATTGAGGTGTTTTTTGGTCATTTAAACAGGCACACTATAAAAAAGTAAAGAAATGGCTGTGAGGTGAAATGACATGTATGAAAGATTAAAACGGGATTTATCCTATATTCAGGGGATGCTGGAAGGAGATGTCAATCATCAGGAGCACATTGAATATAAAGCGGTTCAGCGCCTGCTCGATGTGACGGATCAACTGGTGGAGGTTTCCGAACAGATGGACCGCCGCCTCTCGGAATTGGAGGAATATGTTGAAGCAGTAGATGAAGATTTGAATGATCTGGAATTATTGGTTTATGATGATGAAGAGGATTTGGAAGATGACGAAATGATTACCGTCACCTGTCCCGATTGTGGAGATGAGGTTTTGATTGATGCTGAGGATCTTGAGGACGATTCTATTGAACTTTTGTGCCCGAAATGCAATACGGTTCTGGAATTGGAAGATATCAATGACGATGACGTGGATGAAATTATTATGGAAGAAGCATAGCAGCATTTCCAAAAAAGGAGCGAACGGAGAGCGGTCGCTCCTTTTTATTACGTAAAACGGATGTATTTCAAGTAAAAGATGTTGAAATAATTGTTCCTTTTTGCCTTTCGAGATCAGTTTTGTGCGAACTGCTTGTCATATTAAGAACAAGTCCACATATGAATGGGAATAAAAAAGGTTCAGGACAGGAGGTGTTCCATGTCAATCAAGCCGATTTTCCAGATACTTCCGCTTTCCATTCGTGATGTGATTCAATCATTGCCGGCTTCCGTTCTGGAACGCCTGGAAGAAGTTCGTGTCCGGCAGGGCAGACCGCTGGAAATCATTACATCCGAGCAGTCATGGTTTGTCAGCCGGTTTGCCCATCTTTCAAAAAAACCGTATGAAGCGATGATTCCGAGCAAAGAGGATTGCCTCAATCTGTTAAATCTGGTCAGCAATCATTCATTGTATACGATGGATGAAGAATTGCGGCAAGGCTATGTTACTGTCGAAGGCGGGCACCGAGTCGGTCTGGTTGGAAAAGTGGTGGTAGAGGGCGGAAAGGTAAAGCATCTTCGGGAGATTACAGGTTTTAATGTGCGAATTGCCCGGCAGGTTGTCGGAGTTGCCGATCCATTGATTCCATACCTGTTTGGGCAGTCCAGAGTGGAAAATGTATTGATTGTTTCTCCCCCCCAATGCGGAAAAACCACTTTAATCCGGGATCTGGCACGTCATGTCAGTATGGGGAGCCAAAGCATTCCTGCTCACAAGGTTGGAATTGTCGATGAGAGATCCGAAATTGCCGGCTGTGTGGCAGGCGTTCCCCAACATGATGTGGGGCCCCGAACCGATATATTGGACGGTTGTCCCAAGGCTGAAGGAATGATGATGCTGATCCGTTCCATGTCCCCGGATGTTCTGGTTGTTGATGAGATAGGGCGAAAGGCCGACAGTGAAGCGATTCATGAAGCCATTTACGCGGGAGTTCATCTGTTTGCTACCGTACACGGCCAGTCCATCAAGGAAATTACACGACGGCCGGTACTGCGGGAACTGCTTCAGGAAAAGGTGTTTACCAGGCTGGTATTGCTCAGCCGAAGAAAGGGACCTGGAACGGTCGAGGGAATTTACAACCAGTTTATTGAGCGCCTGGACAACAGGATTGGAAAGATGGGAAGTATATGTTGAAGCTGTTGGGAGCCGTTCTTGTCATCTTGACAACCTCATGGATCGGTTTTCAACTGGCTGCGGAACTTCGTTTGCGTACGCGGCAAATTCAGGAATTGCGTTCCAGTTTGGCGCTGTTAAAAACAGAGATCGATTATGGTACAAGGCCGCTTGCAGAAGCATGGGAACGGATTGCAGAGGTTGCAGACAGTGACCTGAGGCGGTTGTTTCGCCGTTTTGGGAGGAATTTGAGAACGATGAATGGCCAGTCAACTTATGAATGTTTACGGTTGGCTATTGACAGCGAGTGGCAAAAAACAGCCATGGGAAAGGATGAAAAAGGAATCCTCCTCAAATTATGCCAGGTATTGGGAAGCTCCAACCGTTCCGATCAACTGCACCATTTGGAAATAGTCGCTGAAAATTTGCTGATGGAGGAACAGAAAGCCAGGGAAGAACAGGAAAAATATGAAAAAATGGTTAAAACGCTTGGGATTTTGTCAGGGGCGCTGCTGGTGATTCTGATGTATTAAAACTTTTCATGGAGGGGTGGCTTTATGCCATACCATTTGGATTCTGTTTTTCAGATTGCCGGGATCGGGATTATTGTAGCCATGATTCACACAGTGTTAAAGCAAATGGGTAAAGAGGATTTTGCGCACTGGGTCACCTTGTTCGGTTTTGTTGTTGTTCTGTTTATGGTTGCCATGTTGCTGCAGGATCTGTTTCAGACGATTAAAAATGTATTCCTGTTCCGAACCTGACAGGGGGCGATCCGCTTGGAAATCATCCAGGTGGTGGGCCTTGGCCTGATCACTACATTTCTGATCCTTGCGGTAAAAGAACAAAATCCGGTATTTGCTTTTTCGTTGGCAATGTTTGTCGGGGTAGTCATTTTCATCTCTCTGGCCGGCAAAGTGGGGGAAGTGGTTGGGATTTTGCAAAATCTGGCACGGCTGGCGCGAGTCAATGAACTGTTTCTGGAAACCATCCTCAAAATTATCGGTATTGCTTATATTGCCGAATTTGGCGCTCAGGTTACCCGGGATGCCGGACAGGAAAGTATTGCAGCAAAGATTGAACTGGCGGGAAAAGTATTGATTATGGTAATGGCAATTCCAATTATTACAGTGATTATCGAAACAATTGTGCAAATTCTGCCTGCGTAAGGATGTATGGAAATGAGAAGAAAGTTTTTCCTTTGTATGATGTTTTTTTGCTTGTTTTGGATTCCTTTGGCAGCTGCGGAAGAAAGCGGGGAAAAGCCACCGGCAATCAATGAAGTGGTTCGTTCCCAGCTGGATCATTTGCAGACGCAGGAAGTGGAGAATTTTTGGCAACAGTTGTCCCAGGATTATGGACCATATTTGGGTGGGCAGAATTCACAGAATCTCTTCGACTGGATTCTCTCCGGAAAAGCGGAACTGAGCTTTAAACATGTGTTGATGGGTTTGTTGAGATATTTTTTTCACGAAATTCTTTATAACGGGAAACTGTTGGGAAGTATCATCATCCTTACTGTTTTCAGCATGATCCTGCAAACACTGCAAACTGCTTTTGAACACAACCAGGTAAGCAAGGTAGCCTATGCTATTGTGTTTATGGTGCTCATTGTCCTGGCTATCAACAGTTTCCATGTAGCCGTCGATTCAGCCAGGTTGGCAATCGGACGCATGATTGGATTTATGATAGCTTTGATTCCTCTTATGCTGACTTTGATGGTTACAATGGGAAACGTTGTTTCTGTCACGCTTTTTCATCCCATGATCGTATTCATGATTCATGTTATTGGAACATTTATCTATACGGTTATTTTTCCGCTTCTTTTCTTTGCGGCCATTTTAAGCATTGTAAGCAGCCTGACGGACAAATATAAAGTAAATCATCTGGCCGGATTGATGCAAAAAGTCGGGGTAACTTTACTGGGTGGACTGCTGGCCATTTTTTTGGGAGTAATCTCCATTCAGGGAGCAACCAGTGCGGTTGCAGACGGGGTAACGTTAAGAACAGCAAAGTATATTACGGGAAATTTTGTCCCGATCATTGGCAGAACCATTTCGGATGCGGCGGATACAGTGATGAATGCCTCTTTGCTGGTCAAAAACACGATTGGACTGGCTGGAGTTATCATACTTCTCCTGATATGTGCTTTTCCGGCATTGAAGATTTTATCTCTTGCCTTTATTTACAATTTTACGGCTGCCATCATGCAACCTTTGGGAAACAGCCCCATTATTGAAAGCCTGAATGCAATCGGGAAGACACTGATTTTTATATTTGCCGCACTGGCCGCTGTGGGACTGATGTTTTTTTTGGCTGTGACCATTCTGGTAACTGCCGGAAATATATCGGCAATGATCAGGTAGGTGTTTGACATGGTCTCCTGGATGAGCGATTGGTTAAAACAGATTGTGCTGCTTGTACTGATTGCTACTTTTATTGATTTGATTTTGCCAAACAGCCGGCTGGACCGATATGTGAAGCTGGTTATGGGACTTCTGATCATTATGGCCGTCCTGGGGCCGATCTTCCAATTGCTCTCAGATGACCTTGACTTGCGATCACTAGCTTTTCTCCCTTCCGTTCCGGCCTTTTCACAAATGGATTCGATGGAAGAAATTGAACAGAACAGCAAAACATTAAAGCAGGAACAACAGCAAATTGTACGGCAACAGGCAGAACTCAGGCTTGGCGAGGCAATAAAAACCGAATTGGAAAAACATTTTCCCGTTGAGGTTAAGAAAGCCGAGGTGAAATTGCAAATAAGCAGCAATGCCAGTGAAAATGAAGTAGAAAAAATACATGTTTCCCTGTTGCCTCAAAAATCGGAATCATCCCTTGGAATGAAACCGGTGGAGCCTGTTAACATTGATTGGAATTCGGAAAGTGCTCCGAATAAGGAAACAAAACCGGACCTAAAGTCGCTTGAACAGGATGTGATGCAATATATTGAAAAAAACTGGAATATACAGGTGGAGAAAGTTGATGTTGAGATCCATGCAGAGACTGAAACCTCTTTTATGGATCACCGGATTTACCTGACGTAAATGATGGGGGTGAACAAGGAATGTTAAAAAAATTATGGCAAAAGTGGGAGCAGAAATGGGAAGGAGATGAGAAACAGAAAAAGCGGTTTGGATGGATTCTGATTATGGGAGCGTCCGGCCTGGCGATTATGATTTTTTCCCAGTTTATACAGGTAAGAGAAGCTTCGTTGCCGCCAGGAAAGAATGAGTCTCCCGCTGCAGAAACAGAGGCAAAGCCGTTATCTTCTTCAAAGGAAGAGGATACCATGGTGCAATATGAACAGATGTACGAAGAAGAACTGGAAAAGGTGTTGAGCAAGATTGTCGGGGTTGATGATGTTTCCGTCATTGTCAATCTGGATTCCACAGTGGAAGAGGTTGTGCAAGTAGACAAGCGGGAGTCACGCCAGGTTACAACCGAGACAGACAAAAATGGCGGAAAGCGTTCAATCACCCAGGATACGGAAGATCAGAAAACTGCATACTATCGCAGTGAGAATGGAGAAAAACCAGTTGTGATCAAAAAATTGAAACCGGAAGTTCGGGGTGTGCTCGTAGTTGCTCGCGGGGTGGAAAATCTGAAGGTAAAAGCGGTTGTAATTGAGGCCGTTCAAAGAACGCTGGATGTACCGATGCACCGGATTTCCGTACTGCCAAAAGGATAAAGGAGGAAACACGGATGTCAGTCAACAAACAAACAGTCTGGTTGGTGACCATGTTGTCAGTGATGGTGGTTTTATCTGCCTATTATATTGTGACAGGCCCGGTTGAACCGGCCAGACAGGTAGCTGAGACCGCCAAGGAAACTGCCTCAGACATCGATGTGAATATCAAGCCGATCGATGAACCTGTTTCATCGTCCGGGAAAACCGAAGAGATGCTCGATCAACAGGCAAACAGTGATTTTTTTGTTGGGTATCAGTTGCAGCGCAGTACCTTGCGGCAAAAAATGGTAGAAGAATATATGCAGGTATTGACTGATCCCAATTCTTCGGAAAAGGAACTGGAAGAAGCGAATCAAAAAATCCAGCAACTGATGAAAATTGACAATCAAGAAACGGTATTGGAAGAACTGATCCGAAAACAGGGATACAGGGATGCGGTTGTTGTGACAAATAATCCGCATGTAGATGTCGTCGTGCAAAGTGAAAAATTGAGCAGGAAACAGGTGGTTCAATTGATCAGCCTTGTCCGTCAGCATTTGCAGGTTGATCCGCAAAATGTTTCAGTAGCCTTTCGTTAGATTGTAAAATAAAGAATAATTCAGATTTTATGCCCGGTTTCTGTATTGAAACTGGTTTTTTTTAACCATCGATTTTATTGGGAAAAATAAATGGAACCAGTTAATTGCGGAGTAAAAAGCTAGTCAAAATACTGAAAATAAGTTATGCTATTAGCAATGTAATTATGAAAAGGTAGATTCTAAGGGGGAAACTGGATATGAAATTTAAACCTTATGAGATTCGCGAGTTGATTCGCTTGATCGATGAATCGAATATTGAAGAGTTTGAAATCGAGTATGAAGGCAACAAACTGGCTATCAAAAAATCAGGAAGAAAAGCCAATACAGCTCCCGTTTTGCAGACAGCAGCACAACCGGTAGCTGAACCTGTACCGGTACAGGCTGCTGCTCCGGCACCCAAAGCACCGGTTCAGGAAAAGGTTGCTGCAGCGGAAACCGCTGAAAAACAGGAGCCTGCTCCAAAGGCTGCAGATGAACAGGCAGAGGACGATTCAACCTTACATAAAATTGTTTCACCCATGGTGGGAACATTCTATCGCGCACCTGCACCTGATGCTGATCCATACGTAAAAGAAGGGGACACTGTTCAAAATAATACGATTGTATGTATTGTTGAAGCCATGAAACTGATGAATGAAATAGAAGCAGAAGTTAATGGCACCATTGTCAAGGTTCTGGTAGAAAACGGACAGTTGGTTGAGTATGGCCAACCTTTATTTTTGGTTAAGACAACATAATTGACCGCGGAAGGAGGATATTGATGTTTAAAAAAATCTTGATTGCAAACCGCGGTGAAATTGCTGTAAGAATTATTCGTGCCTGTCGTGAGCTTGGGATTCCGACTGTAGCTGTTTATTCGGAAGCAGATCGAGACGCCTTGCATGTTACCCTGGCGGATGAAGCCTATTGTATCGGTCCCGCCCCAAGCAAAGACAGTTATTTGAACATGACAAATCTTTTAAGTACGGCAACGCTGGTTGGAGCCGATGCCATTCACCCGGGATACGGGTTTTTATCTGAGAATAGCGATTTTGCCGAATTATGTGCGGCTTGCAATATCACGTTTATTGGCCCTTCACCGGAAGCAATCCGAAAAATGGGAGACAAGACCACCGCGCGTGAAACAATGAAAGCGGCCGGAGTTCCTGTCGTTCCCGGTTCAGAAGGGGTTATTGAAGATTTGGATCTGGCCGTGGCAAGAGCCAGGGAAATCGGTTTTCCCGTCATTGTAAAAGCAACAGCAGGCGGCGGCGGAAAAGGAATGCGTATTGTCCATCACGAAGATGAATTAAAACGTGCCATCAGTCTTGCCCAGAAAGAAGCAGAAGCCAATTTCGGCAATCCGGGCGTTTACCTGGAGAAATTTTTGACGGAGCCCCGTCATGTGGAAATACAGGTGTTGGCTGACAAACACGGCAATGTCATTCATCTGGGGGAACGGGACTGTTCCATCCAGCGCCGTTATCAAAAGCTGGTTGAAGAGGCACCCTCTCCGGCATTAACCCCGGAATTGCGTGAGCGTATGGGGGAAGCAGCAGTAAAAGCAGCCAGATCGGTAAAATATTCTGGAGCAGGTACCGTCGAGTTTCTGTTGAATCATGATGGCAACTTTTATTTCATGGAAATGAATACCCGGATTCAGGTTGAGCATCCTGTTACTGAGTTGATTACCGGCGTTGATCTGATAAAAGAACAAATCAGGATTGCAGAAGGCGAAGAACTTGCCCTGACCCAGGAAGATATAAAAATCAACGGCTGGTCAATAGAGTGCCGGATTAATGCGGAAAGACCGGACAAAAATTTCATGCCGTCACCAGGTAAAATCAACTTTTATTTGCAGCCTGGAGGCAATGGTGTACGAATCGACAGTGCCTGTTATCAGGGCTACACAATTTCTCCATTTTATGATTCAATGGTTGCGAAGCTGATTGTTTGGGGAAAAGATCGTAATGAAGCGATCAAGCGTATGAACCGTGCCTTGAGGGAATTTGTAATTGATGGAGTTCATACGACAATCCCCTTCCACTTGAAACTGTTAAATCACCCTCAGTTTATCAGTGGAGATTTCAATATTCGCTTCCTGGAACAAAATAATCTGAATGAGGAGAGTTCAAACAAAAATGAGTGAAGCCTACGAACATGAAAACAACTCCATTGGCAAAATTGAAATTGCGCCGGAAGTCATTCAAATCATTTCCGGAATTGCGGCTGCCTCTGTTGAGGGAGTCATCGGTCTCAGCGGCGGGGCTGCAGCCAATATCAACCAGCTGTTGGGACGCAAAAATTTAAGGAAGGGAATTCAAGTAGACCTGGGAGACCAACTCTCTGTTCAACTGGCGATCGTCGTTCAATATGGTTACAACATTCCGGATATTGGCCGCAAGGTACAGGAAGAAGTAAAAACAGCGATTGAGAATATGACGGGTCTTCTTGTGGATAGTGTATCTGTACGGATCGATGGAATCAAAATGCCTGCTGACTCCAAGGAAACCGAAACGGGCAGTCAACGTGTCCAATAAGAAAGTTGAATAAAGATAGAAAAAGATATTTCAGGTTAAAATAAGAACATGATATGATCAGTCATGGACAACAGAACCGGGCTCAAAAAAGCTCGGGTTTCTTTTTGGAGGAAGATTTTTAATGAGCAGAAGAAGTGTAAGAGAAAAAGTTATTCAAACTTTGTATGAATGTGAATTCCATACCGATCGGAAGCAGGAGGTAGTTATATCGCGCAACTCCCAACTGGGCGAAAGGGAACGGCCATTTTTCCTGCATTTGATCAATGGTGTGATGGAACATGTAACGCAATTGGATGATGCGATTCGTTCTTACCTGAAAAAAGGATGGTCCCTGGAAAGATTGTCAACCGTAGACAAAATGATTTTGCGACTGGCTGCCTTTGAGTTGCTGTATGAGCCGGATACTCCGCATGGTGCGGTGATCAATGAAGCGGTGGAACTGGCAAAGTCATTTGGGGGGGAAGATTCCGGCCGTTTTGTTAACGGTGTTTTGGGAAAATTGGCGGAAAATCGTCAAACACACAGCAAAGAAATATAGCTTGTCAAGGTGTACCCTATGGCTTAAGGGGCAGGATTTTTCCGGTCTCCTTTTCCGGATTTCTGAAAAAGGCATGTTTTTCATTGATAAGTGGTAGTCTTTACATAGAATAAAGAACCATATAAACTGAACAATGACTAGTCAATTAACCTTTAATGTTAAGGAAGTGAGTTTATTGACTTATCAATTAATCAATGGAAAACAGATCGCAAAAGAAATCCGGATGGAACTGAAACAGGAAGTCGAACAACTGAAAAATAAAGGGTTACAACCGGGACTGGCTGTCATTCTGGTGGGGAACAATCCTGCTTCAGAAACTTATGTACGAGGAAAAATCCGCGCTTCGGAAGAAGTCGGAATCCACTCCCGATTAATTCGAATGAATGATACAATTGCGGAGGAGGAATTGCTGGCAAAGGTTCACGAATTAAATGGGGATCCGAATATTCATGGAATATTGGTACAATTGCCTCTTCCAGACCATATTGACCCGGATAAAGTAATCGAAGCCATCTCCCCGGCCAAGGATGTAGACGGGTTTACACCGATTAACATGGGGAAACTGGTCATCGGCCAAAGAGGACTTTTGCCCTGTACGCCTTATGGGATCATGCAGATGCTGGAACGTACGGGAATCCCGCTTGAGGGCAAACATGCTGTTGTAGTGGGCCGCAGCAACATTGTGGGCAAGCCGATGGCGCTCCTGTTGCAGCAGGCCAATGCAACCGTAACATGTTGCCACTCCCGGACGGTTGATTTACCGCATTATACAAGACAGGCGGACCTGATTATTGCTGCCGTAGGCAAACTTGGTCTGATTACGAAAGAGCATGTCAAACCGGGCGCCGTCGTGATCGATGTGGGGATGAACCGGAATGAGGCCGGCAAATTGGCAGGGGATGTCAAGTTTGAAGAAGTTGCCCCGTTGACATCTGCCATTACTCCTGTACCGGGCGGAGTGGGACCGATGACGATTGCCATGCTTATGAAAAATACAGTATCTGCTGCAAAGGCCATTTGGAAATGCTAGAAACAGGAAATTGTTTTGGAAGAGGCGATCCCGTTTGTTGGGGAAGCCTCTTTTTCTTCTGATATTTTTTGGCAAAGTGAGGGGAAGTTATGTTCCGTGAGCCGGAACGAGACATTTGGTCCGTATCTGATTTGGTTGAGTACCTGTATACAACGCTTTCCATGGATGAACAACTGCAAAGAATCTGGCTGGAAGGTGAAATTACCAATTTCTCAAAACACGGCAAAAGCCGCCATATGTATTTTACAATCAAGGATGAACAGGCAGCAATTGATGCCGTTATGTTTGCGGGAAATAACCGGCGTCTTAGATTTCAGCCCAAAAATGGCGATCGTGTGCTGGTACGGGGTTATGTTTCCCTGTATATGAAAGACGGCCATCTGCAATTTTATGTACAGGACATGCGGTTAAGCGGAATGGGTGAACTTCATATCGCTTTCCAGCGGCTGAAGGAGCAGTTGATGAAAGAAGGGCTGTTTGACCAGCCCAAAAAACCGTTGCCCAAATATCCGCGCAAAGTGGGGGTAATTACCTCTGCCAGCGGGGCTGCTGTTCGTGATATTATTGTAACGATGAAACGGCGTTACCCCATTGCCTCTATTCTTTTATACCCGGTTTCCGTACAGGGGGACCAGGCAGCTCAGGAAATCGCCAGGGCCATTGACCATTTGAATGAGCTGAATGATGTAGATGTGATCATCGTTGGCAGAGGCGGCGGGTCTTTGGAGGAATTGTGGGCTTTTAACGAGGAAGTGGTCGCCCGTAGTATTTACCGTTCCCTTTTGCCTGTTGTTTCAGCTGTTGGACACGAAACGGATTTTACAATCAGTGATCTGGTTGCCGACAAGCGCGCTCCCACCCCGACAGCAGCTGCCGAATTGGTGGTTCCGCAAATTGAAGAACTGAGGAATCAGGTTGTACAGTTTGCCCAACGCTTGTACCAGTCGCAGGTTACCTTGTTGGATCGCCTGAAAGACCGTTTGGAAAGCAAAGTAAATCGTCCTGTTTTCAAGGATCCCAAAGCACGTTTGTATCAATATTTTCAACGGCTCGATTATATGGAGACCCGCCTGGAACATGCTATGCACAAATTGCTCGAAAGCAGGGACAGAAGGCTGGGAGAAGCCAAATTGCAATTAAAGTCTTGCCATCCGTCACAAAAATTGTCTAAACTGAATGAGCGGCTGCAGTTTTTGGTCAGGGATTGTTGTGTCCATATGATCCAGCAGTTGAAAACACAAAAGCAATTGTACCAACATCAAGTGGCAAAACTGGATGCACTGAGCCCCTTGAAAGTAATGAAAAGAGGCTACTCACTGGTATACCGTTTTGATAATAATCAGTTGGTCAAGTCAACCCGGCAAATAAAGGCGGGAGATCTGATCCGGGTGCGCCTGGCAGACGGACAGTTAAAATGTCAGGTCTGGAAATCGGAGGGGGAAAACGATGAGTGAAGCAAAGGATTTGTCCGCTCTGGAGTCGATGCCGTTTGAGAAAGCGATCAAGCGTCTTGAAGAGGTTGTGCAAAAACTGGAGAAAGGGGACACACCTCTGGAACAGGCGATCCAGTTGTTTGATGAAGGGATGAAATTGGCTCATGTTTGCGGAAAGAAACTGGAATGGGCTGAACATCAGGTGGAAATGCTTGTCAAGGAAAATGGGAAATGGCTGAAAAAGCCGTTTGACATAGAGGAGGATTCGGAATAAGTGCTATCGATTACATCATATATAAAGGAACAAGCAGAACGGGTTCACCAGGCACTGGATGAATACATGGAAAAGATGGACAGCCTGCCTTCCGTTTTACGCGATTCGATGCGCTATTCTTTGCTGGCCGGGGGGAAAAGATTGCGGCCGGTATTGGTGCTTGCAACGGTTGAGTCTCTTGGAGGAAACCCCGCGAAAGCGTTGCCGTTTGCCTGTTCAGTAGAAATGATTCATACTTATTCACTGATCCATGATGATTTGCCAAGCATGGATGACGATGACTACCGGAGAGGAAAGCCCACCAATCATAAGGTTTTTGGCGAGGCCCAGGCCATTTTGGCCGGTGACGCCCTGTTAACCGAAGCGTTTGGTTTGATGGCTTCAGGCGCAAAAGAAATCTCCTTGCCAGGCGAAATTGCCCTGACCATTATTGAAGAAGGCGCACGGTGTGCAGGGGCCCGTGGTATGGTTGGGGGGCAGGTGGATGACCTGTTGAGCGAAAACAGGCTGATTGGCATAGATGAACTGGAAAGTATCCATAGACGAAAAACAAGCGATCTGATTGTTTTTTCCGTTCGCCTTGGAGCTTATTTGTGCCAGGCAAACCGGAATTTGCTGGAGGCCTTGACCCGATTTGCCTGCCAGCTTGGATTGGCCTTTCAGATCCAGGATGATATTCTTGATGTGACCAGTACCAGGGAAGTGATGGGAAAATCGGCCGGAAGCGATTTGAAACGGAACAAGGCGACTTACCCGGCCTTGATCGGTTTGGAAGCATCACAGAGAAAGTTGAAAGAAATTACAGATAATGCCAAACAGCAGATCATGAACAAGCCTGGTCTGCAATCCCGGAAGCTGCTGGAGATAGCCGATTATCTGTTATCCCGCGACCATTAAGGGCAAAACATGCCAAAGAGAACACCATATGCTATAATAAAATATATTTTACAAGAGTGGTGCAGTATTCTAGTCAGTCGGTCATTTCTGAAGGCGGGGCTAAAAATCCGCTAAAGGGCACATCGATGAAGTTTCTGGTGTTGGCTTGCGGCGCCCAGCTGCGGGCTGATGCTGGGAGTTAAGGATTAAGGGCGATCCGCAAGGGCATGCGGGCGTAGACCCTTTTTCCGTGGAGGCCCAAGTACGTTGCGGCAAGGACAGCCTTGAAGTGACGGCTTGGGGGATGAACCTGCATTCCGGGAGTCTCTGGGTGTAGCGTAGCCTGCCTTGAGTGATGGTGCGGGGATGCTTTTCCAAAGCTGAAAGCACTGTTGCAAAAGAGGCTAGGAAATGAACTTAGACTGTTGAGGAAATCTCCTAGACTGTTTGCAAGGGCAAAGCTGTCCAGGGATTAAAGTGCGGACTAAGTGGCAATCCAGTCCGGCGGATGGCGACACCGCCGGGAAAGGTTATAAAAGGAAACTGCCTGATTGGCAACGATCAGGATACCTTTCCGGGAAATCCTACTGGACCTTAAGCCGCAGAGTTTACCTGGACAGTTTCCACTCTTTCCTATGTGTTTTTTGGATGGTTTTACCGGAAAAATACATATAAGTCGTTATAAGAAACGATGAAAATTTACCGGTCCTTGAGACCGGCATTTTTCTGGGATGCCCTATAGCAAGGGATGGATGAATGTATGTTTTCGTTACTCCGAAAATCATTGCGCTGGTCTGTTGGTATCGGGTTGATCACAGCCCTGATTGCCATGGTACTATCATTATCGTCAACAACCTTGATGAAAGATTTCTCCTGGCAGGGTGGAATGATTGTACTTTTTATCATTATTGGAATCGGGATCTTTTTTGATATGCTGGGGATTGCGGCGGCTGCAGCCAAAGAGCAGCCTTTTCATGCCATGGCCGCCAAAAAAATTCCCGGTTCGAAAGAGGCAATCGGGATTGTACGCCGGGCAGACCAGTTTTCCAACTTTTGTAATGATGTAGTAGGGGATATAAGCGGCGTAATAAGCGGAGCAGCTGCCCTGGTGGTGATTGCTTCCATTATGCGTTCTGCTCCTTCATGGCAGGAGATTGCATGGCTGGAGGATGGTTTGAATGTACTCCTGGTTTCTGTAATTTCTGCCATAACCGTAGGAGGAAAAGCATTGGGAAAAAGTTTGTCCATTCATTTTGCTAATCAGATTGTTTTTCAGGTTGGTAGAATATTTTTCTTTATTAATAAGAAATTTCATTTATCCATATTTCATGTAAATAAGAAAAGAAAGCGAAAGCGGGGCGGTTTTCGTGGACCTCGAGCAAATTAATTCACCGGCTGATTTAAAGAGGTTGCCAGTAGAAGAACTTCCAAAACTGGCATCTGAAATTCGCCAGTTTCTCATTGAAAGTCTCTCAAAAACAGGAGGGCATCTGGCTTCCAACCTGGGAGTTGTTGAACTGACGATTGCCCTTCACTATTTGTTTGACAGTCCAAGAGACAAGATTTTGTGGGATGTGGGCCATCAGGCTTATGTGCATAAAATTTTGACAGGACGCCGGCACCTGTTTCCAACCTTGCGTCAATACAAGGGACTTTGCGGTTTTCCGAAAATGAGGGAGTCTGTGCATGATTGCTGGGAAACCGGGCATAGCAGTACTTCATTATCCGGAGCAATGGGAATGGTGGCGGCCCGCGATCTGAAAGGGGAAAATTTCAGGGTAATTCCTGTTATCGGAGATGGGGCCCTAACCGGCGGAATGGCTCTGGAAGCCCTGAATCATATTGGAGAATCGCAAAGCAATATGATTGTGATATTAAATGATAATGAGATGTCGATCAGCCCCAATGTGGGCGCGCTTCATAATCATCTGGCTCGACTTCGCACGAACAAGAGCTACAACAAAATGAAAGAGGAAGTTCAATATCTTCTGAAAAAAATCCCTACGGTTGGCGTACCGTTTGCCAAAACACTGGAAAGAATAAAAGACAGTCTCAAATATCTGGTTGTTTCCGGTGTCTTTTTTGAGACATTGGGATTTACCTATCTAGGTCCCGTTGATGGCCACAACCTTCCTGATTTGATGGAAAGCTTGCGGCTGGCAGGAAAAACCCGGGGCCCTGTTCTGGTGCATGTCGTAACCAGAAAAGGATATGGTTACAAGCCCGCGGAGAATGACTCTGTTATCTATCATGGGGTCGGGACATACAAGATTGAATCGGGGGCTTTCAAGAAAAAAGGAGGACCGCCTTCCTATCCGGCAGTCTTTGGCAAAACCATGGTCAGACTGGCTGAACAGGATGAGCGGATTGTAGCAATTACTCCGGCAATGTTAACCGGATCAAAACTGGAACAGTTTAACGAGAAATTTCCTGACCGCTGTTTTGATGTAGGAATTGCTGAGCAACATGCTGTTACCTTTGCTGCCGGAATGGCCACCCAGGGGTATAAACCGGTGCTCTCGATTTACTCCACCTTTTTGCAGCGCGGCTATGATCAGCTGGTTCATGATGTTTCCAAGCAAAATCTGAATGTCGTGTTTGCTGTCGACCGTGCCGGATTTGTAGGTGAGGACGGCGAAACCCACCAGGGAATTTATGACATCAGTTTTATGCGGAGTCAGCCCAATATGGTTATCATGATGCCGAAAGATGAGAATGAACTTCAGCATATGTTGTATACTGCTGTCCAATATAATGATGGACCGGTTGCAGTCCGCTATTCCAAAAGTGCCGGTATTGGCGTATCCATGGATGAAAATTTCAAGCTCTTGCCAATCGGCAAGTCTGAGACTGTCAAGGAAGGAAGAGACGCGGCCATTGTTGCATTTGGGAATATGGTGCCAATCGCACTTGAAGCTGCAGCCTCCCTGCAACGGAACGGACTGGATGTGCGTGTGATCAATGCCCGGTTTGCCAAGCCGTTGGATACGGAGATGCTTGATCAACTGGCGTTGGAGAAAATTCCTGTAGTCACGGTAGAGGAAGCTGCAATGGCCGGCGGTTTTGGCAGTGCCGTGCTGGAATATTACCAGGAAAAAGAAGTATTTGATCTTCCCGTCAAAATCATGGGGATTCCGGATATGTATGTGGAACATGGAACAATTGAGGAACAGAGGAGAGAAACAGGGTTAACTGTCGAAAACATTGCCGATACTGTAAACAGGCTCATTATGCAAAGAAAGCCGGAAAACATGAGGGCTTGATATGGAAAAGGAACGCATTGATTCACTGTTGGTCAGAAAAGGTTTTTTTTCCAGCCGGGAGCAGGCCAAACGTTCCATTATGGCCGGGCTTGTTTATACGAATAATGAACGGATTGACAAGGCCGGAACAAAGGTTCCCGTTGATGTTTCCATCGAAGTAAAAGGGCAGCTTCATCCATATGTAAGCCGCGGGGGATTGAAACTGGAAGAAGCAATCCGTTCCTTCGGGCTTCGGTTGGAAAACAGGGTGGTGCTGGATATTGGTGCTTCAACCGGCGGGTTTACGGATTGTGCCTTGCAAAACGGAGCCAGAATGGTTTATGCGGTTGATGTGGGTTATGGCCAGTTGGCCTGGAAATTGCGGCAGGATCCGCGGGTTTTTGTCATGGAGCGAACCAATTTCCGGTATTTGAATCCGGAGGACCTGACCGGAGAAATCCCTGACTTTGCTGTGGCCGATGTTTCCTTTATTTCCCTGAAGCATATTCTTCCCAATATAAAGCGCTTGCTTCAAACAGGCGGGGAAGCGGTTGTCCTGGTAAAACCCCAGTTTGAAGCGGGCAGGGAAGAGGTAGGGAAAAAGGGGATTGTAAAAGACCCCAAGGTACATCGGCAGGTGCTTTTAAATACGGTTTCTCTGGCTGATTCACTCGGGTACAGTATAAAAGGGCTGATTCCGTCCCCGATCCAGGGCGGGGAAGGAAATATCGAGTTTTTATGCTATCTGAAGCTTTCATCGGAAGAGAAACAGGATATCTCCATGTGGGAATCCCGGATCGGGGAAGTAGTCAGAGAAGCGCATCAACGTTTTCACTAATTTGTTTTTAATTGGGAGAAGGGTAAACCCGCATGACTTCGAATTAGTAGTTAAAGGAGGGGGAGACAGTGACCCGGCCGGGTGATACCCTTGTGCTTTTTCTGCTAATCGGAGTCATCTTTTATTTTGTTTTAAGGAAATTACCGTTGCCATACCGAAAAAAAGAAGATGAGAACAGCGAGATCAGAGGAGAAATTCCAAGTTTGTTGCGCAGCCACGGATATGAGGTAGTGGGCGCCAAGGAAAGAATTCCGTTTGAAATTGATTTTGCCGGACGAACCTATGAGAGCCGGCTTTTTATTGATTATATCGCTCGTCGGGACGATGAATGGTATATTGTGATTGTATCCAGGCAACGCAAGCCGGTTCGTGAATCCGGAGCAGGCTTGAGGGAGTATTTTCTTCCCTATTACCTGCTCTACCGCCCTGCTGCCATTTTATATGTGGATCGTGATCAGGGACTGATCAAGGAAATTGAATTTGACATTCCCGATGTTTCACTTGGAAAGAAACAAAACTGGACTTGGCTGATTTTTCTGGCGGTTGGATTGATCCTGCTGGTTGCTTTGATTTTAACATCATGAGCGCTTTGTTTATATGGGGTGGAATTGTTGAAAACAATCGGGATTAAGGTAAACAGATACAAACCGAAAGCCTTTCAAGTGGCTGAAGAAATGAGACAAGAGTTGGAAAAAAGAGGTGTTGCTGCTTTTTTTGAGCCAGATATTGCAACCGAGATGGGCTGCCCTGAATTGGGACTTCCATTTCATGAGTTTGCCGAACATGTTGAAGTGGTGTTTGTTTTGGGCGGTGATGGAACATTGCTCGGCGCGGCACGGGAAGTTGCAAAATACCGCCTGCCGATTCTCGGATTTAACCTGGGGCATCTCGGTTTTTTGTCGGAAGCAGAGACAGTTGATATTGCCAGAACCATTGACCGTGTGCTGGCTGGTGACTTTTTTATTGAACGCCGCCTGATGCTTGAGGCCGAAGTTATTAGAAACGGCCAGGCTATTGCATCCGGAGTTGCCCTGAACGATGTCGGGATTGCCAAAGGGTCATTTGGCCGAATGATTACTTGCATCACTTACATGGATGGAGTTTATCTCGATACCTATTCGGGCGACGGGATTATCGTCTCAACACCGACCGGTTCTACCGCTTATTCGCTGGCTTGCGGGGGACCGATTGTTTATCCGGGGATCCAAACGCTTCTGCTCACGCCCATTTGTTCGCATACGTTAACGTCCCGCCCCATGGTTCTTCCGTCTGAATCGGTTATAGAAATAAAGGTAACAGCGGTTCATAAGGAAATGGGAATAACAATTGACGGCCAGATCGGTTATGATTTAAAAGAGGGAGATCTGGTAAAAGTAAAGAGGTCAAAAGATGATGCCTTACTTATAAAATGGCGGGATCGTTCATTTTTCGAAGTGGTTCGCCAAAAACTGCAAGGCGAATGCAGTGTTGATGTTAGCAGGGTAGGTGGAATGGATGAAGGCACAACGACATATAAAAATTCGTGAGATAATTACAAACAAGGAAATTGAAACACAGGATGAACTGGTGGAGGAACTGAAAAAAGCCGGTTTTAATGTCACGCAGGCAACAGTATCCAGAGACATTAAGGAATTGCATCTGATCAAGGTGCCTACAGAAAGCGGAATCTATAAATATTCACTGCCAACGGAGGAAAAACGGTTCAATCCTGAAAAAAAACTGAAACGGACTCTTCAGGAGTCATTTGTAAGCATAGACCAAAGCGAAAATTTTATCTTGTTGAAAACGTTGCCGGGGAATGCGCAGGCAGTAGCGGCGATATTGGATCATCTTGACTGGGAAGAGATGATGGGGACAATCGCCGGAGATGACACCATTCTGATTATTGCACGCCATAAAGACCGGGCCCCCGAATTGATGCAGCGCTTCCTGGATTTGCTGTAGGAGGCGATTTCAATGCTGAGGGAACTCGTTATTCGCCATTTTGCCATTATTGAAGAGGTACACTTGCAGTTTGACTACGGGTTTCATGTTTTGACTGGCGAAACGGGCGCCGGGAAATCCATCCTTATCGATGCATTGGGTTTGATTATCGGCGGCAGGGCTTCAACCGATTTTGTCCGCCATGGGGAAGGGAAGGCGGAAATTGAAGCGGTGTTTGAACTGGAGCAAAGCCACCCTGCCCGTCCCTCTTTGCTGGAATGGGGCTTTGACGACGAGGATCTGGATCAGGTGATTGTTCGTCGGGAGATATCAGCGGCCGGAAAAAGTACCTGCCGGATCAACGGACGAATTGTCACTCTGGCATTGCTCAAAAAAATTGGGCCTTTCCTGATTGATATTTCCGGGCAACATGAACACCAGTCCTTGTTGCATACCGATGAGCATTTGGAGTGGCTTGATCATTTTGGCGGCAAAGGCTTGCTTCGGTTACGCAAAGAATATGAACGAATTTACAAGACGTATGAGGAATTGCACCGTCAATTGGAGCAATTGCGGAAAAGCCAGCGTGATTTGGCTCGCCGTCTGGATCTGCTCAAATTTCAGGCTGATGAAATCGAATCTGCTTCGTTAACGCCCGGTGAAGACGAAGAATTGGAACAGGAACGAAACCGCCTGTCACACGCTGAAAAATTAATCATGCATGGTGCGCAGGCTTATGAAAGCCTGAACGGCGATCAAGGTGGCCTAAACCTGATCCAGGAAGCGATTTCCCATTTGGAACAGATTGCGGAAGTGGATAATTCATTGCAGAACATACTTGAACTTGCCCAGACTGCTTATTATCAACTGGAAGAAGTATCCCGTGCAATCGCTGTGTACAAGGATGATTTTGAATTTGATCCGGAACGTTTATATGAGGTAGAGGAAAGGCTGCATCTGATCAGGCAACTGAAACGCAAATACGGGGATCGGATTGAGGAAATTCTTGCCTATGGCAAGCAGGTTGAGAAGGAAATCCATGTGCTGGAAAATCATGAAGAAAAAGAAGCGGAGCTTGTACATAAACTGGATCAACTGAGGGAACAATTGAAAAAGCTGGCATATCAGCTGACACAGGAACGGAAAAAAGCGGCTGTCCAGTTAAAAAACAGGGTGGAGGCAGAACTGAAGGATCTGAATATGGGTTCAACGGTTTTTCATGTTGCTTTTTTGCATGAGCCTCACCAGAAACAAAGGTTTTATTCCAACGGACAGGATAAAGTGGAATTCCAGATTGCTCCCAATCCGGGTGAACCGTTAAAACCTCTGGCCAGGATTGCTTCAGGAGGAGAATTGTCCCGCTTGATGCTGGCGCTCAAATGTATTTTTGCCGAAGTCGATCAGGTTCATACCCTGATTTTTGATGAAATCGATACCGGAGTCAGTGGGCGCACGGCTCAGGCCATTGCCGAAAAAATTGCCTTCCTGTCCCGGAAGTACCAGGTGCTTTGTGTAACACACTTGCCCCAGGTGGCTTGCATGGCAGACTGTCATCTGTATATTTCAAAAGAAGTGTTGCAAGCCAAGACCCGAACTCGAGTGGAAAAACTGGACAGGGAAGGACGGACATTGGAATTGGCCCGTATGCTTGGCGGGGTGGAAGTTACCAGTACGACCCTTAATCATGCGCGGGAAATGCTTCGGCTGGCTGATGAAGCCAAGAAAAAACGGGCAGAGTAGAATTTGTGTCTCGGCAACATTGCTGTTTGAAAGCGGCGTTAAACCCGTTTGCGCTGTATACCCTGGCAAGAAGGATTTGGAAGCATGCATCAGATGAACAGCTTTTGGCCTTTAACCGATGTGTTAAAGGCTTTTTGTTTTTTGGAAAACAGGATCATATACAGGATGAATTTGTTGGACATAAAAGCAGGGAGAGGAGGTTAACTTAATAGTAAGCTGCACCTTTCAAACGGCGAAAGGAAAGGCGGGAAGCTCAGGAGAGTGGTAAGATTGCAAAGACAAGGGAAGCAAAAATGGTTTGGTTTTCTCCTGGTGCTTCTCCTCATAATGGGAAGTACTACCAATGCTTTTCAACAGTTTACCCAGTTTCCACAGGAAATCCGGCTTTTTCAGGGTGAGTGGAAACAATTGCATTTGTCAATACCGGCTACTGCGGATGTGTCGGATCCCGGCATCCTGCACATAGACGGATCGGATCAGACGCAAAACCTGAAAAATCTTCGCCATTCCTTCACTTTATTTACCAAAACTGCAGGCAAGACCTGGCTTACAGTAAAATTGTTCGGTACCCTCCCGATTAAAAAAGTACAAATTCAGGTCTATCCCCGGTTAAAGGTTATTCCCGGCGGCCAATCCATAGGTGTCAAGCTGCACTCAAAAGGAGTGATTGTTGTCGGGCATCACCGTGTGCAAACGGGTGGTTACAAAGTAAAATCACCCGCCGAAACCGCAGATATACGTGTAGGGGATTACCTGATTGAACTGAATGGCCAAGCGGTACGCCGGGTCCAGGATGTTTCCAATATTGTGGAAAAATCAGGAACGAAACCGATCCGTGTAACACTGCTGCGCGACGGGAAAAGGAAAATAACCACAATTCAGGCTGTGCGGGATGTAAAAGATCATTGTTACCGTCTGGGGTTGTACATTCGTGATTCAGCAGCCGGTGTGGGAACTCTTACTTTTTTTGATCCAAAACAGCATGTTTATGGGGCATTGGGACATGTCGTTACCGATCTGGATACAGGTCACCCCATTTTGGTTGGAGATGGGAAAATTGTCAAATCCAATGTGACATCGATCCAAAAAGGGGAATCGGGAGAACCGGGTGAAAAAAGAGCGATTTTCTTCCAGGAAAATCAGGTGTTAGGGAATATCAAGCAGAATACCCCATTCGGGATTTTTGGCCAAATGGAAAAAGCACCGGATAACGGCAAATTTGACAAGCCTATCCCGATTGCTCTGGCGGAGCAGGTAAAAGAAGGGCCGGCCAAAATCCTGACAGTGGTTGAGGGACAGAAAGTGGAGGAATACGATATTGAAATTGTGCACGTCATCAAGCAAAAGTATCCGGCAACCAAAGGCTTGATCATCCGAGTGACCGATCCGCGTTTATTAAAGAAAACAGGTGGTATTGTACAAGGAATGAGTGGAAGTCCGATTATCCAGGATGGCAAACTGATTGGCGCCGTTACCCATGTTTTTGTTAATGATCCAACTTCGGGATATGGAACATTTATTGAATGGATGTTGCAAGACGCAGGGGTTATTCAATCCACAGCGGCTACGAATGATCGTAGCCGCTTTTTTTACAGCCCGATTTTAGGAACTTGCCTTTTTAAGCGAACAACTGCTTTGCTCTTTCCAGTCGTTGTAAAAGGAAGCATTGATAAAAGCAAACAATGGGACAAACAACATATTGACAAACATTACTACCAGGGCGATCACGAGATAGCGGTCGGTGATTAAAAAGGCAAGCATTTGGGCAACCCATTCGATCGCCCACTCAACCACTGCAAAACCGAAAATAATCGCGAACAGTTTCCAAAAATTTTTCTTGCCAAACTGAAACGCCAATTTGAAGGCTTGCCACCATTTTTTCTTTTCCAAAATGACGACATACGGGAAAGTATAGAACAGAACCATGAATATCAACCCCGGGATGATAAAAAGAAATGTCCCGGTCGTGACCCCAAGGGTGTAGATCACTCCCATTACAAACACCATAAATCCGTATTCCCAGAAGCTTCCATAAACTGTGGCAAAGTCAATGTATTCCCTTTTTTTGTAACACTCCAGCATTTTAATAAATGGAATTTGCACCACTGAGGTAGCCAGCAGTATATTGATTCCATAAAACATTTCAGCCACATAGATTTGCGTTGAACCATAGTATGTATAAAAATAGTTGTTGATCATCAGACAAAGGAATTGCACCGGAAATACCACGAGCAGGCCAAGCAACAGAATCTTGCCAAACTCTTCCCGATACAATTGCAGCGAATCACGGATCAGCATAAAGTCCTCTCCTTTTAAACTTAACCTCTGGGGTTGCGGATTTTTTCGATCAATTTTTTTCGTGTTTGTTCTGTTGCTTTTTCTCTGGAAACATCAGCTTTAAATTTTTTATATTCAGCCAAGGTTGCCGAATCGGCGTTTAACCAACGATGAAATTTATAAAGCCGCAAGTACAGAAACCATTTTTGCAAATCCGACAAAGGAATTGCTTTTCTTAATTTTTTTAGAAATTGTTTTCGTTCTTTTTTCGTTTCGATCTGTACTTCAAATTGTTTTTTCATAGTTTCCATCATTTGCAAGTGATTTTTGTCTACTTTTTTGAAATAATCTTTGGTCATAAGATAGTCGGTGGTTAATTCTCGATAAAGATCTTTTGCCTTTTCTACGATTTCTTTTAACTGATCTTGTGTTTCAAATATGACTTGTGGTATGGAACAAAATAACTCATATCCTTTTTTCAAATCTTTATCATCCGAAGCATGGACAAGTTCAGCAAATGACTCCAGAAGAGATTGTCCTTTCTTCCATATTTCCATTGGTCTTTGTGACCACTCTAAACCATAAATAAATATATTTTCTAATTCTGCGTCTACAGTAGCGACGTAGTCTAGAATCTCAATAACGTTTTTGTGAATGGGGATATTTCCATTCTCATGGATGATTAATATGCCGGTTAAATGATCTTCTCTGGGATAAAAACTGACATAATAGTATTTTTCATTATTGCATATGATTTTATGTGGAAATACATTATAGGTTTCTCCCTTTTTTACGTAAGAACGTGCTACCTTTTTGATCAATTCCGGCGGTTCAGGATTGGGATTAACTCTTAATTCTTCCAGGTTCATCGATCTAACCCCCTATATTAACCAAAAATTTTGTTCCAAGCTGATTTTACACCATTTATTGCTTTTTTAACTCCTTTTTTAATCCCCTCCCGATGGGTGTACAAAGCGCTTCCTGCCCACAATACCGTTCCTGCACCCATTAAAAAGACTCCCGGACCTGTGGGGCCCAATATTTGCCCTCCGGCAATCAGCATTTCGCCTACACTTCCAACACCCTTGGCAATCGACTTATAGGCTTCATCAGAGTTATCAGCTTTAAAGGCATCCACAAAATTTTTGCCGGCATCAATGGCCGAGATCCCCAAACTGGCAAATCCCACTCCTTTGGCGAATTTGGTGACTGTTTTCAGGCTGCCAATCTTTTTCTGGATTTCGGCTTTCTGAAAGATTGATATTGTAGTCGATTCATTCATCCGTTGCAGCGTATTAATTTCTCTCAAAGTTTTATATTTGTTCCAGGCATCCAATGTTTTTTCTGCTCCGTCCCATGTATCGATTGCGATTTTTCCAATGGAACCGTCCTGGAAATACAAGTTTCCCAACAGGGAGCGCGGCACTTTGACAAGAGAGGTATAAAGAATACCATTAGCATTGGGATTTTCCCATTGGCCGGTAATTATATCATAACGTGCTTCATTGTAGATATTGGGTTCAATGGCAGCGGCGGTGTCTGTTACAACATCCTTGGACATGAATTTCAATACATCCCAAATGCCCGGCCCGTCATCTTCCTTTGTCTCCTGTTTTGCGGGCTGTTTTTGATCTTTTGCTTGTATCTGTGTATTTGTACCATTTATTGGTTGATGCGGTTTTGGTTTCTCTCCTTCCTTTGGCTGATAGAAATCCTCGTTAATGGGAGGAGCATTGAAACTTCCTTCTCCTTCTGCAAAAACAACAAAGCCGGGTCCAAAGGAAATGCTTATGCTGACCAAAGCGATCAGAAAACCCATCATCCAGCGATAAATCGATTTTCTATTCATGCGCGTCATGTCATATTTTTACGGAAAACCGGAAATTATCAATAAGTTTTGCCTGGGGTTCCCCTATGTATAAAATTGTTTTCCGTACCCTGTTCACCTTCCTTTTTGTCTGTTTGTTCATCAAAACGACAATCCAAAGAGACAGACTGAACCATTGGTTCACCCTGTTAAATAAGTAAGTTCAATTTGTTTTTGCACTGCTGTGTTCCCGGTCATGGGTAACGTTGGAAAAATAAAGATAAAGGAATTATACCTGTATTTCAAATATTTTAACGCAAATATATTTGTACAAATTGTTAAAATTTTTATCCGTATTTAGCCAGATTTGTTTTCAAGCGGGGAATTATCTGATAAATAGAATAAATTTCATGGTCATCTTTGGTCATTTAGCAAATCAAACATGGGATTTATCCGCAATGAGAGAGAGAAAACTTTTGAAAGAGAAGGCGGCAAAGAGATCGTTGCGATCCGGTACTAACAGAGTAGTAGCAGAAGGGGGAAATCAGGAAACAACGGGTATGGTGTTTTTTGGTATCCAATAAAGAAAACTTTTGCATAGAGTGCTGCTTCTATAAACAGAATTGATGCAATTATAATTTACAAAATGGAATTTATTATTTATCAAATTAAGTAAATGTAAACTGAAACAAAAATGTATTATGTTAAAAATGAATAGAAGAACGACTATTTTGGATAGATTTGAAGGAAAACCAATGATTTAACCCATAGATGTTCCTTAATGGGTTTAAGCCGGTTTCACCGGGGAACATCCGGAGGAATACGGATTGCAAAGACCGGGGAAAGATGTTATTTTATGATCTGTTGTTCCGAAAAAAAACTGCTGTATAAAGTACAGCAGTTTAAGCGGCTTTACGGAGTTCCTCAATATATATTTGCGCTTTGTTTTCATTAAATTGTTTTTCCCATTTGGACATGACAACAGAAGCCAGTGAATTTCCCATTACGTTTACAACAGTACGCATCATGTCCATAATGCGGTCTACCCCGGCGATAAAGGCCAGTCCTTCTGGCGGAATGCCGACAACGTGCAAAGTCGCCATCAAGACAACGAAAGAAACACCTGGCACACCGGCAATTCCTTTTGAAGTAACCATTAAGGTAAGAAGCAAGGTGATTTGTTGGCTGATCGTCAAATCAATCCCGTACATTTGAGCGATAAAGATTGCAGCAATTGCCTGATACAGGGTGGAACCATCCAGATTAAACGAATAGCCGGTCGGAATGACGAATGAAGTGATTGCTTTCGGGCATCCGTATCGTTCCATTTTCTCCATTAATTTCGGTAATACTGTCTCCGAGCTGGAAGTGGAATAAGCCAGAATCAATTCATCTTTTAAAATCCTCATTAAATGGAAAATATTGACACCAACTATTTTTGCAGTCAAGCCAAATATGACCACGACGAAAAAGATCATGGTTAAGTATACAAGAATAACCAGTTTACTGAGCGGAATCAACGATTCAATCCCAAATTTGGATACCGTTACACCGATTAGGGCAAATACGCCAAAAGGTGCAAATTTCATGATCAGATTGGTCATGTAAAACATGGCATCAGCTGTTGCCTGAAAAAAATTTAATACGGGTTTCCCTTTTTCACCAATTGCGGCAATGCTCAAACCGAACATGACAGAGAAAAAGATAATTGCCAGCATATCTCCATCAGTCATTGAACTGAATAAATTATCAGGAACAATATGAACAAAGGTATCAACTATACTGTGACTTTCCACTTCTTTGGTAGTTTGTGAATATTGACTGATATCCGTTTGCTGGATAGCGTTCATGTCGATCCCGTTGCCAGGTTGAAATATGTTTGCTGCAAGCAATCCGACCAAAAGTGCTACCGTTGTAATGATTTCAAAATATAAAATTGTTTTTCCGCCAAGTTTGCCAAGCTTTTTAATATCGCCTACTCCGGCAACACCGACAATAATACTGGAGACGACGATCGGAATAACGATCATTTTAATAAGACGTAGAAAAATATCGCCAATTGGCTGTAAAATTCTTTCAACAGAGGGATTTCCAAAAAAAATAGCACCTACTGCAATCCCAAATATCAAACCGATAAAAATTTGCCATGCAAGGCTGATTTTCAGCTTTTTCATCAAATCACCTCACTATATAAATATACATAGCTTAGAATAATTATAGATGCTTTTGACATTTTTTTAATTAACAAAGTAAACAAGTGACAACTAACATCTTAAAATAATTTAAAATATAAATCAACCTTTATAATAATAATTTTATAACTTAGAATTTGATTTTTTTTCTAAATAGAATTTATATAAAGGTTTTGAACTATAAAAGGCACCGGGACAGTTTTTGCCCGGTGCCTATGCAGGTCAGGTAGATGGCCGGTCAGGCCCTTCCAGTTTTTTATCTCCGAAACCAGTTGCCGTTTCATTTTCAATTTTGTTTTGCGGAACAGGTTTATTTAATTTTTTCTTTTGGTTTAAGCTGGATGATGATTTTTTGTCCATTCTTTACTTCGCTCCTTTCTATTGATAATATGCTTCAAATTATATATTTATAAACGATTTTTCTTTTACTTTGTAAAGTGTTTTCCATATTATTGAAAAATATGAATTGGACGGAAAGCGGCATGCAGGAAGTTTTAATTGTTTGTCGAATGGAAAATGTAAACTGTTTTTTGGACGATTAGGAGGTTCTTTCATTGAACAAGATTCGTGTCATATTGGCTGATGATAATCGGGAATTTGCCGATTTGTTAAAAGAACATTTGACAAATCAGGGCGATATTGAAGTGATTGGTGTGGCCCACCACGGGGGTGAAGTGATCGACCTGTTAAAGAAAGAAATTCCGGATGTTCTTGTACTTGATATCATTATGCCTCATCTGGACGGACTTGGCGTATTGGAACAAATTCATCAAATGGATCTGGAAGTTTTGCCAAAAGTAATCATGCTGACAGCCTTTGGACAGGAAAATATTACCCATCGGGCGGTAGAACTGGGAGCGTCATATTATATATTGAAGCCTTTTGATTTGGATGTGCTTACACATCGAATCCGGCAGATGAAGGGAATTTCCTCGAAGCCCGCGTTTATAAAAACGGGTGCTTCCACAGCTGTTTCCTCAGCCGGACAGAAAACAAACAATCTGGATGCCAATATTACCAATGTGATCCATGAAATTGGAGTTCCCGCCCATATCAAAGGCTATCTGTACCTGCGTGAAGCAATATCCATGGTTTATAACGAAGTGGATTTGCTGGGTGCGATCACCAAATCGTTGTATCCCCGGATTGCGGCCAAGTATAACACAACTCCCAGCCGGGTTGAACGGGCCATCCGTCATGCGATTGAGGTAGCATGGAACCGCGGGAACATGGATTCCATCCGTAATCTGTTTGGTTACACAATCAACGTGACAAAAGCAAAACCGACAAACAGCGAATTTATTGCCATGGTTGCGGACAAATTGCGAATTGAACATAAAGTCGTATAAGCATTGTCAAATGTACCTGCCACTTCCTTGCAAGGGGTGGCTTTTTGCGTATTTTTCAGCGGATTCGGACCCATTCGCAGCGATGTTGCCATAAACGATGTTGTTTTCGTGCCTCGACGATCTCCTTGTAAATCATTTGCGCTTCTTCATAATTTTTGGCCTTTAAGGCCTGGCGAAATCTTTTGGTCAGCGGAGCCAATACCTCATGGTCAAAGATATTTGCCCGGGAGGTATATCTTGGTTTGGACGGGCGGTTTTCCTTAGCATTGCCGGAAGTTCTTTTTTTCCTGGCCATATTTTCTCCCCCTTTTTTGTAACAGGATATGTGCCGGGGCAAGAAAAGTGAAAAGGGGGAAATCGGTTAAAATAAAAAAATCCGCAACTGTGCGGATCAAAAATCAGGGTGATGGTTGATGCCGGTTGTTTCGGATACGGTTTTTTTTGTAGTCGCGATAGTATATAAAACTGGCCGTGATTGCAATTCCGATCAGGAATAAAAGCATGCTTCCCAAAAAAAACAACCAGTCAAAGGGTTTTCCGGCAAAAAAATTATGCAGAATATCTTGCATCCATTGCCAGCCAAATATGGCGACAAGTCCGGGAATACAGACAATCAGGATAGCCATGATTCGCTCATGGATTGGTTTCAGGGGCTTCATGAATACTGGAACCGTCCTTTCTTCGTCTCTGAAAAAATAATAACGCAATTGGCTGAATATTTCCACCGGGTTTAAAAAACAACAATATGATAAGATAGATGCGGGTGAAAGGAGGGATTCTCTATGCAGACGTTTCTGATTGTAGGGGGCGGCCAGGGAGGAGTTGCCATTCTGAAAACCCTGCTGGCTGCTGAATCGGTTCGGGTGATCGGTGTAGTTGACTTGCGTTCAGATGCTCCTGCAATTCTGGAAGCCAAAAAACATGGAATCCCGACCGGTGAAAGAGTGGAACCGTTTCTGAAATTGGCGCCAGATGTAATCATGGAAGCAACAGGCAATCCCCAGGTGCTGGAAATGCTTGAAGAGCTGAAGGATGAAAGTGCTCTTCTGATTTCGGGAACGGTCATCAATCTGTTTATCCGTCTGATTGAAGAAAAAGAGCAATGGTTTATCGCATGGAAACAAAGACAGCAGGAACTGGAGACAATTCTGGATTCGATGCATGATGGTATGATTGCCGTCAACGGGCAGGCGAGGATTACGTTGTTTAACCGGGCGGCAGAGCGGATGATCGGCATGTCTGTCAACTCCGTTCTGGGCCGGAAAATTACAGAAGTGATTCCCAATTCCCGTTTGGAGTGGGTTTTATTAAATGGACGACCGGAATTAAACAAGAAATTTGTGCTGCCTGGCGGGATGGAAATTGTAACCAATCGTGTGCCGGTTACCGATCAGGGCGGAAAAGTGATTGGAGCTGTAGCCGTATTTCGGGATATAAGTGAACTTAAAAATCTGTCCCAGCAAATTATTGACCTGGAAAGTATGAAGAGTCTGCTGCAAGCCATTATAGATTCTTCCGAAGATGCCATCTCAGTGGTTGATGCCAATGGAACAGGTATTCTGATTAATCCTGCATATACCCGCCTGACGGGCCTCAAGCCGGAAGATATTATTGGCAAACCGGCGGAAACAGATATTTCTGAGGGAGAAAGCATGCACAGGAAGGTGCTGCGGACGAAACAGCCGGTACGTGGTGTACAAATGAAGGTTGGGCCCAATCGGAAAGAGGTTTTTGTTAATGTGGCACCGATTGTGATCGATGGTGAATTAAAAGGCAGTGTGGGAATTATATATGATGTTTCGGAGATCAAGCAGTTGTACAAGGATCTGGAGCGGGCACGCCGGATTATTCGTACTCTGGAGGCAAAATATACATTTGATGATATCATTGGCAACTCGGAAGCAATGAAGGTTTGTATTGAGCAGGCTAAACAGGCTGCGAAGACGAGGGCTACCGTCCTGTTGAGAGGGGAATCAGGAACGGGCAAGGAACTGTTTGCCCATGCGATCCATAATGCAAGCGACCGTAAATACAACCAGTTTGTACGGGTGAATTGTGCGGCTTTGTCGGAAACATTACTGGAAAGTGAGCTGTTTGGATATGAAGAAGGCGCTTTTACCGGTGCCAGGAGGGGGGGAAAAAAAGGCCTGTTTGAGGAAGCGAATGGCGGGACCATTTTTCTTGATGAAATTGGCGAGTTAAAACCGAGTACGCAGGCAAAGTTGTTGCGTGTGTTGCAGGAAAAAGAGGTTTTGCGTGTAGGAGGCACCAAATCAATTCCAATTGACGTCCGGGTCATCGCTGCCACCAATGTATACCTGGAAAAGGCGATCCAGGAAAAAAGGTTCCGGGAAGATCTGTTTTATCGGTTAAATGTATTGCCAATCCAGATTTCTCCCCTGCGCATGCGGAAAGAAGATCTTGTCGATCTGGCCATGCACTTGATCAAGAAGTTTAACCAGGAATATGGAAGAAATGTAGAAGAGATAGATATGGAAGCTGTTCAGACTCTGCTTCAGTACTCCTGGCCGGGAAATGTCCGTGAGCTTGAAAATGTTTTGGGGCGGGCGATGATCAATATGAAGTTTAATGAGGTTGTCATGAGAAAAAAACATTTGCCTCCCCTGGATTTATATCAGATCAAGGAAACCGGAAAGGATAGTGACACACTGGATCCGGATGAGACAAGGCCTCTGAAAGAGGTACTTTCCGAAACGGAAAAAATGTATATCAAAAAAATCTATGAAAAGACCGGAAAAAACAAGACAGAAACAGCCCGGTTACTGGAGATTTCCGTAAGAAATTTGTATTATAAACTGGAGCGATATAATTTGCTTTGATTTTGCAAAAAACTTCATGAAAAAAATTTCACACTATGTGCAAATGATTGCAAAAAAGTTAAGCTTGGATCAAGCGGTTAAAATATCAATAAATATTAATAAAATCACCGCTTGTTCATTCTTTCTTCAAAGTTGGCATAGCTTTTGCATAATTGCAGGATGACCGGCGAAACTGATAGTATTAATTTCTTTTTAAAAAAACATGGCAAATTGCCGGGATGAGAGGTGTGCAGGATGATTAGAACATTTGATGAGGTACTGAAAAAAGCCGAGTCCTTGCCTTCCGTTACAGTTGCCGTAGCAGCAGCAGATGACAGGGATGTGCTGGAGGCTGTCCAAAATGCGATTTCGCATGGGATTGCGGAATTCCTGCTGTTTGGGAACAAGGAAAAAATCAGGGAAATCAGTCAGGAAATCGGCTTGCAACTGGATGAGGACCGGATTTTCCATGCGGATTCTGCCGGACAAGCTTCCAGGATGGCTGTTGCTGCTGTGCGGGATCAAAAAGCGGATGTTGTAATGAAAGGGATGGTTCAAACTGCAGATTTTCTGCGTGCCATTCTCAACAAGGAAAAGGGACTGAGAACAGGCAAGGTTTTGAGCCATGTTGCTACATTTGAAGTACCAGGATACGATTATCTCATTCATGTAACAGATCCGGCATTAAATGTAGCACCTGCCTTGCCGGAGAAAGTACAAATCGTTGAAAATGTCATTCAGTATTGCCATTCCCTTGGAAATGAAAATCCAAAAGTGGCTGTATTAGGTGCTGTTGAAGTGGTCAATCCAAACATGGAAGCAACACTGGATGCAGCAGCCCTTTCACAAATGAATCGCCGCGGTCAAATCAAGGGTGCTGTCATCGACGGGCCTTTTGCGCTGGATAACGCTGTTTCTGTCAAAGCTGCCGAGCATAAAGGAATTGAAAGCCCCGTGGCCGGCAAGGCTGACGTGCTGTTGGTTCCGGACATTAATGCAGGAAACATGCTGTACAAATCAATGGTATACTTTGCAAAAAGCAAAATTGGCGCGGTCGTATTGGGAGCAGCAGCACCTGTTGTATTGACATCCCGTGCAGATTCTCCTGAATCCAAACTTTATTCAATTGCTTTGGCAGTTGTTCAATCTGCCTATAAATAATAAGAAACATTCTTCAATTGGATTCCTGGAATAAAAAAAGAAAAAAAGTAGTACCTCCTGTTAAAAGGCTATTAACAGTGGAGGTACTCAATTGAGAGCATTCTTGCAATTTAGCAATTTGGCAAATGAATGATTCAAGTTAATTTTATGTAGTTTTTTTGCAAAAAACAAGCATCTTGCAAATTTTCTAAACAAATTTATTTTAATTTTGGCTGAAATGACTTTGATATAGATAATCTTTTGGGGTTCAAGGCGGTTTCTGACTTTTGGCATGAAGCAAAACCGTCTGTTTCAAGTATTGGTCTTGTTTGGCATTTTCTTGCAGTACAACTAAAAAGAGGGTTGGAAAGCAAATAATATATAGTATACGGATAGTAAAGCTGATTGATCGGTAAAAAAGCACATTAGAGGGATGATACAAAATGATTATTTTTGATTACATGGAAAAATATGATTATGAACAATTGGTTTTCTGTCATGATGAAGCGTCCGGGCTCAAGGCGATTATCTGTATCCATGACACTACCCTGGGGCCGGCTTTGGGCGGAACGCGCATGTGGACCTATGATTCTGAAGAAGCAGCGATTGAGGATGCGCTTCGCCTGGGCAGGGGAATGACCTACAAAAATGCTGCTGCCGGGTTGAATCTTGGCGGGGGCAAAACCGTCGTGATCGGGGATCCAAAAAAAGATAAAAACGAAGAGATGTTCCGGGCATTGGGACGCTTTATCCAAGGGTTAAACGGACGTTATATTACGGCTGAAGATGTAGGAACAACTGTGGAAGATATGGATATTATCCATGAAGAAACCCGCTATGTTACAGGAGTTTCCCCCGCTTTCGGTTCAAGCGGCAACCCGTCACCGGTAACGGCCTATGGTGTATACCGCGGAATGAAAGCGGCTTCAAAAGAAGCATTTGGTGACGATTCACTCAAAGATAGAGTGATTGCCATTCAAGGGGTCGGGCATGTCGCATATACTTTGTGTAAATACCTGCATGAAGAGGGTGCGAAATTGGTTGTAACAGATATCAACAAGGAAAATGCAGAACGTGCGGTGAAAGAATTTGGCGCTGAAGCGGTTGATCCGGATAAAATCTATGATGTGGAATGTGACATTTTTTCTCCATGTGCCCTGGGTGCTGTAATCAATGATGAAACAATCGACCGGTTGAAATGCAAAGTCGTAGCAGGATCGGCCAATAACCAGTTAAAGGAAGAACGCCACGGGGACATGCTTGAAGAAAAAGGGATTGTATATGCACCCGATTATGTCATCAATGCCGGTGGCGTGATCAATGTGGCTGACGAACTCCTTGGTTATAACCGGGAACGGGCCATGAAAAAAGTGGAAGGAATCTATGACAATATCCTGAAAGTTTTCGAAATCGCAAAACGGGACGGGATTCCAAGTTATCTCGCAGCTGATCGTATGGCTGAAGAACGGATTGAAAAAATACGTAAAACTAGAAGTAATTTCTTGCAAAACGAACGAAGTCTATTAAACTTTAATTTGAAATAACAGTTTAAATTGAGGGCTAACTAGAAATGGAGTGTTGAAGGTGGAACCGATTCGGGTTTTGGCGATTAACCCAGGGTCAACTTCAACAAAAATTGGCGTCTTTGACGATGAAAAGTCAATTTTGGTTGAAACGTTGCGACATAATGCAGATGAGATTGCACAGTTTGACGAGTTGTTTGATCAGTATCCGTTTCGCAAGCAGGTAATACTGGATACCCTTGATCATGAAGGAATTAACCTGAATCGGCTTGATGCTGTGGTGGCACGCGGGGGATTATTGAGACCGATTCCCGGTGGAACTTATGAGGTTAGCGACGAAATGATCAAGGATTTGCGGTCTGAGAAATATGGTGTTCACGCCTCCAATCTCGGTGCAATTATAGCACAGGAAATCGCTGGTCAACTGAATATTCCCTCGTATATTGTTGATCCCGTCGTTGTAGATGAAATGGAGCCGGTTGCCCGGCTTTCGGGTATTCCGCAAATTGAACGGAAGAGCATTTTCCATGCGCTAAACCAAAAGGCAGTTGCCCGGCGGGTAGCGAAAAAGATTGGCCAATCCTATGAAGAGAGCCGGTTTATCGTGGTTCATATGGGAGGCGGCATTACTGTCGGGATACACAAAAATGGCCGGGTAATTGATGTGAATAACGGGTTGAATGGAGATGGTCCTTTCTCTCCTGAACGTTCCGGTACGCTTCCGGTGGCTGATCTTGTTTCTCTTTGCTTTTCCGGTAAATATCGTTTGGGCGAAATCATGCAAATGATTGTCGGCCGCGGGGGACTGGTTGGTTATTTGGGTACCAACGATGCTCGTGATGTAGAAGAGATGATTGAAAAAGGAGATAAAAAAGCTGCTCTTGTCTATGAGGCAATGGCCTATCAGGTAGCAAAAGAGGTCGGATCGGCTTCCACGGTGTTGTCCGGGAATGTGGATGCGATTATTCTTACCGGCGGTTTGGCCTATGGAGAATCATTTGTTCAAATGATTCGAAAGCGGGTCGACTGGATTGCTCCTGTTCATATCTTCCCGGGAGAAAATGAATTGCAGGCTTTGGCAGAAGGGGCTCTTCGTGTGATACGCGGTGAAGAAGACGCCAAAACATATCCACCTTTGGAAAAAGGAGTCGAGGTAATACATGGCTGAGAATTACGATCTCGTCGTGTTGGGGGCAGGGCCCGGCGGTTATGTTGCCGCTGCCCGCGCCGCCCAACTGGGGATGAAAGTTGCTGTCGTCGAGAAGGAAAAAGTGGGTGGCGTTTGTTTGCATAAAGGATGTATCCCGACAAAAACACTTCTCAGAAGTGCGGAAATGTATCAGGGTATAAAGGAAAGCCGGGACTACGGAATCAAAGTCGGGGAAGTTGAACTGGATTTTGGTCTGGTACAAAAACGGAAGCAAAAAGTGGTTGATCAGTTGCACAAAGGAGTGCAAGGTCTGTTAAAGAAAAACAGGGTTGATGTTTATTACGGTACAGGCCGCATATTGGGGACTTCGATTTTTTCGCCGCTTCCGGGTACCATTTCTGTGGAAAAAAATGATGGCAGTGAACCCGTGATTCTGGTGCCCAAACATGTGTTAATTGCAACAGGATCAAGGCCAAAAACACTTCCAGGTCTGGAAATAGATGGCGAATTTGTAATGAATTCTGATCATGCACTAAATATGGACAAATTGCCGGAATCGATCGTCATTATTGGAGGAGGCGTAATCGGGGTTGAGTGGGCTTCCCTGCTGAGTGACTTTGGCGTGGAAGTTACGATTGTCGAATACCTGGATCGCATCTTGCCGCTTGAAGACGAAGAAGTAAGCAAAGAGATTACACGAATCTTCAAGAAACGAAAAATAAAAATCATGACCAGCACCAGGGTACTTCCTGAAACCGTTTCCATTGAAGACGGAAAAGTTACCCTGCAGGCGGAAAAGGGTGGAAAAACCGTCACATTGACGGCAGACCGTGCGCTGGTATCAGTCGGGCGCGAGGCAAATATTGATGATATTGGTCTGAACAACACCGCCATCAAAATTGAAAAAGGTGTTATTCAGGTAAACCGGTTTATGCAGACCGAGGAAAGCCATATTTATGCCATAGGTGATGTTACAGGAGGATACCAGCTGGCGCATGTTGCTTCCCATGAGGGAATCCTCGCTGTAGAACATATGGCTGGAAGGAAAACGGATCCGATTGATCCGTTAACAATCCCGCGTTGCACATACAGCCGTCCGGAAGTGGGAAGCATTGGTCTGACCGAAACGCAGGCAAAGGAACAGGGCTATGAAGTGAAAGTCGGGAAATTCCCGTTCCGTGCCATTGGCAAATCATTGGTAATGGGGGAATTGGACGGATTCGTAAAAATCATTTCCGACCGGAAAACGGATGATCTGCTGGGTGTTCATATCATTGGTCCGCATGCAACCGAATTAATTTCCGAAGCAGGTTTGGCTAAAATTCTGGATGCAACTGCCTGGGAGATTGCCCATACGATTCATCCGCATCCAACTCTGTCTGAAGTTTATATGGAGGCTGCGTTGTCAGTTGATAGCAAACCGATTCACGGATGAAAGGAGAAAGGCAGATGAGCCAATTAAACCACCGGAACCTGGGATTGAGTGATGATCAGGTTTTGGAAATGTATCGCTATATGCTTTTGGCCCGTAAAATTGATGAACGCATGTGGCTTTTGAACAGGGCAGGCAAAATTCCTTTTGTTATTTCCTGTCAGGGGCAGGAAGCCATTCAGGTGGGGGCTGCATTTGCGCTGGATCGTAAAAAAGACTGGCTTTGCCCTTATTATCGTGATCTGGGCATGATTTTGGCATTTGGCCAGACAGCCAAAGAACAAATGTTGTCGGCCTTTGCCAAAGCGGGAGATCCAAACAGCGGCGGACGTCAAATGCCTGGGCATTACGGCGATAAACGATTCCGCATTCTGACCGGTTCCAGTCCTGTTACCACGCAGGTACTGCATGCTGTAGGGATTGCGTATGCCGGGAAGTTGCAACAGAAAGATCATGTTGTACTGACCACAAACGGTGATGGTTCCAGCAACCAGGGAGATTGGCATGAAGCCTGCAACTTTGCCGGTGTTCACAAGTTGCCGGTCATCTTTATGGTAGAGAACAACCAGTATGCGATTTCGGTGCCGCTGAAAAAACAGGTAGCCGGCGGTGAGATCTGGAAACGCGCAGAAGGATACGGATTCCCGGGAATAAAAGTGGACGGAAACAATCCTTTGGCTGTCTATCAGGCAGTGAAAGAAGCTGCAGCACGTGCCCGGAACGGCGAAGGCCCCACATTGATCGAAGCGGTCGCCTATCGGCTTGTTCCTCATTCCAGTGATGATGATGACCGTACCTACCGGACACGGGAAGAAGTGGAAGAGGCCAAGAAAAAAGACCCGATGATCCAGTTCAGGAACTATCTGATTGAACAGGGGGTTTTGAGCGACGAACTGGATCAGGAGATCAACAAGGCTATTACAAGTGAGGTTAATGAAGCAACGGATTATGCAGAAAAAGCACCTTATCCGGAGCCTGAAACAATTTGCAACCATGTATATGCCTAATATAAGCAGGGGGAGAAAACTATGCCAGTCATTTCCTATATAGATGCGGTGACACAAGCGCTTATGGAAGAAATGAGACGGGATCCAAGTGTCTTCGTGCTTGGAGAAGATGTTGGTGTCCGGGGCGGCGTCTTTCGTGCCACAGTCGGCCTTTATGAAGAGTTCGGCTCTGACCGGGTGCTTGATACGCCGCTGACGGAATCTGCAATCGTCGGCGTTGGAATCGGTGCAGCGGCATATGGTATGCGTCCGGTTGCAGAAATCCAGTTTGCAGATTTTATCATGCCGGCATTTAACCAGATTGTTAGTGAAGCTGCAAGAATCCGTTATCGTTCAAACGGGGACTGGAATGTACCAATGGTGATTCGCGCGCCTTACGGCGGCGGTGTCCACGGAGCATTGTACCATTCGCAAAGCGTGGAAAAACTTTTTACCGGCGTACCCGGATTGAAAATTGTTATGCCTTCTACCCCATACGATGTGAAAGGATTGTTAAAGGCGGCCATACGTGATGACGATCCCGTGCTGTTTTTCGAGCACAAACGCTGTTACCGGCTGATCAAGGGCGACGTGCCTGTTGAGGATTATACGCTGCCGATTGGCAAGGCTGATGTAAAACGGGAAGGAAGCGATGTGACCGTCATTACCTATGGGCTGATGGTACATTATGCATTGCAGGCGGCTGAGCAACTGGAAAAAGAGGGTATCAGCACACATGTGCTTGATTTGCGCACGTTGATTCCACTTGATAAAGAAGCGGTTCTGGAAGCAGTCAAAAAAACCGGCAAAGTACTGATTGTACACGAGGATAACAAAACCGGCGGATTTGGCGGGGAAGTAGCTGCTGTTATTTCCGAAGAAGCCTTCTTTGAATTGGATGCTCCCATCCAGCGCCTTTGCGGTCCGGATGTTCCGGCAATGCCGTATAGTCCGCCCCTTGAAAGAGAGTTTATGTTAAATCCGGATAAAATTGCGGATGCAATTCGCGAACTTGCAGAATTCTAAGCAAATGAGGAGGTTCCTGTATGGTGACCGATATTGTGATGCCTCAGCTTGGGGAAAGCGTAACAGAAGGCACCATCACAACCTGGCTGAAAAAACCGGGTGACACTGTTGCAAAATATGAACCCATCTGTGAAGTAACAACGGACAAGGTGAATGCGGAAGTTCCTTCAACCGTTGAGGGAACCGTTACGGAGATCATCGCGGAAGAAGGGGAAACGGTGGAGGTTGGACAATTGATTTGCCGGATTGATGTCAGCGGTGAAGATGCCGGGGAAGCAAACGGGGAAACCCGGGCGCCTGCCGAAGCGACGAAACCGGCGGCCAACGCCGCAGACGATTCGCAAAAAAATCGTTACTCCCCGGCAGTACTTCGACTGGCCCGGGAAAACAACATTGATTTGACGCAACTGGTCGGCAGTGGCAAGGGAGGCCGGATCACCCGCAAAGATGTGCTTCGTGCCATTGAAGAAGGGATTGGACAATTGCGGGCGGCTCAGGCAACACCCGCAGCAGTACAGGAAAAACCGGCAGAAGCGAAAAAGGACATCAAAAAGGAAACGGCAACACTGGCAGCCGATTCCGGAACCGTTTTGGGAAACGGCGATATTGAAGTGCCTGTATCCGGTGTCCGCCGCACGATAGCCAATCGCATGGTAGAAAGCAAACATGAAGCGCCGCATGCCTGGACAATGATGGAAGTTGATGTAACCGGACTGGTTGAGCTGCGCAATCGCATGAAAAAGGACTTCCAGGAGCGTGAAGGGGTAAAACTGACTTTCATGCCTTTCTTCATCAAAGCCGTTGTCGACTCCCTGAAAGAATTTCCTTATCTCAATTCCGTCTGGGCAGAAGACAAGATCATTCTGAAGAAGCGGATCAACATTTCCATTGCCGTTGCGACAGAGGATGCGTTGTATGTACCGGTAATCCATGATGCCGATGAGAAAAATATCCTGGGACTGGCCAAGGCTGTCCAGAATCTGGTCGAAAAAACCCGTACGGGCAAATTGGAAGTTTCCGATATAAAGGGTGGAACCTTTACCGTCAATAATACCGGATCTTTTGGATCGATCCAGTCGCAACCGATTATCAATTCTCCACAGGCAGCGATTTTGTCTTTCGAATCAATCGTCAAACGTCCTGTTGTTATTAACAACATGATTGCGGTCCGGGATATGATGAATATCTGTATGTCATTGGATCATCGGATTCTTGACGGACTGATGGCGGGGAAATTCCTAAAACGCGTAAAAGAACGCCTGGAATCTTACGAACCGGATTCAAAGTTCTGACCGAAATATATGAAGGCACCCACTGAACCCGGGTGCCTTGTTTATTCAAACAGGGTTTAAAAAATTTCAAGGAAATGAACCGATTTTCTTTGCAAAACTGGAGGGAATAATCGAAACAGAGTCAGCTCTTTCTTGCAGAAAATTTTTTTGCGATCAGGCACCAAGTTCCTGTGACAACAAAAATTATTCCTGGAAAGATCAGTGGAGAAAGAGGATTTCCGCCGCTATAAGGCAACCTGGTTAGCCCGGTATACATAATGCTCCCCAAACATAATAAACCTGTTAAAGCAAAAGCCCATCCGCTTCTTGCAGAATGAGTTTTCAACTGTTTTGGAAAGGAAAAATGGAAAACCGGCAACGTCAAAACAAGTAAAAGCCAGTACAGGGGGATGCAAGAGTCCTGGGACTCTGCAACCCCTTCATTAAATATAGTTTCACCAAATAGCACCAGTATCGATCCCCCGAGCAAGAACAGGGATCCCAGCCCATTTAACACAAAGACAATCGCCGTACTCCATTTGTTCATCCTGTTTCCTCCAAATACCATATTGTGAATTTTTGTCTTGATGCTGAAACTGGCAACCGGGGCAATGAAATGTGTTGAGCGTATCGTTTTCTGCTTCTTTCAGGCAGATAAAGATGTATTGGCCAAAGAAATGCTAAAAACGCCGGGAGAATCATGAAGAAGTTGTCCGGCTTGCTGCTGCTTTTTCCGGGGTGCCGGTGTTTATAAGTTTTCCTTGCTGTTAACCAAAGAAATAGATAGAACCTGCCGGGTTGGAGATATCGGACAGTGTGGGAATTGATAAAATTGTTCTGTATGCGCATTCCTTTTGGGGACAGACCTGCTGCTTATCATACTGGCAGGTGTTTTTTAATCAAATCAGGATTGAAAGGATCGTACCAAGAGAAGAAACATATGTGCAATTATCGTATTTCAAAAAGAAGAGGCCAAGAAAAAGGAATTTTATTAAAAATAGAAAACTTCCAGATAAAAGCAGACAGCCTGACTTCTTATTCGTTACATTTATTATTGTAATTCAAAAGGGGTTTGGCTGATGCGGCTGGCATAAAGTGTTGCAAAAAAATCAAGGTTTTCACCGACATGGTGAAAACCTTGACTGAATTTTACGGAGTAATTAAAGTCCGATAAAGAAATCGTACAAAGCCAGTAAGGTTACCCCGGTAATCCCCAGCGAAAAAAGTCCGCCGAGAACAAGACCGGGTTTGTTCCCGGTTTTTTTGTTGTACCATGTTCCCCAAAGGGCAAAGATACTGATTAATACAAGAAGGGGTACCATAAAATAATCCACTTTTTGCACCTGCTTTCTTTTTTGTATTAAACAAGTCGTTTCAATTTTCAGTATAAACGAATATTTTGCCCTTTGAAAGTAAGTCGGAAGAAAATCAGAACAGGAAGATGCTTGATGCCAGTGTTGTAACAATCATTGTCAGGATAATCAAATAAACAATTGTTTTGATCCAGGCTGGTTTCAAAATCATTCACCTCAAAATCATATTTTAATCAACATTTTTTTGCTTGTCCACGTGATTAGCCATTGCAAATAACATTCCAAACAAGCATAATATTTGGTATATTAAAAAGTAAAAATGTTTTATACAATATTGAGAGGAGATCGTAAAATATGAAGAAAAAGACTTTGGAAGAAGAAGAGCTTTTCAAAAATTGGAAAGAAAAGACGGAACAACTCCTGCAAAAAAGACCGGAACGGAAAAACAGGTTTCAAACAATGTCTGATATTGAAGTGAAACGTATTTATACAGAGGCGGACCGGCCAGAGGAAAGCCCGGGGCTGCCCGGAGTGTTTCCTTATACCCGCGGCATCCATCCGACCATGTATCGCAGCCGGTTATGGACAATGCGCCAATATGCCGGTTTTGGTTCGGCAGAGGAAACCAACAAACGCTTTCGTTATCTTTTGGAGCAGGGACAGACGGGATTAAGCGTTGCTTTTGATTTGCCGACACAAATTGGTTTTGATTCCGATGATCCCATGTCCTCGGGAGAAGTGGGGAAAGTAGGAGTAGCCATTGACTCTCTCAAGGATATGGAGAAACTGTTTGAAGGCATTCCGCTTGATCAGGTAAGTACTTCCATGACCATCAATGCTCCGGCGTCCGTTTTATTGGCCATGTATATTGCCGTAGGTGAAAAACAGGGAGTCAAATCCCGGGATTTGCGAGGAACCATCCAAAACGATATTTTAAAAGAATATATTGCCCGCGGAACTTATATTTTCCCGCCAAAACCATCCATGCGGCTGATTACCGATGTGTTTAAATATTGTGCCGAATTTGTGCCAAAATGGAATACGATCAGTATCAGCGGGTATCACATACGGGAAGCCGGTTCTACCGCTGTTCAGGAAGTTGCTTTTACGCTGTCCGACGGTATTGCCTATGTGGAAGCCGCCATTCGGGCAGGGCTGGAAGTAGATCAGTTTGCTCCCCGTTTATCCTTTTTCTTTAATGCACACAATAATTTCTTTGAAGAAATTGCCAAATTCCGTGCAGCACGCCGGATATGGGCCAAAATCATGAAAGAGCGTTTTCACGCGTCGAACGAGCGCTCGTTACAATTACGCTTTCATACGCAAACGGGTGGTTCTACCTTGACTGCCCAACAGCCGGACAACAATATAGTCCGTGTAACTCTGCAAGCTTTGGCAGCAGTACTGGGCGGCACACAAAGTCTGCATACCAATTCACGCGATGAAGCCCTGGCGCTGCCAACCGAAGAATCAGCCCGGATTGCCCTGCGCACCCAGCAAATTATTGCTTACGAAAGTGGTGTGGCCGATACCGTTGATCCATTGGGCGGATCTTACTATATTGAGGCATTAACCAAACAAATGGAAGAGGAAATCTGGCGTTACATTGAAAAGATCGATGAGATGGGCGGTGCCGTAAATGCGGTTGAGCAGGGATATATGCAGCAGGAGATTCATCGCGCCGCATTGGAAACACAAAGACGGATTGAATCGGGAGAAGAGGTGGTTGTCGGGTTGAACCGATATCAGATTGAACAGGAAGCAGAACCCCAGCTGCTTCGGGTAGACCCGTCAATTGAGAAACAGCAATTGGCAAAATTGTCGGAACTGAAAGCGAATCGCAACTTGTCGGAAGTAGAGGAAAAGTTGGACAGACTTAAAAAAGCTGCTGAAAGTACAGACAATTTGATGCCCCATATTTTAAGTGCGGTCAAAGCATATTGCACGGTCGGAGAGATCTGCCATGCATTGCGTGAAGTTTTTGGAGAGTATCGTGCTGTATAAAAAGAGGAGGAAGGAAAATGGAACGACCTATTCGTGTATTGATTGCCAAGCCGGGACTGGATGGCCATGACCGGGGAGCACTGGTGATTGCCCAGGCTTTGAGGGATGAGGGAATGGAAGTCATTTATACAGGATTGCGCCAAACGCCTGCGCAAATTGCAGCTGCAGCTGTTCAGGAGGATGTTGATGTGGTTGGACTGTCCTGTCTGTCCGGTGCGCATAACGAGTTGTTTCCTGAAGTTGTGCGCTTGCTGAAAGAACAGGATGCAGGAGACATTCTGGTTATTGCCGGCGGGGTCATCCCGAAAGAAGATATAGCCTATCTCAAAAAACACGAAATTGCGGAAGTGTTCACTCCGGGGACACCCACCAGGGCAATCGCGGACTTTATCCGGCAAGCAATTGCCGAAAAGGAGAAATTGTCGTTATGAGCACAGTAAATCCCCAAAAAATTAGTCATATCGGAATTGCTGTCAAAAGCCTGGATGAGGCAATCCCTTTTTACCGTGATGTACTGGGACTTGTCTATGAGGGTGAAGAAACGGTTGGAAGCGAACAGGTACGGGTTGCTTTCTTTCAGATTGGCGAAAGCCGGATCGAACTCCTGGAACCATTATCTGAAGAAAGCGCCATTTATAAATTCTTGCAAAATAGAGGCGAAGGCATTCATCATTTGGCATTGGAAGTAAGCGATATAAAACAGAGAATATCTGACCTGAAACAAAAAGGAATCCGCATGATTCAGGAAAATCCCAAAAAAGGAGCACACCGGATGAATATCGCTTTTCTGCATCCCGGATCAACAGGCCGGGTTCTGATTGAAATTTGTGAACCGCAGCATGGAGAGGAGTAAACATCAGATGAATATGCATCTAAAAATCGAGGAATTGTATAAAAGGCGGCGAAAAGTTGAATTGGGCGGCGGAGAAAAGCGAATCCGCGCACAATACAATAAAGGAAAATTGACAGCCCGCGAACGGATCGATTTGTTGCTGGATGATGACAGTTTTGTTGAGTTGAATCCTTTTATTGAACATCGGGCCGTTCATTTTGGAATGGATCAAAAAGAAGCACCGGGCGAAGGGGTTGTTACAGGATACGGGAAAATTAACGGGCGAGACGTTTATGTATTTGCCCAGGATTTTACAGTTTTTGGCGGGGCATTGGGAGAAATGCACGCCCTTAAAATCGCACGGTTAATGGATCTGGCGGCAAAGAACGGGGCTCCGGTCATCGGCCTGAACGATTCGGGGGGAGCGAGAATTCAGGAAGGTGTTGTTTCTCTGGACGGGTACGGGCATATCTTTTACCGCAACTCCATTTACTCTGGTGTAATCCCGCAAATCTCAGTCATTATGGGGCCATGTGCCGGTGGAGCCGTTTATTCGCCAGCGATTACCGACTTTGTATTTATGGTTGAAAAAACCAGCCAAATGTTTATAACCGGGCCCAAGGTAATTGAAGCCGTAACAAAGGAGAAAATTTCTTCAGAATCTTTGGGCGGTGCGAAGGTTCATGCCAGTGTAAGCGGGAATGCCCATTTTACTGCAGCAAGTGAACCGGAAGTATTGGAACAGGTTCGCCGACTGATCGGTTTCCTGCCTCAAAATCATAAGGAATCCCCGCCACAGCTCCCATTTGAAGAAAAAGACGATGACTGGATTGAGGAACTGGCTGAAATTGTACCTGTGGAAGAAACAAAAGTATATGATGTGCGAAAAGTGATCGAACTTGTTGTGGATCATGGAGATTTTATGGAGGTACACGAACAGTTTGCCCGAAACATGGTAGTGGGTTTTGCCCGGATTGGCGGCCGGACTGTTGGAATAGCTGCCAATCAGCCAAAAGTGATGGCTGGCAGTCTCGATATTGATTCTTCTGATAAACTGAGCCGGTTTATTCGTTTTTGCGACAGTTTCAACATTCCCATTATAACTTTTGAAGATGTAACCGGGTTTTTTCCGGGAGTTAATCAGGAACACCGTGGTATAATACGACATGGAGCAAAGATTTTATACGCTTATTCGGAAGCTACTGTTCCCAAAATTACAGTTATTTTGCGAAAAGCATTCGGAGGCGCTTATGTTGCCTTAAACAGCAAGGCAATCGGAGCTGATCTGGTTTTTGCCTGGCCAAGCGCAGAGATTGCGGTGATGGGTGCACAAGGGGCAGCCAATATTATTTTCAGCCGGGATATCAGAGAAAGCGAGAATCCGGAACAAACCAGACAGGAACGAATTGCAGAATATAAAGAGAAATTTTCAAATCCATATGTAGCAGCCAGCCATGGCATGGTTGATGATGTGATCGATCCACGGGAAACAAGACATAAACTGAAACAGGCATTAAACATGTTGCAAAATAAAGAGGAATATCGCCCTGCCAAAAAACATGGCAATATTCCGTTATAATTTTTAATACAGGAACTGAAAACAGTTGCAGGAAAGTGGGAAACAATATTTGTTTGCCACTTTCTTTTGTATTTAAAAGTGGTTCTGGCAGTAAGAAATAGACAAAAAATGGGTAATAAAGGAAAAAAATGAGGAAATAAATCTTAAAAAATTATGTTGAAAAATGGTAAAATAAAGGATGGTTAATTGGATTTACAAGTATACAGGTTGGATTTATCGTTTCAAGAGATCTTCATGTAACCGTTTTATTTGGCTTTAAATCTTTATCTGTCAAACAATCCCCCCGGTTCCTGTCCAGTCCGTTTCCGAAATCGCCAGGATGACAGGATAAAAATTTTTTAGTGAATGGAGGCATTTCATTGGTAGATCAACAGCGACTCTTTAATGAATTTATTGAACTGGTTAAAACGGATAGCGAAACAGGTGATGAACGGGAAATCTGCGATTTGCTGAAAGGAAAATTGACAGCACTCGGTTTTGAAGTAGTGGAAGACGATTCGGCTGAGAAAACGGGACATGGGGCAGGAAATCTTGTAGCCACATTAAATGGTACATTGGATAACGCTCCCAAGATTTATTTTACCTGTCATATGGATACCGTTGCTCCGGGAAAAGGAATTAAACCGATCCTGAAGGACGGCTATTTTGAATCGAATGGGACAACCATTCTGGGAAGCGATGATAAGGCCGGTCTGGCAGCCCTGATGGAAGGAATTCGTTTGATGAAAGAACAAAATATCCCGCATGGTCAAATCCAGCTTGTAATTACCGCCGGAGAGGAATCTGGCCTGGCAGGTTCAAGGCATCTGGATACAAGCCTGGTTGATGCGGATTTTGGATTTGCAATCGATTCAAACGGGCCAGTCGGGGAAATTATTATTTCTGCTCCTTCCCAGGTCAAAATTTTTACAACGATTCATGGAAAAGCAGCTCACGCTGGCGTTAATCCGGAAGATGGCATCAGCGCCATCCAAGTTGCCAGCCGCGCTATTTCCAAAATGCGTCTGGGCAGGATCGACAGTGAGACAACGGCCAATGTCGGTTTTTTCAAGGGAGGAACAGCCAGCAATGTTGTTCCGGACAAAGTGGAGATCGTTTCTGAAGCACGCAGCCGCAATGAAATCAAACTGAAAGCGCAAGTAAAACATATGGAGAAAACTTTCAAGGAAGTAGCGGAAGAGTTTGGGGCCAGGGCCGAAGTTGAGACCAGGGTTTTATATCCTTCATTCAAGTTTTCGGAAGAGGATCTGGTTGTGAAGAAGGCAATTGCAGCGGTTGAAAAAATTGGGCGAACTCCCAAAGTAACCGTAAGCGGCGGTGGCAGTGATGCCAACGTTATGGCTGGATACGGCTTCCCCACTGTAAACCTTGGCATCGGTTATGAAAACATCCATACAACCAGTGAACGGATGCCGGTCAAAGAACTGATTAAAGCGGTGGAACTTGTTCTTGCCCTGATTGAAGAAAGTGCCAAAGTTCCTTCCGGAAGTACTGAGGTTACCCAATAACAAGGGATTTCCGGGAAAAAAGAGAACCCTGCAGGTTTCCGGGGTTCTCTGTTTTTTTATTGATGGATCGGGATTGAATATGTATCATCATTGCAAATCAGGTAAAAAAATCTTTACTGTAACCAGGGGCAATGATTTTTAATTTTTCCATAATCCTCCGTTTCCGGTACAGCATCATTCCTGCTTCTGCCACTTCCTCAATGGTAAACCGATTGATGATTGCCCCGAAAACAATGCCGATGACAGGAACAAGCTGAAAAAGCTTTTTCCAACCGTAATTGTCACCATAGTTAATTATTACTTCCCTCCAGCCCTGAAACTCGGAAATGGCTTCCCGCTGAACTTTGCCTGAATCGGTCTCTGCCAGTTGCTCCAGAATGGTTTTTTTCCCGACGAAATCAGAAGATGCAAATTGCAGGCATTTGACAATAAAGATACGTTCTTTTTTTTCACGGGGCTGGTAACCATAGATCAATGCCATTTCCTGAAGTACCCGCAGGGATATTCCAACCAAGGCCGGAATATCAATGGCAAGTGTAAATATGCCTCCAAAACCGGTGGTTGCTCCTTGCATGGTTGCAATCTGTTTGTGATGTTCCTTGGTCTCTTCGGCAACCTTGTTTAACACGGACAGGGGAACGTGGGCAACCTCTTCAAGAGAGAGAGAGCCGTTTTTGATTCCCGCCGCTTTGGAAACACGATTTAACGTTTCTTGATCGTTGATCAGATACTGTCCGCCAGTTTGAATGTAGCTTCCCAATTCATCCAGGAGTTTTCCGAGCATTTCCTGTACTTTTTTGGGGATCAATTTATCCAGGAGCACAAAGGGGAGACGCCCGATTTTTTCCCAGAACCATAAATCTTTTTGATCTTTTTCCCAACGACGGATCGCTTCCAGTTCTTGCAATAAGACCTCTTTGCTTTCAAGCGGAAATAAATAGTTCATTTATCCAGCCCTCACCTCTTCTCAGGATATTAACAAATTTTTGCAAGCTTTGAGCAGTTTTTCCCCGTAAGCTTGACGCAACGGCTTATGTTCATTTTTGTCGAGGCTTTTATCAATCGTGCTGATGATCGCCAATACAGCGCGTACTTTCAGATCAATGCCAGATACGGTTTCCTGGTCTCCCTGGATCAGCAATCGGCAATTTTGATTTTCATCTTCAATAAAGGTGCCTTTTTTGACGGAAAGATACTGATCTTTGGCTGCCATGGTTTCTTCGGCGATCCGGTAAGCTTCTTCCATGAGATCAAACAGGAACAAATCGGAGGGGGAACTGTCAGTCTCCAGCTCTTTCCGAAGTCTTTGCAATTCTTTCATGCGATGCTGCAAATACCGGTTTTCCAGATTGTATATTGCCTCGACCGGAGTGGTTGTGTGACTTTTTTTTGCGGGAAATGGTTGTGTTGCTTCAATGGCTTTGATCTTGTACATCGTGTGAAACTGAAGATTTTTCCCTGTATTAGTTGAGCCAATACTGGACAATTCAATCAAATCCTTTTCCACAAGACGTGTCAAGGCTCGCCGGATGGTGGAACGGGTCAAATCCAGATATTTTTCCAGCTTTTTGTAGGAAATAATCGCAGATCCCCTGGGAAGCGGGATACCGGTATTTTCATCAATCGTATCTTCATTGGATGCCAGACGAACCAGTTCAAAATAGGTTTGCCGTTCCCGTGGAGTCAGGCTGTTTAATTTGGCTTGATAGAGAAGATGTTCGCTTTGTTTCATAAACGTGCTCCTTTCTGCAAACAACTTCTAAGGCAGCATTCTTATTTTATAATAAAATTTATAACATGTATTAAGTATAGATTGAATTCTAACGAATTTTCTATTATAAATGCCGGCTAAACTTCTTTGCTGAAAGTATTATCAGGGAAAACTTGTTTGCATACTCCATATTGAAAAAGCTTGATATCATCCTCACGCTGCTCCAAACATGTTTCAGGGTGTTTCCTCCCCGTTTTGTTCCCGTTTCATTAATAGAAAGTTTCACCCGCAACCGTTAACGCCCGCCCCGAATAAAATCCTCACATCCAATTTTCCACTGGTCAGGCTGCCCCTGACAGGGCCGGTTTCATTTGTTTCGGTCATCACTGTCGGAAGCCGCTCCGCTTCTTGAAATCGTCTTTATTTATATGTTTTCTCCAGTCTCAAGCCGGGTTGCCCCGACTCTGTTTTTAGAGGAAGAAGCCTGATCATTTTCAAATGGCGGAGGGTTTCCTTCCAAAAAGGTGCAGGAAGGGGCAGGACTTGAAATGACTCGATCGGAAGTATTTGGATTTTAAAATTTATAAAATTAATATATGCTTTTATTTATAAATATAGTTGTACAATCCAGTCGACCCAATAGATTAAATCGTATATCGAAAATATCTGTACAACAATCAAATATCAGTAGTTATTTTCAGATTATAAAAATTGTAATAAGTCATTTATTTTTTTCATAACGTTCAACGGGCTTCCATAACTTTTGTGATAAAAGTCACAAAAGTAATCGCTTTTTCGAAATAAGCTACAATTGTAAACGTTGTCCAGTCAATGAAGAGCAATTTGTGTAGTTTTGTCGGAGAGTCTGGGAGAGAAAAAGCATTTGATTGGAGGGGATCTGTTCAGACAACCTTGGGTTTTGATGTCAGGCCATGTAGACTTGCAGCCAAAAATGATGAACCAAAAAGGAGGGAATCTGAATCATGACTCTGTTTGACCGGTTGATACTTCTTGTTACAGGTCTTGTCGCTATTTACCTGATTGTTCATTTTTATCGGAAATATCGGCAAGCCGATGGCAAAGCCAAATATAACCTTTATTATCTTGTTGCTTTTGCTGTCCTTCTGGTCGCGGGCCTGCTTCTTATTGCCCTGGGTTATGATATTCTGGCCAATCCCCTTGTAGTCATTGTATCGTCTTTCATTCCGGCATTGCTGGCTACAGGATTGGTTGCCCAGTTTTATCCCAGGAGTGAACGGGCCTTTCTTATTTTTGCCATTCTTGGTGTTCTGGGAATAGCGCTTACTCGCCTGGGAGGTGAACCGGGAGGTCTGGCGACAGTGATCCTGGCAACTGTTCACAGTATTTTTGGGTTAACTATCTTCTTCCTCCCCATTATCGCTACCCGTAAAGGGGAAGTTACATCTTTCTTCCCATGGGTGACAGTAGGCGGGACGCTGATCAGCATTGGCGGAATTGCTCTGGCTTTTCTGAAAGCCGGCATGCCGATTCTTTCGCAGGAAATGATTCTCACGATTCTTGCGCCGTTGCTTCTGTTGATGGCGATCAGTTATGCCCTGGGTTTTGTAAAGGGAAATGCATCCCCCAAAAAAACCTGAAGAAGCAAAGGCGTAATCGTACTGCAATTCGGTAAGATCCAGGTATAACTTCTACTCCTACGTTAAACGGCTGCTCATTCACAATTGTGTGCAGAGCAGAGTTCTTATGATGCTTTGTCGGGCGTGATCAGGAACAATTTGTTCAGTTTTTTGAAACAGGAGTCACGCCCGCTCTTTTTCAAATCTCATTGGTAAATGCCTTGAAATGTACATTCCTCGGAAAGAGGTGATATGAAATGACTGGATTGGGCCAACGCTTAAAATATCTGTTTACTTCAACAAAAGGACTGGTTCTTACTGCCGTCGCTCTTGTCGGTCTGGTGGCAGCCGTGATGAGCACACTCTCCGGACCGATGGTGGAGTGGGGTGTCAAGGATATTACTGTAAACCTGTTGGGCATGGATCTGGTAGAATCCGAGCGCGAGGGCCGGATCGTCATGTTGTATCATTGCTTCGCCATGCCGGTTATTGCCGTTCTTGTCTATTTCATTACGGCCAACGTGCGCCTCAAGGAACATTGGCCCCCTATCATCAACGGAACGATAACGGTTGGATATATAACAGCCATGTTTTCCGGTTTGGGATATGCCTATTTCGGCCATGATCAAACATTGCACGGGCTCTATCTGGTTGGTTTATCCCTGATCTTCTTTGCAGGTGTCATGCTTGCCGTTGCTCTGTGGCCCTGGAATAAAGAATATTATTTGCCGAAAGATTCGCCGTATTCCCGCACCCGGAAAGGTCTTGATCTGGAGCGGCTCTCTTTTTGGCTTGTAACGGTCGCAACGCTGGGCTCTGCCGTGTTAGGCGCCTGGGCAGGCTCCCATTATGGCAGCGGTTTTGAAACGTTTCTGGCAGAGGACGTGGTTCGGATTCCTCACAAGACAGCCCATGAACTGGCGGTGATCGGACACCTGCATATCATGCTGGCTTTAATGGGGGTTGCCATTACCCTTGTGATGGGACGCTGGTTTAATTTCAGAGGTTTTTGGCATGCACTGGCCATGCCCTCAATGGTTATCGGTACGTTAACCCTCACCCTGGGTGCCTGGTCAGTTGTGCCCTATGAAAATATTGCTCACACCATTATCTATGTGGGTGCTGTCTTTAGCCTGTTGGGAGGTCTTTTCCTGGTTATTTTCAGCTTGCCGGCCATTATGAAAGATCGTCTGAAAGAATTGGGAATCAGTAAACCGACAACCGGGCAAAAGATCAGGGCGCTTTTGCATGACCCTTTGAAATTCGGTGTTCTGTGGCAAATGATTTATATGAATTTTGTCACCAGTTTTGTGGGAATCTTTATGGCCATCAAGCTGGATGACATTTTCCGTGTATGGCCGCATCGCGATGAACGTATCGAATTGGTCGGACACTGGCATATTCTCGCAACGATAATTGCGATCATGATTCTGTTCTATTTTGCAGATCGGGTCGGGTTAAGAGGCAAACCGCGCCAGATATTTGGCTGGACGATTATCATTGGTTCTGATCTCGCATTCGCTGCTGTAACCGTTTTTGCCATGAAACGTCTTTTTGTAAGCGAGTATATGCAGCAACCAATTGTAAACACAACGATGATTTTGACAGATATCGGGCTTGCGCTGGTAATGATTTTCCTCGCTATCTTTTTGTGTTGGCGCTTGATTGATCTTTTCAAAGCCGACGGATTCTGGAAAAGAGAGTTGGAAACGGGCGGTTTTGATCCGACTCCTGCAGGCCCCGCAGGGCAAGAAACTGTACCGGCACGGGAGAAAACTTCTGTGGACAAGGCCGACAAGCCGGTAGCAGACGGCAAATAACCAATAACAGTACGCAAGTACGATGGATTATAACCGATTGGAATCAACAATTTCAGACAATTGGGCGTAGGGAGGTGTCCATTGCAAATGAAAAAGTTTACCCTATTCGCTTCATTGCTGCTGTTTGTTCTTCTGTTGTCCGGCTGCGGTGAGATTCCGGAAAAAACGGATGCTGTAACGCAAATTACGGATTCCGGTGTGAATCCGGATTCCTGGGCAAAGGTTCCGGCTGGTGCCTTTTTAAAGGGGCAATTTAACAAGCCGGCCAAGATCGATTATGACTATGAAATAATGGTAACGGAAGTTACCAATTCCCAATATGCAACTTATCTCGGTGAGGCGCTGGCAAAGGGAAAAATCAAAATGCATGATGGAAAAATCATGGGCTATTATCCCGGGGATAAATTTAATGGCGGGAAGCACGAAAAGAAGATAGAGGCCAAGGACTATCTGCATATTGATCTCAACGATCCGGCAAGCCGGATTACTTACGACGGAAAGAGGTTCAGCGTAAAACCGGGCTATGAAAATCATCCTGTCACCATGGTTACCTGGTTTGGCGCGAAAGCCTATTGTGATTTTTATGGTTATCGGCTGCCTACAGACGATGAATGGGAAAAAGCAGCCCGCGGTACGGATGGTCGTCCTTTCCCGTGGGGAGAAGAAGTTTCCCATGCCAATCTGAATTATTACCACAGCAAAGATCCGTTTGAGACAGACGGAGGTTACAGTGACACGACTCCGGTAGGTTTTTATAACGGTAAAAGATATGGGGATTTCCAGACAGTTGATTCTGCAAGTCCTTACGGCTTGTATGACATGGCAGGAAATGTCGGCGAATGGACAGGCAATCTGCATTATCAGGTCCACTACCGCAATATCCGCGGCGGAAGCAAAGCTACATATGCAATTGATGCAAGAGTTTGGAAAACTAACAGTTCCCAGCCGGATTATGCTGGCCCCAGTACCGGATTTCGCTGTGTACGGGATCCCATTGTGACCAAATAGTCATCAAGCCTGAAGGAGGAAGCAGATGAGCGTTTATCAGCAAATTTTCTCGAAAGGTCGCCTGATGCTTGCCAAAATGCGCGCCTATTGGGTATTAACCAAGTTCAGACAGAGCATGCTCCTGCTGATAACGGGTTTGGCAGGATATAACAGTGCGACCGGTCATCTGGCAGGCAATGGAGAGCTGTATCCCATGCTGGGAAGCCTGTACCTGGCAATTTGCGGCAGTACAGTACTTAATATGGTGATTGACCGCGATATTGACAGGAAGATGAACCGGACTGCCAAACGTCCTTTGGCCACCGGGGTTTTGAGTGTAAAAGAAGCGCTTGCATTTGGTCTTGTTCTCTCCGTCGCAGGGATCGGATGGGCCTTTGCCTTAAGTGCGCTGTACGGCTGGATCGTCGCCATCGGTTTGTTTATTGACGTGGTAGTCTACTCCGTCTGGTTGAAAAGGCGAACCCCCTTCTCGATTGTCCTGGGAGGTATATCCGGCGGGATGCCGATTCTGGCAGGACGGGCCCTGGGTTTGGGCAGTGTCGACCTGATTGGTGTTCTTCTGGTTCTGGCGATCCTGTTGTGGATTCCAACCCATATCCTGACGTTCAGTATCAAGTATGCTGAAGATTACAAGCGCGCTGGTATCCCTACCTTTTTCTCCGAATATGGAGAAAAAATAACGCGGCTCATTATTGTATGGTCTACCGCGCTGGCAAGTATTGATATGATTGTAGCCGTTCATTTGATTGGCATGAAAAGCTATTACTTTGCTGCATTATTTTTATCTGTGCTAACCTTGATCGGATTTGCCGTCATTTGCTTTTTTCATCCCTCTCCAAAACGGAACTTCGGGTTGTTTAAAGCTGCCTCTACGTACATGTTAATCTCGATGTTGCTTATCAGCATGACGATGTAGAGAGCTGATTTGGACAAGGATGGCAGTACTGCAATTTTCAGTGCCAACCTGTTTGGTATGCACAGATTGAATATGACTGTTCAAGTTCAAACCAAAACCCGTCCTGTGTTCAGACTGCACACAAACACAGCAAGGCGGAAATCAATTCAAGTGGGTTCCAGGGAACCCGCTTTTTTAATATGGCATGATCCCGTTTAACTGTCGATGGTGCCTGTGTTTTCAGGGCTTCATATGATTAAACGTAAGTGTCCAATATGTAATCGACAGATCTGCCGTAAGACTCTCCGAAAAGGTTCAGATGAACCAGCAAATAATAGAGTTGATAGATCGGTTTGCGTTCAGGATAATTTTTGTCAAGTGGCTTTACTTCTTGATAATAGTCATAAAATGAAGCTGGAAATCCTCCAAATAACTCGGTAAAAGCAATTTCCAACTCATGATGGGCATAATTTGTTGCCGGATCGATGAGATAAGGTCTGCCGCCCTCCCCGATTATCCAGTTTCCTCCCCACAAATCCCCATGGATCAGGGATGGTTCAGGGTTTGGGGGAAGCCACTGGTCCAGCCGGGCAAACAACTTTTCCAGTCTTTTTCTTCGGATTCCCTGAATCGTTTTCCGCTTTATGCCCAGTTCGTACTGGACTTTCAGGCGCTGGTCCCGGTAGAAGGTAATCCAGTCTGCTGTCCAGGGGTTGGGTTGGGGAAGTGATCCGATAAAATTATCCTCTTCAAATCCAAAAGCGTGTCCTTTTACCTGATGGAGACGGGCAAGCCCTTGCCCTAACTGCGGGATTGTGTTTTTTGCTTTGTTTCCCTGGATCCATTCCAAAAAGAAGAGAGCCGTTCCGGTTTCCGGTTCATAGAAGGTTCCGTAAATTCGGGGTACTGGCAAGGTCCGGGTTTGCGCAATGGCGGTCAGACCGTTAAGTTCCTTTTGAAAAAATGTTTCGGGAACAGGCCGGTTCAGTTTTACAAAATATTGCCGTTTGGCAGTTTTCACCTGATAGGCCTGATTGATATCACCTCCGGAAACAGAGCGGATCCCGATCAGGTCGCTTTGATCCTTCAATTGGCGAAGTGCATCCTTGATAATCTTTTTCATATTGCTCCCTCCTGTGATTATTGTATCAGAGACAGGGAGCCGAATTTGATCTGTTTATTTGATTCGGACCAAAAAAGGATTCTGTTTATGGCGCTGGCAAATATATTGCTTTACGGTAAGCGGATGGGCAGCCATTTTTCTCAGGCAGGAGCGGATTTGTCCGGCTTTGCCTGCCATTTTAATACGGTTCCGGTTTATGGTCAATTTCATTGGATCTCCTCCAGACTGGATTCTTCTTATTCTTTTTTTACGCCTGAATGGTCCTGATTATACGGTTATGTTCCTTGTGCGTTATAATGGAGTGGACTTGGGAAACAGGAGTGAATAAGATGAAACAGGATTTGGAAGAAAAAACCGTTTCAACAAAAAAAATATTTGAGGGCAAAGTAATTCAGGTACAGGTAGATGAAGTGCGCCTGCCAAATGGTCATCTCTCAAAAAGGGAAATTGTCAGGCATCCCGGTGCTGTTGCGGTGGTCGCCGTAACGGATGAAAATAAACTGGTGCTGGTCCGCCAATTCCGCAAGCCGCTTGAAAAAACCATTCTGGAGATTCCGGCCGGCAAACTGGAAAAGAATGAAGACCCTCGGAACTGTGCCAAAAGAGAATTGGAAGAGGAAACAGGGTATACGGCAGCGCAACTGGAAAAAATTGCTTCATTTTATACTTCTCCCGGCTTTGCCGACGAAGAAATACATCTTTACAGAGCGACGGGCCTTCAAAAGGGGAGAAAGTGCCTGGATGAGGACGAGTTTGTGGAACTGGCAGAACTGACGCTGGAGGAATGTTTCAAATGTGTGGAGACAGGTGAAATCTGTGATGCCAAAACCATGTTCGCTCTTTATTATTGGAGAAATGTTCAGGAATGAGCCTGAAAAAGATTTATGCCGATCTTCATATCCACATCGGGAGAACCAGTCACAATCTGCCTGTGAAAATTACTGCTGCCAGAAACCTGACCTTTGAAAATATTGTAAAAGAAGCCTATCATCGCAAAGGATTGGAAATGATCGGCGTTATTGATGCCCAGTCTCCTCCGGTTCAGGAAGACATTATAAAGGGACTTGAGTCCGGACTATACAAGGAACATCCGGATGGAGGAATTATTTACGGGGAAACCACCTGCCTGTTGGGAGCAGAAATTGAGATCAGGGAACCGGATTTTGGGCCGGCCCATGTTCTCGTTTACCTGAAAACACTGGCCCGCATGCAGCAATTTACGGACTGGTGCCGGAAATCGATGAAAAATATCCAGTTAAGTACACAAAGGCTTTATCAGCCGGTACGGGTACTGCAGCAAAAAGTGGAGGAACTGGACGGGATTTTTATTCCCGCTCATGTTTTTACCCCGTTTAAAAGCATTTATGGCAGTGCAACGGATCAAATGGGGAAACTTCTTGATCTGGATAAAGTTTCAGCCGTGGAACTGGGACTCAGTTCAGACTCGGATCTGGCTGACCGGATATCGGAGTTGAACCGGTTTCCGTTTGTAACCAATTCGGATGCCCATTCCTTGCCCAAAATCGGGCGTGAGTATAATCAACTGTTGGTAAAAGAACCAAGTTTTGAAGAATTTCGCAAGGCCCTGACCGGACAGGACGGGCGCAAAATTCTGGCCAACTGCGGATTACATCCGAAACTGGGAAAATATTATCGGTCGCGATGTTTGCAGTGTGACAGTTACTGGCCGGAAAGTGAACCGGAAAAATGTCCTGTCTGCGGAAGTACAAAGAAGGTGAAAGGCGTATACGATCGTATCCTTGAATTGAGTGATCAGTCTTGTCAACATCCGCCTTTTCGTCCTCCTTACAGGTATCAGGTGCCGCTGGAGTTTATCCCCAAATTGGGTAAAAAGACACTGGATAAACTTCTCGCAGCATTTGGAACGGAAATGAAAGTGCTCAACCAGATACCGGTTGAAAAAATTGCAGACATTGCCAGAGAAGGGATTGCAAGGCAGATCCAGCTGGCACGGGAACAACGGTTGGAATTTGAAGAAGGGGGCGGCGGAATATACGGCCGGGTAAAAACAACCGGATATTCCGCAAAAAAAAGCTGACCACACTGGTGGTCGGCTTTTTCAATCCCGCGCTCCATGCTTCTTCAGGATTTGTTCAGCTTTTTCCCTGTCTTCTTCATGAAAGAAAACGGTAACGGATACGTCTTCCAGGGAAGACAAGGCTTGTCCGCCGGACAACCCGCTGGCATCCGGATGGGCTGCACGAAGAATTCCTGTATCCTGTCTGATTTCCGGTCCGCCCAGAACAGATTCTGTCAATGACATCGGAGATTTGCGAAAAGGGTTATTTAAATCATCATCCTGCAAATCATGCCGGTCTCCGCCTCCGATCGGGGAAAAGCGGTCCACATAAACTTCAAATCCGTTTGCTTTCAATTCCTCGGCTGCCTGCCTGGCTGCATCGAGTGTCCGAAAATAGCCGAACAAATATTTTTCTGGCATATTTTTCCCTCCTTGTCAGTTATTAATGGACTTTTTTGAAAGATTTATTCGCAGCGTACAAAATAGTGAATTCTTCCCTTTTGTTGTTTCCGGCATCAGATCCGGTGATTTTCATAGTATAATGTACACATATTGATCCTTGGTCCAGATCGATTTTTTTGAACAAGCTGATGAAATGAGGAAGGAAAAGCCGAGCAGAAGCTGGAAATTTGGAGTGATTGGATGTCTTATATGGAATGGTCAGAAAAGCTGATGAAAATTGGTTGGTCTGGGATCCTGTTTTGTGCAATTCTATTAATCTTTCTCAAATTGCTTATTTTCCTTTTGCGCAAAAGGAAATTGGCTGTTTTCATCGCTTGTTTCAGGGGAATATGGGTTATATTTTTTATCATCTATTATGGATTGTTAGGCGTATTTATTTATCAATTTCTTGTTTCCTCTTCTTTCGAAGGTTTCCGGTTCCGCGAAATGATGATTTCCCTGGTGATTATCCTGCTGGCAATCCTGTTTTGGGTGGGGCCGGTGCGAGGAATGCTGGGGCTGAAAATGCAAAAAGTACATCCAAAAACAACCAAAAGTTCCAGAGATGGATGGATCATCAAAAGTTTGTGGGGAGAAGAGGCTTTGCTTGATCGTAACGGTGAAATGAATGGCTTGAAACAAAAAAAAGAATGAAACCCGGAATTGCTTTCCGTATATTTTTTCCTTGTCCCACATAGTTTCATAGTGATGGACAAGGAGGCAGAAAACATGAAAAAGAAACCAGGCACATTCGGGCATTCATTTCAGGCGTATATGGAAAACCAGGGGTCATTGGTGATTTTTGTTACAGTGCTGTTTATGACGGGAGTAATTTTTGGCGCTGTACTGGTGAATTCGTTGGATTCTTCGCAAAAAGAAGGATTGCTTCATTATCTGGGCTTCTTTTTTCAGGGATTGAGTGAAGACGCCATTGCAGATTCCAAAGTGGCTTTTCAGCATTCACTGGGGGATCATTTGAAAACGATCGGGTTAATGTGGATTTTGGGTTTGTCTGTCGTTGGAATTCCTGTATTGCTGGTACTGCTTTTCCTGAAAGGACTGGTGATTGGTTTTACGGTAGGTTTTCTCGTTCACCAGTTATCCTGGCAGGGGCTGTGGTTTGCCTTTGTCTCGGTCGTGCCGCAAAATCTGCTTATTATTCCGGCAATGATTATTATCACGATGTCCGGAATACGCTTTTCCATTTTGTTGCTTAAAAATCGCCTTATTCATCATCGCGGAGCCATCTACCCGCATTTTGTTTCCTTTTCGTTACTGGTAACGGGAATGGCAATCATCATGCTATTTTCTTCGATTTTTGAAGCATACGTATCACCTGTATTAATGAAAGAAGCTATTCCAACAAATATTTCCTTTAAATAATTCAAAAATCAATTTCATGTTAAAATAACTATTACATTGTATTTAGTTTTGTTTGGTTTGACTTCCTATGGTTTCCTAAAATATAATGGTGTAAGATAGGCGGGGGGTGTCTTCATTGAAAAATCGGGTGAATCAGATAAAACAACAATTGTCCGCCCATAATTATAAATTGACCCCCCAACGGGAAGCGACGGTCCGTGTGCTTTTGGAAAATGAAGAAGATCATTTGAGCGCAGAGGATGTCTACCTGTTGGTGAAGGAAAAGGCTCCAGAAATCGGATTGGCTACTGTTTATCGGACTTTGGAGCTTTTAAGCGAGCTTCAGATCATTCATAAATTAAATTTCGGAGATGGCGTTACGCGGTATGAATTCAGAGCTGAAGGGGCGGAACATCACCATCATCACCTCATCTGTCTCCACTGCGGTTCAGTTGACGAAATTACCGAAGATTGGTTAGGCCCGATAGAAGCACGGGTTGAAAAAGAATATGACTTTCACATTATGGATCACCGATTAACCTTCCACGGTATCTGTCATCGTTGCAAAGGGAAGGTTTCCAATCTGGAAAAAATAGCTAAATCCAAGGTGACGTGAGATCTTTTCATGGATCTCACGTTTTTTGTTTGTCCCGGCTCAGGATGGAACCGGTTTGGACAACAGGGTGAAGTGGTTTTTTCAGTGCTTAAACGGGGGTCTTTAACATACGTTATAACAACAATATGAAAAGGACGGGTTTGTAATGGTAATTTCTCTTCGCAAAATCAAGCATTGGGCAAAATTTTTTCTGTTATTTGTCTTGTTTACACTGCTGTTATATCAGTTTTTTTCTGTACTTGCCCCTTTTTTCAAGCCGGAATTCCTGTATGAAAAACCATCAGAAGGTGCGGTAAAAGTGATTGCCCGGGAAAGCACAACTGCCGAATCTGAATCTGCTTTTGAAGAAATGAAAGAGCGGTTGCTGATTTTTTACTGGATGGGTGAGTAACAAAAAAGTTACTTTTGTTTAAGGATGCCTATAATAAAGATGAAACGGACAAGACGGCGAGAGAGCCAAAAGGTTGCCTTCAAAGGACGTTGTACGTTCTTTTTTTTCTTATTTATAATGGGAATGGAAGGAGTTGTGAAAGATGAAATCATTTTCTAGAGTGGCACTGGTTGTGCTTGACAGTGTCGGCATTGGCGCATTGCCTGATGCTGTGGAATATAATGATGAGGGTGCTTTTACACTGGGGCATATTGCCGAACACAGAAACGGGCTGAATATGCCGAATATGGAAAAATTGGGGTTGGGAAACATAGAGCCGGTCAAAGGGATCCAACCAGTGGAAAATCCCCTTGCCTGTTATGGGAAAATGATGGAGATGTCAAAAGGAAAAGATACTTCCACAGGACATTGGGAATTTATGGGCATTTATACAGACAAGCCCTTCAAAACCTATCCCGACGGGTTTCCGGATGAATTGATCCGGCAGTTTGAGAAAAAAACCGGGCGCAAAGTGATCGGGAACAAACCTGCTTCCGGAACTGAAATTATTAAAGAACTGGGAAAAGAGCATATGGAAACAGGCGCGCTGATTGTTTATACATCCGCTGACAGTGTATTTCAGATTGCCGCTCATGAAGAGATTGTGCCGCTTGAGGAACTGTATCGAATCTGCGAGATTGCCAGGGAATTGACTCTGGATGAAAAATACGCTGTCGTTCGTGTCATTGCCCGGCCGTTTGTGGGAGAGCCCGGGAATTTCACCCGTACCGCCAATCGCAAGGATTATTCCTTAAAGCCTCCTGCAAAAACAGTGCTCAACTTTCTTGAGGATGCCGGCAAGGATGTGATCGCTATCGGGAAAATCTCGGATATTTATGCCGGGGAAGGGATTACAGAATCCATACATACCAAATCAAATATGGATGGAGTAGACCAGTTGCTCAAAGTGATGAAAAAGGAGTTTGATGGCCTTGCGTTTGTCAATCTGGTCGATTTTGATGCCAAATATGGTCATCGCCGTGATCCCGAAGGTTATGCCGATGCGCTGGAGGCTTTTGATGCCCGGGTACCGGAAATTTTGTCTTCTTTAAGAGAAAATGATCTGCTGATTATTACCGCTGATCATGGAAATGATCCAACCCACCATGGCACGGATCATACTCGAGAGCATACGCCTTTGCTGGTATACAGCAATCAATTGTCCAAACCGGGCTCTCTTGGTGTACGCAAAAGTTTTGCAGATGTGGGAGCAACCATTGCCGAGAATTTTGATGTGCAGATTCCTGAAATTGGAACCAGTTTTTTGGGAGAGTTGAAATAAAAGGGGCGAATCAATGATGCATTTTACGATGGAAGAAGTAAGGGAAGCAGCGAGAGTTATCTGCGGGCAAATGAAGGAAGAGCCCGCCATTGGCCTGATTCTGGGATCCGGCCTGGGGGTATTGGTTGAGGAAATCGGGAACCCGCTTTCAATCAGTTATGAGGATATCCCGCATTTTCCGGTATCCACAGTGGAAGGGCATGCCGGAAAACTGATTCTGGGAAAACTGGAGAATCGGAATATCCTCGTCATGGCTGGCAGGTTTCACCTTTATGAAGGCCATGATCCTGTAACCGTTTCTTTCCCTATTCGCGTCATGAAGGAGCTGGGAGTAAAAACGCTGGTTGTGACAAATGCGGCGGGCGGTGTGAATCTGTCCTATGAACCTGGAGATTTGATGGTTATACAGGACCATATTAACCTGATGTTCCGCAATCCTTTGGTTGGCTTGAACAATAAAGAGTTTGGCGAAACCTTTCCGGACATGTCGGCTGCTTATGACCCGGAATTGCGTGAACTGGCGCATGAGGTGGCAAAACAGCAGGGATTCTCTCTCCGGGAAGGGGTTTATGCTGCGGTTTTGGGGCCATCATACGAAACACCTGCCGAGATCCGCATGATTCGGACGTTGGGAGGAGATGCCGTAGGAATGTCAACCGTGCCAGAAGTGATTGTAGCCCGCCATGCCGGAATCCGTGTATTGGGCCTGTCCTGTATAACCAATATGGCTGCAGGAATTTTACCCCGGCCTTTGTCGCATGAGGAAGTAATTGAGACGGCCAATCGGGTTAAAGACCGATTCACCACTCTGGTTAAAGGAATTTTGCAGCGCTTGCCATAATGGTTGTCAGTTGGACGGGTCTTGCTTCAGCCGGGACCCGTCTTTTTATTTTGAAGCCATTCCTCCGGTAACGGCATAGCGTTAATTTTATATAATTTTATATTTTTATAAAATTAAAATTTAATTAATCAAAATGTTATATATCAATTTCATTGAAAAAAAATTTACATAATTTATAATTATATATGTATTTAACAGTTCAACAAAAGGGGGAAACAGTTTGAAAAAAATCTGGAAAGCGGTGGCTGTTTTTTTAACATTGCTGCTGCTCAGTGCAGCAGCAATTGCCCCGTTCAGCGCGGAGATGGCTCAGGCCGAAGCAAGAGCGGCAAATGAGGAAGTACATGTTGACCTGGCTTTGGTGAATGAAATCGCCCTGATTCGCTCATTGAAAGAGCGGGGAGTTCTGGCTGAGGATGCCACGCCTGAAGAAGTCAGTCAGGCAATCAGGAAGTATGTGACAGCCGGAAGGATTCCCAACAGCAAAACGGAAGGTATTGATATTTCCTCAGAATTTGGCAGACGAGCCTATAAAGGAAAAAAAGCGATTCAGAAGCAGGCTGCCGATAAAATCTCCCAACATGATGAAGAAACTGTTACACAGGAAAAACTGGGAAAAAAACAATTTACGGATCATGCTGTTGTCGCATTGATCGAGTTTCCTGATTTTAAACATAATTCCATTAAAAAGAAAAAAAATCAATTTTGGGTAGAGGACTTTAATGAGCGACACTATCAGCAACTGCTGTTCAACAAGGATGGTTTCAGGATGGATGATGGAACCCGCCTTCCTTCTTTCCGGCAATTTTATCTGGAACAGTCAGCGGGTTACTGGAACGTTGTCGGGAAGGTAACGCCCTGGATCCTGGCCAGGAATGAAGCCAGATACTATGGAGAGCATCTGGATCACGGGGATTATGAGCTGAGCGATGCACGCCCGCAGGAATTGGTCAAGGAAACCCTGGCGGCAGTCGGAAAACAGATTGCCGGGGAAGAAAAAAATTATGACAAACGGGATCCTTATGACCATGACGGAGATGGCGATGTGATGGAACCGGACGGTTTGCTGGATAACCTGTTTGTCGTGCATTCCGGCGAGGGAGAAGAAGCGGGGGGCGGTGACCTGGGTGAAAATGCGATTTGGTCCCATCGCTCGGTAGTAGGTCCTGAACCTGTCCCGATTCCGGGGACAAGTCTGAAAGCATTTGATTACATTATTCAGCCCGAAGATGGAGCAGCCGGTGTATTTACCCATGAATACGGACACAACCTCGGATTGCCTGACGAATATGATACGGGCTATACGGGTTCGGGAGCACCGGTTGAAGCCTGGTCACTTATGTCTTATGGCAGCTGGACGGGGGATATTCCCGGAACGGAACCAACCGGTTTCAGTCCCTGGGCTAAATTGTTCTTCCAGGAAACCTACGGCGGCACCTGGCCAACCGCTACTGCCATTGATTTTGACAAGTTAAACAAGAAACGGACCGTTCCGTTGCTGGAAGCTGTAGCAATGACGAAAAAAGGCAAAATACTCAAGGTAAACCTTCCGGATCGCCTTGTTGATCCGCCTACCCAGCCACGTGGCAAAAAAGCATATTTTTCTACAAAAGGAAATATGCTGGATACAAAGCTGATTTCTCCGGAAATTGACTTGACAGGACTTGACCGTGCTGAACTTCATTTTGAATCCTGGCGCCAGATTGAGGCCGGTTACGATTATTTGTATGTAAACGTTCATGCTGATGGCGAAAAGAAAACAATAAAAAAATATGACGATAATACCGGGGGAAAATGGGTACAGGAGCAATTGGATCTTACTCCCTATGCCGGCAAAAAGATCAGAATAGAATTTAACTATGTGACAGATATCGGACTTGCCCTTGAAGGTTTTTATGTTGACAATATCGCTGTAACAGCAAACGGAAATACAATTTTTTCGGATGATGTTGAAGGAGAACCCAAATTTGTCACAGACGGGTTTCAGGTATTTGACGGAGCCAAACTTCCGTTTGAACAGTTTTATCTGGTTGAGTGGCGGACACACCATGGCATGGATCGGGCTCTTGCCCATCTTCGCCGCGAGGATACAATGATGAAATACGATCCCGGGATGGTAGTCTGGTATTATGATGCCCGCTGGGGAGAAGACAACAGGACGGGGCTTCATCCGGGTGAAGGATTCCTTGGCGTGGTCGATGCACATCAACGCGGACATTACTGGAATGACGGAACAGTCGGTTCCACCCGGTATCAGGTAAATGATGCAGCATTCGGGTTCAGGCCGACATCAGCAATTGATATTCATTATCTCGGTTATACCATGAAATATGATCCGTTGCCAGGGATTCCGGTATTTCATGACCACAGGGATTATAGCAGCCCATTCAATCCGGATGGCGGAAAAATTCTGCCCAGATACGGAATCGGGATCAAACTGAAAAAGGAAATCGGATCAAAAGCCGTGTTGGTGGAAGTATCCAAAACGAAAAAGTAAATTTATCAAAGCGCCAAGTCTTTGAAAGAAATACAGGCTCAAACCGGGTGACCGACCGGTTGGCAACTGTTATACTTGCAACAAAGACTTTTCTGGTACAACCAGAGAAGTCTTTTCTTTTTTTGGCATATTTTCCCGCATGCTTGTTCAAACTAAGTATACTGCTACATAGGAGGGAAGTTGTATGCTGAAAAAATTCAGCTGCGCTATGATTTCGCTGGGCTTGATGATCAGCCTGCTGTTGCCCGTTCAGGTTCTGGCGAAAGAATCCGAAACCGATTTGGCTCCCGAAGCTGTGTCAGCGATTTTGCTTGATGCGGGAACAGGAAAAATCCTGTATGAAAAAAACAGCCGTCAGGCGTTGCCCCCGGCAAGTATAACCAAAGTGATGACGATGCTGTTGGTGATGGAAGCCATTGATCATGGAAAAATTTCGTGGTCGGACCCGGTTACGATCAGCGAACATGCGGCTTCCATGGGAGGAAGCCAGATTTTTCTGGAACAGGGAGAACGGATGACGGTACATGATTTGTTTAAGGCCATGGCTATTTCTTCCGCCAATGATGCGGCAGTGGCACTGGCGGAGTATTTGGGCGGCACCGAAGAAAACTTTGTGCAAATGATGAACAATAAAGCCAAACAATTGGGCCTGAAAAACACACATTTTCAAAATGCCAATGGACTTCCGGCACCTGACCACTATACATCCGCTCATGATATAGCGATTATGTCAAGAGAATTGCTTTCCTACTCCAAGGTAACCAACTATACAGGACTCTATGAGGATTATCTGCGCAAAAATACGAAAAAACCGTTCTGGCTTGTCAATACCAACAAATTGATCCGCTTTTATCCGGGAATGGACGGATTAAAAACCGGATATACATCCGAAGCCAAATATTGTCTTGCGGCAACGGCCAAACGGGGGAATCTCCGCTTTATTGCTGTTGTCATGGGAGAACCTGATATCAAGAAACGAAATCAGGAAGTTGTTTCCATGCTTGATTATGCATTTAACCACTACACCAGCAAACGCATTTTTAACCAGGGGGACATCCTGGCTGAAAAGCGAATTGACAAGGGCAACCCGGACAAAATCCGGATTCAGGCCAATCAACCCCTGGATATACTGGTTAAAAAAGGGACGGAACAAACAGGCTTTGAAAAGAGATGGATCTGGAATGAACTGAAAGCTCCCATTCACAAAGGGGACCATCTTGGAAAACTTCAGATCGTGCAAGACGGAAATATTGTTGCTGAATGGAATCTGGTCAGTTCGGCAGAAGTGGCACAGGCCAATTTATGGTCGTCACTGAAACACACGTTAGAAGATATGTTCTTTTTGCCAAATGATGCAAGTTCGCCAATGTAGAAAAAAAGAGGATTCCCGGCAAATGTGTCGGAAATCCTCTTTTTTTGGATAATTTTTGCAAACAGGAGGAATGCATCGGGATATGATAGAAGATATGGGACAAAAGGGGAAGGAGCGGAGAATATATGGGTTTGTCCTTGCAAATAGAGCAAAATCAAAACGTTCTGGTTGTTCGGCTCAGTGGAGAACTGGATCATCATACCGCTGAAAAAGTACGTACGTCGATTGAGCAGGAACTGGACCGGGGAGAATGTACCCACCTCGTTTTAAACCTGGCTGAACTGGAGTTTATGGACAGTTCCGGGCTGGGTGTTATTTTGGGAAGGTATAAAAAGGTGTCGCAATTGGGAGGGAAAATGATTCTTTGTTCAATCAGACCATCGGTATTCCGGTTGATGGAGATGTCGGGGTTGTTCAAGATCTTGCCTACATATGATAATGAAGAACGGGCGATTACTGCTTGCGGGGTGGCGTCATGAGCAAATCAGGAAAAAATTTCATGGAACTCAGGTTTGCCAGCCGTTCAGAGAATGAATCATTTGCCAGAGTTGCCGTCGCTTCGTTTGTTTCCCAGCTCGATCCGACCGTGGAAGAGCTGACAGACATAAAAACGGTGGTGTCGGAAGCAGTAACCAATGCGGTTATTCATGGTTACGAAGAAAAAACGGACGGCATCATATATGTTCGAACAGAAATTGATGGAGCGCGGGTCAGCATTACCGTTTCCGATCAGGGAACAGGGATTCGTGATGTGAATGAAGCAAGACAGCCGCTTTATACCTCCAAGCCGGAACTGGAACGATCAGGCATGGGTTTTACAATCATGGAAAATTTCATGGATGAGGTAATGATTCATTCCAAACCGGGTAAAGGGACTACTGTTCATATGGTTAAATATTTGAAAAGCCGTCAGCAGACGATGGCTCATTGAGGGATGTCTATGGAACCGGATATACATAAACACAGGCATCGCCATCTGTCGGATGAAAAAGTCAAGGAATTGATTAAGGCCAGTCAACAAGGGGACATGGAGTCCCGCAATACGCTCATCAGCCACAATGTCCGCCTGGTTTGGTCTGTTGTGCAGCGTTTTCTCAACCGGGGTTATGAAGCGGAAGATTTATTCCAGATCGGCTGCATCGGACTTCTGAAAGCGGTGGACAAATTTGATCTGAATTATGATGTAAAATTCTCAACCTATGCTGTTCCGATGATTATTGGCGAAATCCAGCGATTCTTGCGTGATGACGGGATGGTAAAGGTCAGTCGGTCACTGAAGGAGATGGCTAACAGAATCCGCAAGGCCAAAGATGAACTTTCCAAAAGGTATAACCGATTGCCCACGATCCAGGAAATCGCTGCTGAAATCGGGGTGGACCCCGAAGAGATTGTTTTTGCACAGGAAGCAAACCGTGCTCCTGCTTCCATTCATGAGACGGTTTATGAGAATGACGGAGACCCGATTACCCTGATGGATCAGATTGCTGATGAACAATTCACGGAATGGTTTGACAAACTGGCATTAAAAGATGCGATTCATCGTCTGAGCAAACGCGAAAGGCTGATCGTATACCTTCGTTATTACAGAGACCAGACCCAGTCGGAGGTTGCCGAACGGTTGGGAATTTCCCAGGTTCAGGTTTCACGGCTGGAAAAAAGAATTATTGCCAAAATTCGGGAAGAATTGGATTTAAGTAAAGAAAATGGTTGATTGGCACTGGAAGCACTTTTGGGCATTTGTGCTTTTCAGGATGAGGTTGGCAATTTTGCAAGCCAGGATAGAGACAAGCCCGCTCGGAATATCTTGCAAGCTTCGAGCGCAAAATTGAAAAGATTCCTGTTTGTCTGAAAACACCCTGAGAGGTGTTTTTTTATATTTCGTCAGTCCTGCACATACTAACAAAAGCCCAAACGTTTCAAAAAGGAGTTGCCCGTCCATGAAGAGCATACTCACAGTCAGACTTAAAAAGAAAATAACGGTAAAACCTGGGCAACGCTTGTTTTTAAGAGATATTTCTGAACTGGATCTGCAGGGGGATGGGGATGTGTCGGGAGATGTCCAGGAATTGTTTGTCTGCAAACCTTCCCTGGCAAATGGCAACTTTGCCGTGATTGACATTATGGATGTCATCAGATTGATTCGCAGGCATTTCCCTTCACTTGATATCCGTTATGCGGGTCCTCCACAAACGCTTGTTGAAATAAAAACAGATACAAAACCGGCTTCCGTCATGTCTGTCATATTCGTTATGCTGATCCTGTTTATCGGTTCCGGGTTGGCGATTATGAACTTTCATATGGATGTAAGCATGCCGCAGGTACATGAGCGGATTTATTACCTGATTACAGGGGTGCATAAAAAATCACCGCTGATTTTGCAAATTCCTTATTCTTTAGGCATTGGTCTGGGGATCTTTTTGTTTTTCAACCGATTGTTCAAAAAACGTTTTAAAGAAGAGCCAAGCCCGTTGGAACTGGAAGTGTTTCTTTATCAGGAAAACATAGACCAATACATGATTAACGATGAAAAACAGAAAGCGGATTGTATGTATCATGAATCTGGTACATGACCTGCTTTTGATATTGATTGGGCTGGCAGGCGGAGTAGCCGTGGGAAGCGGCTTTGTCGCCTTCATAACGGTTCTTGATATTGTTCCGCGGCTGGCCCAGGTAACCCGGACACAATCCTTGATTTGTGTCTATGAATATGCCATGGGGCTTGGTGTGCTGTTTTTCACATGGATGGATTTCCGCACCCTGCTTCTTTCCCTGCCCGGTATTGTCACGGTAATAATTGGTCTTGTCATGGGGATCTATGTCGGTTTGTTGGCAGCGGCGTTGACGGAAGTGGTCAATGTCATCCCGATTACAGCAAGACGTTTGAACATGCAAGGATATTTGGTCTATTTACTGGCGGCCATGGCACTGGGGAAAGTAACCGGGTCATTGGTTGAATGGTTTTTTTTCCAAAATTTATAAACAAGGAAGTGGTATACATGGGGTCATTCTGGGCTGCTTTTCTGGTGGGCGGAATCATATGTGTAATTGGTCAGCTTCTGATCGATCTCACCAATATGACACCGGCCCATGTACTCAGTCTTCTGGTAGTTGCCGGTGCTGTACTGGACGGGTTGGGTTTGTATGATCCGTTGATTCAGTTTGCCGGAGCAGGCGCCACCGTTCCGATTACAAGTTTTGGCAATGCCCTGGTACACGGAGCCTTGTCAGAAGCTCATAAACACGGCTTTGTCGGGGTTTTGTCGGGGATTTTCGAGATTACCAGTGCCGGTATTTCTGCAGCCATTATTTTCGGCTTTTTGACGGCAGCAATCTTTAAACCCAAAGGATAAAATGAACAAACGGAAAGTCATTATTGTTACCGATGGTGATAATATAGCCAAACAGGCACTGGAAAAGGCGGCTGAACAGGTCGGTGCGCGCTGCATTTCACTTTCGGCCGGCAATCCCTCTCCGTTGAGCGGAGAGGAGTTGGTGGATCTTGTCAAACAGGCGGCATATGATCCTGTCATTGTTATGTTTGATGATTGCGGAGATGAAAAAAAAGGAATCGGGGAACAATCGCTGAAATATGTCGCGACGCATCCGGAAATCGAAGTAATCGGAGCGATTGCCGTGGCATCCGATAGCAAGCAGAGCAGAGGCACCCCGGTTCACGTTGCCATCGATCGGAACGGGCGAATTATTTCATCTCCGGTAGATAAATCCGGACATGCCGTTTATGGTCAACCGCTCCGGATTTTCGGAGATACCGTGGAGGTATTGAATGAACTATCTGTTCCCTTTGTGGTGGGGCTTGGTGATTTGGGCAAAATGCAGCATCAGGATGAGGTAAAGATTGGTGCACCGATAACCACAAAAGCATTGCAGCTGATTTTATCACAATTTCAGAGAAGCGGCAGGTGACAATGAGTGGATGGTTGCGATTCCACTCATTTTTTGTTGTTAAAAAATACAAGTTGCAAACGAAATATTTGAAATAGTCCATTGTTTTAGCTTATTCGCTATATTACGCAAGATAAATATGGTATTCTAAAAAATAAAATACCTGTCTGCTTTTGAGGGGAGGCAATCTTGTGAAACATCTGCGTGGATTGCAAATTTTCGGGGTTATTACATCGGTTGGTGCTTATTTTATGCTGCTTATGGGAGCGATTGTCAGTGCAACCGAATCCGGAAAGGGTTGCGGGAATACCTGGCCGTTTTGTCACGGGCAGCTGATTCCTTCCTCCTTGCCGGTGGAAACAGTGATTGAGTATGGGCATCGGATTGTTTCCGCCCTGGATGGCTTGCTGATTCTGATCCTGGTTGTATGGTCCTGGCTGGTGTTTAAAGAAGATCGCCGTGTCAGGATACTGGGCTTTATGAGTCTGTTCTTTGTCGTATTCCAGGGAATTTTGGGTGCATTAACCGTTGTGTTTGAAGGGCCTTTCTCCAAAGATTTTTCGTTGGCTCTCCACTTCGGATTTTCCCTGATCTCGTTTGCCAGCGTCATCCTGCTGACTGTTCATTTGTTCCAGATTCCCAAACTTCCCAAACACAATCGGGAACGTCAAACACCGTCACGCAAGCACAAACGGCTGGCCAAATGGATCTGGGGACTTGCGGCCTACACCTATGTTGTTGTGTATACAGGGGCGCTGGTTCGCCATGCTGAAGCAACGATGGGCTGCGGTTATTCCTTTCCGTTTTGCGGCTCAGTCTATTGGCCGAACCTGCAATCGCTGGCAGGAATTCATCTGTTGCACCGCTATTTTGCTTTTCTGCTTCTGTTCCTGGTATGTGGCATGTTCATGATCGTTTGGCGAAAATATCGGGATCGGAAAGATCTGGTTCAGGGAAGCCTGCTGGCGTTGATTCTGATTATCTTGCAGGCAGCCAGCGGTGCCCTGATTGTCTGGACAGGAGGAAAATTGATTATGGAACTGGTACATACCACTATCATTTCCGGTTTTTTTGCCGTTCTTGCCTATATGTGCATGCAAATCGGTTTTCCGTGGCGCAAAGAAACTTATTTTTCCAAACAGTCGATCAATATGGGCTACACCAAATAAGAGGTACAAAGAGAAAAGGGAGATCAGGAAGCCATTGTGAAGCAAAGTCTCGGGAGCATGCCAAAAAACTTTTTTCATGTTAAATAACAAATTGAAAATTCATGTGGATTTGGATAGAAAAAGAAGAAATATCGACAATAAATAAAAAATAAGCTATAGTTATCTTAAAGTCATGAAACCAAATAATTCGTTTTTTCATCCTTCGGGGCAGGGTGAAATTCCCGACCGGCGGTGATGGCTGTTTAGAGCCTCAGTCCGTGACCCGCGAGAGCGGTGGATTCGGTGAAATTCCGAAGCCGACAGTATAGTCTGGATGGGAGAAGGATGAGCAGATGTGTACCTTTCATTTGTGAAATTTTTTCATGATTGATAAGGGCTTATTTTTGTTGCCAAAACAACTTTTTGTTATACACAACTGCTTTGTCCATTTTTTGCCCCGAATGTCAAATTCGGGGTTTTTTATTGGCGTTGATGAAAAGGAATCAGGAAGAAAAATCTGCTTGCAACACTTGAACCTGAATGTGTCCGGCTTTACGACTCCTGGCAACAGCATCTCCAAACCAAATGGTCGGATCGATTACGTTAAATATGGACAATTTCGGGTACCGGATTTTTATTGGGAAACGGGGTACCATCGGTTCTGTACGTACTGTTGGAACCGTGCAACTTTTTGACCACACTCTCACTGGCGCATTGAAGAGACTGGCGCAAGGCGGGCAGTTTTTGATCAGAAGTATCCACCCAGTTGTCCCGCGGCCTGGAAAACGTTTTGGCGATGATAGTTTTACTTCCAGATGTGTTGATAAAGCCGGAAGAAGGAGTTGAAGGATTTTGTTTACAGGGATTGTCGAAGAAGTCGGCCGGGTCAAACGGCTGCGAAAAACGCCTCTCACGATGGAATTGACGATTGGATGCCGGCATGTTTTGGAAGGAACCCGGTTGGGTGACAGCATCGCAGTCAATGGCGTATGCCTGACAGTTACGGCAATGGGCAATGATTTTTTTACCGCCGATGCCATGCCTGAAACCATGGTGCGGACCAATCTTGGAAAATTGCTAGTTTCCGACACCGTGAACCTGGAACGGGCTGTGGCTGCCGGACAGCGCATGGGAGGGCATTTTGTCCAGGGACATGTAGATGGAACCGGTACGATTCTGTCTGTCACACCTTATGAGAATGCTGTACTTTTTCGCATTGAAGCGGGAGAAGGTTTAACCCGGTACATGATTGAAAAAGGCTCGGTGGCCGTAAACGGGATCAGTTTAACTATTGTTGAGGTTGGGGCAACAGAGTTTACCGTTTCCCTGATCCCGCACACGATCAAAAATACACAGCTTCGTGATGCCAAACAGGGAGATATGGTAAATATCGAAGTGGATATGATCGGAAAATATTTGCATAAATGGCTGAATGATAAATCAGGTTCAGCCGGCACGATTACCTGGGACCATTTGAAGAAACATGGATTTATCGGATAAGGAGGAACCATGTATGACTTTTCATTCCATTGAAGAAGCGATTACTGCCCTGAAAAATGGAGAAATGGTAATCGTTGTTGATGATGAGGATCGCGAGAATGAAGGGGATCTGTTGGCGCTTGCCGAAAAAGCAACTCCGGAAGTGATTAATTTCATGATTACGCATGCGCGGGGACTTGTTTGTGTTCCGTTGACGGAAGAACGGGCCAGGGAACTGGTTCTGCCGCAAATGGTAAACCGGAACACAGACCGCCATGGAACGGCGTTTACTGTTTCTGTCGATGCCATGACGACCACCACCGGTATTTCCGCGTTTGAACGCTCAGATACAATCCGGCAATTGATTGATCAGAGCAAGGGGCCGAACGACTTCCGGCGCCCGGGGCACATCTTTCCCCTGGTTGCGCGGCCGGGCGGCGTGTTGCGGCGTGCAGGCCATACGGAGGCTGCTGTCGATCTGGCCCGATTGAGCGGGGCCTATCCGGCAGGAGTTATTTGTGAGGTTATCAAAGAAGATGGTACAATGGCACGGGTGCCAGATCTGAAAAAAATGAGTGAAAAATTTGGCCTGAAAATGATCACGATTCAGGATCTGATCAAGTATCGCCGCTGTAAAGAGACGCTGATTGAACGCGTTGTCTCTGTCAACATGCCTACGGATTACGGTCATTTCAAAATGATTGGCTATACGAACCAAATTGATGATAAGGAACATGTTGCTTTGGTCAAAGGAGAGATTGATCCGGATCAGCCTGTGTTGGTTCGTGTTCATTCTGAATGTCTGACAGGCGATGTTTTTCATTCCCAGCGCTGTGATTGCGGACCGCAATTGGATGCAGCCTTGAGAAAAATTGCGGAAGCCGGTCAGGGAGTTCTTTTGTACATGAGGCAGGAAGGAAGAGGAATTGGTCTGATCAATAAATTGAAAGCCTATAAATTGCAGGAAGAAGGTCTGGACACGGTTGAGGCCAATCTGCACCTGGGGTTTCAGGATGACTTGCGCGAATACGGGATTGGCGCACAGATCCTGCGTGACCTGGGGGTAGGGAAAATTCGGCTTATGACCAACAACCCGCGCAAAATTACCGGGTTAAAAGGTTATGGCCTGGAAGTAACAGAAGTCGTACCTCTTGAACTTCCGCCAAATAAAAATAACCGGCGATACATGGAAACAAAAAAGGAAAAAATGGGGCATTTGTTGCACTTGTAAACAGGGAGGAAAAAGGAATCATGCAAAATGTATATGAAGGAAATCTTGTCGGCACAGGATTGAGAGTCGGAATTGTCGTTGCCCGGTTTAACGAATTTATTACCGGCAAACTGTTGGATGGGGCACTGGATGCTTTCAAGCGTCACGGAGTAGCGGAAGAGAAGATTGACATTGCCTGGGTGCCAGGTGCATTTGAAATTCCGCTTGTTGCGGAACAACTGGCGGCCAGCGGAAAATACGATGCGATTGTAACGCTGGGCTGTGTCATTCGCGGTGCGACAACCCACTACGATTATGTATGCAATGAGGTCTCAAAAGGAGTTGCAGCCGCCAGTGTCCGTCACCGCCTGCCGGTTATTTTCGGCGTTGTGACCACCGAAAATATTGAACAGGCGATTGAACGGGCAGGTACCAAAGCCGGCAACAAGGGTTGGGACAGTGCTGTCAGCGCCATTGAAATGGCAAACCTGATGAAACAATTAAACCGTTAATGAAGAAGCAGGGGGATTTTATGGAAGTTAGAGTCAAGTTGGATATGTTTGAAGGTCCCCTGGATTTATTGCTTCATCTGATTGAAACAGCAGAAGTGGACATCTATCAGGTTCCCATTGCCAAAATTACGGATCAGTATCTGGAGGTTTTAAACGAAGCCAAACAAATGCAACTGGAGGTAGCCAGCGAGTTTCTGGTGATGGCGGCAACCCTGCTGGCCATTAAAAGCAGGATGTTGTTGCCAAAACAGGAATTGCTGGAAGATGATTTCCTTGCCGAAGAGGAGCGGTGGTTTGAAGATCCGCGGACGGAACTGGTGGAACGTTTGCTGGAGTACAAGAAATACAAGCGGTTGGGAGAGGTGCTGCGTTTGCGGGAGGAAGAAAGAAGCAAGGTTTATTCGAGGCAGGCCATGGATCTGACGCCCTTTGCTCCTGAAGAAAATCCGGTTGAGGGTCTTTCCCCCGATGATTTGTTGCAAGTGTTTGTGGAAGCATTAAAAAACCGGAAACCCAAGGAGCAGATTACCCGCCTGGCTCGGGAGGAAATTTCCGTCAGTGACCGGATGGAAGAAATCTGTACTCTTTTATCCAGCAAGGGAAAGTTGTTTTTCAGCCGGCTGATTGACTGGAATACCGCAACCCGGGAGTCGGTGATTACCACCTTTCTGGCCCTGCTGGAGTTAATAAAATTGAAGAAGATTGTCTGTTATCAGGAGGGGCTGTTTGGCGAGATTCGGGTGGAGGTGTTGCCCGGGTGAGTCACGAACTGAAAGCCGTCCTTGAAGGGCTTCTGTTTGCAGCCGGAGAAGAAGGTTTAAGTTTAAAGGAAATGGCTGATGTAACCGGCTTGTCCAAAGTGGAAGTGGAACAACTTCTGTTTGATTTGCGGGTCGATTACAAAGAACAGAAAAGAGGCATGCAAATAGTCAAAGTAGCCCAGGTATACCAAATGACAACATTGCCTGAACATGCACCCTACTTTGAAAAACTGGCGCAGGCTCCCGCCCGGTCACGTCTTTCCCGCGCTGCACTGGAGACGCTGGCTATTATTGCCTACCGCCAGCCCATTACCCGTATAGAAATTGAGGAAATCCGGGGAGTCAAAAGCGACCGGATTCTGCAAGTTCTCTCCCGAAAAGGACTGATTCGGGAAACCGGAAGAGCCGAGGCGGCAGGCCGGCCAATATTATATGGGACAAGCAAGGAATTCCTTGAGTATTTCGGGCTGAATCATATTGAGGAACTTCCGCTGCCAGAATCCATATTTGATTGGCAGGAATGGGAACAGGAACGGCAGGATCTGTTTAAACGGTTAGGCGTTGATCCGGAAGCAGAGGCAAGTTCACAGAAAAACGGGTTGAAACCGGATCCGCTAAAATGAAAACAGCAGCGATACTTATCTAAATGGAGGCAATCATGCCTCCATTCAAACGTTGGAAGAACATATAAGAGACGCAATCTGCCGGCAACCTCAAAGCATAAGAAAAAACCAGTGTCTTACCCCTTTATTGTAATCTTTTATTACCAATTTATTTCTGTTGGAACATACAAAGCATGAATAAAATCTGTAAAGGAAGAACCAAAAACCTGAACCCGATCGTTCAATACTTCCTTTTTAAAGCCGGTCATACAGATTTCTGGAAAAATTGGCCTTTGATCTGAATAGGACCCCATCATC
>JBAVDL010000075.1:0-3473 GCA_049587175.1 Thermoactinomyces sp.
GGATACGGATGAATTCCCGTCTGATCTGTATTCTACGACGCTGGCCATGTATGAAGTGTTGAAAAATGGCGGTCTGGGGCGCGGCGGCCTGAACTTTGACGCCAAAGTACGCCGTGGTTCGTTTAAACCGGAAGATCTGTTCCTGGCACATATTGCGGGGATGGACAGTTTTGCCGTCGGCCTGAAAGTAGCCCATCAGCTAATCAAAGACAACGTCCTGGACGGAGTCGTGGAAGAGCGGTACAAAAGCTACAGGGAAGGCATCGGAAAAGAGATTGTGGAGGGAAAAACCGACTTCCGCAAGCTGGAAGAATATGCGCTTGGCTTGACGGAAATCAAAAACGAATCAGGGCGGTTGGAAGAAATCAAGGCCACCATCAACCGGTATTTGCTGAGGGCTTATAAATAAGGTGCAACGATCGGGAATGGAGAGGTTGCCATGAAATACGTTATTGGGATAGACCTGGGCACAAGCGCCGTCAAAATTTTACTGGTGAATCAGAACGGGCATGTGATAAGAGAAGTATCAAAACCTTACCCGTTAACCCGGGAAAAAGCAGGATACAGCGAACAGAGCCCTGAAGACTGGGTGGATCAGACAGTTTCCGGACTGTCTGATCTCCTGAAATACGGTGATTGTGTTCCCGGCGATATTGAAGGAATCAGTTTTTCCGGGCAAATGCACGGACTGGTCTTGCTGGATGAAAACAATCAGGTATTGCGTAACGCCATTCTTTGGAATGACACCCGCACAACCAGCGAGTGTGAGGAAATTTATAAAAAGGTTGGCAAAGAACGTTTGCTTCAAATCACCAAAAACCCGGCTCTTGAAGGGTTTACCTTGCCCAAGATTCTTTGGGTGAAAAACAATGAGCCGGATGTATACCGCAAGGCGAAAACATTTGTACTGCCAAAAGATTATGTGCGCTACCGGCTGACCGGGAAACTGCACATGGAATATTCCGATGCAGCCGGCACCTTGCTGCTCAATGTTACTGAGAAGGAGTGGAGCAAGGAAATATGCGGCCTGCTGGGGATTAATGAGGAATTTTGTCCGCCGCTGGTTGAGTCCTGTGAAGAAGTTGGAACGATTACCCCTGAGATTGCCTCAGCTACAGGACTGTCGACTTCAACACGCGTTTTTGCGGGAGGAGCAGATAACGCGTGCGGAGCAATTGGTGCCGGGATTTTGCAGGATGGGAAATCGATGGTCAGTATCGGCACATCCGGTGTTGTGCTGTCATATGAATCTTCCGGAGACAAGAACTTTGCCGGGAAAGTCCATTATTTTAACCATGGTGCACCCGATTCATTCTATACCATGGGGGTTACCCTGGCCGCAGGGTACAGCCTGTCCTGGTTCAGGAACAGTTTTGCCGGGGGTACAGATTTTGACGAATTGCTGGCAGATGTGGATAAGGTACCGATCGGCTCAAACGGACTCCTGTTTACCCCGTATATCGTCGGAGAAAGGACACCGCATGTTGATGCCAGCATTCGCGGCAGTTTTATCGGTATAGACAGTTCCCATCAACGGAAGCATTTTGTACGGGCGATTCTGGAAGGAATTACTTTTTCGCTAAATGAATCTGTTGAGATTTTTCGTGAGCATGGCAAGAAAGTTGACACCATTGTTTCGATTGGCGGCGGGGCCAAAAATGAAGACTGGCTGCAAATGCAGGCGGATATCTTTAATGCCAGAATTGTGAAACTTTCCAGTGAACAGGGCCCGAGTCTGGGGGCAGCCATGCTGGCTGCATATGGCTGCGGATGGTTTGATAGCCTGCGGGAATGTGGCGACAAGTTTCTGCATGTGGACAAGGTTTACAATCCGATTGAAGAAAATGTGGAAACGTATAAAAAACTGTTCGGCTTATATAAACAGATCTATTCATCTACCGCTTTGTTAAACAAGGAACTGATGGCGTATCGGAAATGAAAAAGACAATTTCTTGGAACCAATTGCAACCGCTTTAACCTTCAGGCGGAGAGGAGGAAAAGATTAAGAGCCTTTTAAGGGGTCTTATTCTTGCAACTGATGAGCATACAAAAGAATCACTTGTATATTGCAGCCATCACATTGATTGCCACCCTGGGAGGATTGCTGTTTGGCTACGACACCGCGGTTATTTCAGGCGCTGAGCAGGCGATCGAGGTTTATATGATTAAAAGTCTGGATCTTGGATCGTTTGTACATGGATTAACGGTTTCTTCAGCTTTGATCGGCTGTATTGTTGGCGGGCTGGTATCCGGTTTTTTCTCAAACAGAATCGGAAGAAAAAATACACTGATGCTGGCTGCAGTATTGTTTGTTCTGTCAGCCCTCGGTTCAGCCTATCCGGAATTTATGTTTTTCCATGTGGGGGAACCGACGATGGGCGTACTGATCATGTTTAATTTATACCGGATTCTGGGCGGAGTCGGGGTTGGGCTGGCATCGGCTACTTCCCCAACCTATATTGGTGAAATTGCCCCGGCGCATATTCGTGGGAGACTGGTTTCCTGGTACCAATTTGCCATTATCTTCGGGCAGCTGGTGGTATATATCGTTAACTGGAGTATCGCAAACGGCCAAACCAGCGAATGGATCATAGACCGGGGCTGGAGATACATGTTTGCATCCGAATTTATTCCGGCCATGCTGTTTTTTATCCTGCTGTTCTTTGTTCCGGAAACTCCACGGTTCCTGGTTTCCCGGAAAAATGATGATCAGGCCTTCAGTATTTTGGAGAGAATCAACGGTTCCAGAGAGATAGCAAAAGAAATTCTGGCAGAGATCCAACTCTCATTGAGCAAAAAAGAGACAACCGGAAAATTGTTTTCCTATGGGAAACTGGTTGTTGTTGTAGGGATTCTCCTGTCTGTGTTTCAGCAGTTTGTCGGGATAAACGTTGCTTTGTATTATGCTCCGCGAATCTTTGAAAGTATGGGTGCCGGTCAGAATGCCTCAATGGTCCAAACCGTTGTGATGGGGACTGTAAATGTCATATTCACAATCATAGCGATTCAGACTGTGGACAAATGGGGAAGGAAACCGCTTCTGATTTCCGGTTCAGTCGGCATGGCGATTGGAATGTTCGGAGTGGCGACACTTGCCTATTTTAACATTTTTGGACTGGGAACATTGATTTTCATTGTCTTCTATACCGCCTCATTTATGATGTCCTGGGGACCTATTACCTGGGTATTGCTGTCTGAAATCTTTCCAAACAAAATTCGCGGCCAGGCAATGGCCATTGCTGTTGCAGCCCAATGGGCAGCCAACTTCTTCATTTCATCAACCTATCCGTCCATGATCGAATTCAGCGGGGCATTCACCTATGGATTCTATGGGTTAATGAGTGTCCTTTCCGCTGTCTTTGTCCTTAAACTGGTTCCGGAAACAAAAGGAAAAACCCTTGAACAACTGGAAAAATTGTGGGTCAAACAAGGATAATATTTTCCTTCCAAGGTAAATCGGAGCTGATCACATG
>JBAVDL010000076.1:0-4909 GCA_049587175.1 Thermoactinomyces sp.
GGGAATGATGCAGGCAGGAGCAGTAGCCGGCACAATATTGGGGCCCTTTTTCGGAGGGATCCTGGCAGAATGGATTGGCTACCGGAATAACTTTATTTTGACATCGATCTTTTTATTTATAGCAACGCTGGTCGTGCTTTTTTTTGTGCAGGAAGAGAAAAAACCCGACCCCAAAGCCAGGAAAACAACAATTATCGAAGACGGAGCGTTTGTGTTTCACCAACGCACGTTGCTGGTTCTCTTTTCCGTCGGTTTGTTGCTGCAATTTGCCAACGTGGGCCCCACACCTTTGATGTCCCTGTTTGTGGAAGAATTGGGGACAAGTGAACATATTGCTTTTCTGGCCGGACTGGTATCAGCCATGACCGGCTTTGCAAATATGCTGTCTTCCCCTGTACTGGGGAAAACTTCTGACCGTTACGGATCAGAGCGTGTATTGTATATTGCCCTGATTACTTCAGGCCTGTTCTTTATTCCGCATGCGGTTGTGCAATCTGTCTGGCAACTCTTGATTCTTCGTTTCCTGTTGGGGCTTTGTATCGGCGGTTTGCTGCCATCCATCAATTCCCTGATCCGTCGCCACGCGCCAATAGGGAAAGAAAGCACCGCTTACGGATTCTATACCAGTGCTATGAGCGTGGGCAATATGATGGGACCCATTTGTTACGGTGCAATGGCCGGGTGGGTAGGAATTCGCGGTATTTTCCCGGTTACCGGTTTTTTGCTGATCTTCAACGCATTCTGGTTCAAATTTGCCTTGCGAAAAAGCCACTCCGTCGGGGAAGCCCATAAAACAGCAAAGTCTTCAGCCTGACAGGTAAATCGGTTGTGTAAAGTTTTGGCTTGTTTCTGGCCGTTAAACTTCCATACAATATAGGTGATGAAGATACGTGTGAGGAGAGATTCCGTTGAATTTTTTTCAGGACTTGAAACAGAAGCTGGAGAAAAGTGTGGAGTCGGCAGGCCAAAAATCACAGAGAATGTTGGAAATCAGCCGCTTGACACTGAGAATCAAGGGGAAAAAAGAAGATATCGAGCATCAGATTGGCAAACTGGGATGGCAGTTATACCAATATTGGAAAGTAAACGGGAAGCTTGAAGTAACTGAAACTTTCCGGTTTTCTCTGGAAGCGATTCGTGACCAGGAGGAGCAACTGAAGATTCTGACCCAGGAACTGGAAGAATTGAAAAATAAGGAAGTGGTTCCCCGCAAGACCGCGGAGCGGGTTCAACTGGATGATTCGCCGGATGAAGGTTTTCCTGATGAGATGCATGTTAATGGCCCGGTAGGGTCCGAAGTTCCTTCCGTTGTTTACATTTGCCCTTTTTGTGCACATCAGGTTGATCAGAACGCTTCAGGGTGCTCCCATTGCCAGAAACGCTTCTATTAAAGGAGGGTTTTTCATTGAATCAGGCCGATCACCGCAAAATGGTTGCGATGCTGGGTAATTTGAAACAACGGGCGCTGAGCAGGGAAGGAGAAAAAACAATTATCGACCAGTTCAATGACAAGATTGCCCGTGCAGGGGGGATTCAGGCGGTCGTTCACAAGCTGAAAGTGTTGTACAACTATTTTCGCGATCCGCGAATCAGCAAGATGAAAAAAGGGTTGGCCGGAGCTGCATTGCTCTATTTCATCCTGCCGACAGATGTAATATTTGACTGGCTTCCCTTGCTGGGCTATGTTGATGACATGACTGCTGTTTTGTTTGTCTGGCGTCTCTTGTCCAAAGAACTGGACCAATTTGAACGGAATTATGAAAAAACGGGGTAAGGTCTGGAGCAAGTAAGAAATCAAAAGTAGTCATTTTTTGGAAAATGGCTGATTTCTTACTTTTTTTATTTCCGCGGTTTTGCTACAATAAATGAAGAATATTGCAGAACTTTTGGTGTTGACAGCTTTTTTTTCGACAAATATAACCAATTTTATCTAGTGTTCGGATCGTATCAACAACAAAATCATTTTTGCAATAGGTTTTTTGAAACGGTTGAGGCCTGAGTACATATGAGGGTGAGGAAAGGGGAATCAGAATGAACAGATCGGTTTCCATTACTGTGACAAGCGGTAAGGGTGGCGTAGGCAAGTCTACAACCGTTGCTTCGCTTGGATTGGGATTGGCCCAGCTGGGTTACAAGGTATGTTTGGTGGATACGGATATCGGATTGAGGAAACTGGATTTGATGCTGGGGTTGGAAAATCGCATTGTTTACGACCTGGTGGATGTCATTGAAGGGGTAAGCAATTTGCGGCAGTCGCTTGTCCGGCACAAGGAATTTAATGAACTGGCCTTGTTGCCTGCGGCACAGACAAGGTACAAGGAGGAAGTGTCGCCGTCACAAGTACAGGCTGTTGTGGATCAGTTACGATCAGAATTTGATTATATTTTGATCGACTCACCCGCCGGAATCGAAGGAGGATTTCGCAATGCCATCGCTGCAGCAGATCGTGCGATCCTCGTGGTCAACCCGGAAATCCCCTCTGTCAGGGATTCTGACCGTGTTATCGGCTTGCTGGAGTCTGCCAATATCCAGCAGATTGATCTGATTGTAAACCGTGTCCAGCCTGGTATGGTCAGAGATGGGGACATGTTAAGTGTAGAGCGGGTACAAAGCCATCTGGCAATTAATTTGTTGGGTGTGGTTCCGGAAGATAAACGCATTATCCGCTCTTCCAACACGGGGGAACCTGTAATTCTGGATAACAAATCATTGGCTGGCAAAGCATTCAGCAACATTTCGCGCAGATTGATCGGAGAAGATGTTCCGTTTATGGAGTTGGAATCTTCCACCATCATTACAAGAATCAAGCGATTGTTTCATATCGCTTAGATCAGAACAGGAGCGATCAGGATGGCTTTTTTAAATATGTTTAGCCGGGACAAAGACGAGCCGACTGCCATGACAGCTGATGATCGGTTATCCCTGGTGCTCAGTTACCAGCGATCAGATATAGATGAGAAAAAGATCAAGCAATTTCGTGCTCGTCTTATTGAATTGTGTGATGATTTTGGCTATGATGTGGTCGGGCAGGTTGAGGTCATTCCGCAATCGAAAGACAGAAAAACAATTATTAATGCAAGCATCCCTGTAAAGTTGAAGGAGCCGATATAAAAGCACGGACCAGTACGGGTTCGTGCTTTTATAATTTATAGAATTTTATTTAATAAACGTTGTTCCAAAAAATCAATTATATGAGCGGGAAAAGCCTTGTCTTCCGTCAGGGTAAACATGGCAATGGAAACACGTGTTGTCCCGTATTTCCGCATAATCTGGATCAGCCTTGACCGGGCATCATTATTGGGACGTCCAAATTTCTTCTCAAAAGCTTTCAGGACCATTTCTTCTTCCTCAGCCAACAAGGTTTGATCAGAACCGGTGTTTGAAGGGGAAACAAGGGGCTGGGGATATGGTTGCCTGCTGTCTGGCTCCAGAATCTGATTCGATGATGCAGTCATTTGTGTTCCGGCAGGATTGGATGCTACCGGATAGACATTGTTTATTGAATGGATTGATTGATTAAATGGCCAGTCTTGCAAGCTACGGCGGCGTCGGGGCCTATGTACGGGAAGGTGCTTGAATTTTTCAGGCTGTTTTCTTCTCAAGGTATAGATTCGCTGGTAAATGGCTCCCTGGGTGCGGGAAAGCTTTTTTTCCAATTCACTGATCGCATTGGAAAGTGATTTGCCTTCTTCCAGAAATTTGTTTACGGTATCGATGACCAGTTCTTCTTCTTCGGGTTCCCAACTGTTCAGGCGATGGGAATTATCTGCCGAATTTTCGTAACAATGGAAACGGTCTGGATATTCAGCTCTCAATTTCCGAACATGAGACATAACTCCTGAATATCCCCGCTTCAATTGTTCAGACAGTTCTTTGAGAATTTCCCGTTCTTTTTTTCCTTCTTTTATTCCTTTATTGATTGCTTCTATAATCAGCTCGTTTTCCTTATCGGTATATTTCCCTTTTTTTGTTTCAAAGAACATTCGGTGCAAACTCCTTCCGAAGCATAATTCTTCTAAAATCTTTACTTATAAATATAACAGAAAAGACATAATCTTTTCCACTACTCATTTTGGAAACATTACTATGAAGTGAGATTTACAAAGGGAATCCGCGTTTTTATTGTTTTTTGACAGGAAAATTTAAGAGATTACCAGTGAAATTATATTATTAAATCATTTTTATTATGGCGAGGTATGAAATCAGGAAGTTTTGCCTATAACCCATATTAAGGAAAAAAATAAAATGCACAGATATCAAATGAAAGGGGCGAAATGATGAATCTGATGTCGATCCAGAAAATGAGTTCTCTTTTATTCTCACGCACTCCAACAAAAAAAGAGAAACCGGTTTGCAAGGATCAGGAGCCCCCTCATCGTTATTGGAATGAAACGGAACGCGCAGCACTGGTAATATTGTGGGGACTGCTTGTTTATCCAAAACTGGACCCCGACTTGAAGCAAAAACATCTTTCAGATGCTGTATATATTGATCAGTTGGTTCATATGCTTCAGGATTTTTTGGGTAACACCATTGAGTACCATAAAATTTTGGGAAAATTGAAAGAGCATGATTATATTCGCTTGCGTGACGAAACGCGGGTTGTTCCTGGAACTGGTTTGTTTGTCGCGGTTGATGCAGCGAAAATGTACAAATATTTTCGCTCATCCGTTTTATCCCGGAAAATGTTTCAACTCTATTCCGGCAATTATCAGCCTGAAGAAAAGTAAATGCATGAAACGGTTTTTAAAACATGGGAACCGCCCCTTGCTAAAAAATGACCCCAGCAATTACTGATTAAAGTAATTCTGGGGTCATTCCTGTTTTAAGGACTCCAGGAACAAACGCAATGTTTTTCGCTGATCCGGTGATAATTCCAGGGCAACGTGAATAAGGTGTTGAATATCTT
>JBAVDL010000077.1:0-8470 GCA_049587175.1 Thermoactinomyces sp.
ATTCCATGGGCATCATGGAAAATCTGCTGAAATATTATGAGCGGATTGACGGAGAAAAGTTGTGCGGGGAGATTGCAGCATATGGCAAGGTTTGCCACGGACGCTGGCACAAGGATAATTTATTGATCAACCCGGCCGGGCTTACCGTCTTGCTGGATTGGAACGAAGTGGTGTCCGATGTGCGGGCTGCAGATATTGCCGACTGGTTGTTGTATGCCTATGGCCGCACGAGCAGCCAGGAAATCATGAAAATGATACTAGGCGGGTATCAGGAAGTGTCTCCTCTGACAGAGGGGGATTATGCCCTGATCTATGCACGGCTGCTTTTTCCGGGTCAACTGGTCCGCCATCTGCAAAATGTTTATTTGAACCAGAACAAACTGCGGGATAAAACTGTCAGGCAGATTCGAAATGCCATCAAGATCGAGGAGGAAAAAGTAAAAGTCTTGTCCGTTTATGCTCAGCTGGTGCGTGAGCATTTTCAGCAATCATTTCCCGAAATTGACTGGATTCATGAGCAAGGTAAACTTGTGTGACCGGATTGCCTTGAAGAGGGGAAGCGATTTCAGGAAACAAGCAGCTTTGACACCTCTTGAAAATCGCCTCCCAAGGCAATTTTTTTACGCGCCTTACCGTTTTTCAATTTTTCTGTCTGGCAGCTGTCAAAAAGTCAACCAGGTGCATTACTTTCATTCTGTTCTCCAGCCCGGCGCGTTTTATTCCCAGTTTCATTTGCAACAAACATCCGGGATTGCTCGTAATCAGAACATCGGCTTGGGTATTTTGCACATGTTCCATCTTTTCTTCCAACAAACAATTTGCCATTTCCGGCTGCAAAATATTGTATATTCCGGCTGACCCGCAACAGCGATCGGCTTCGGTTAATTCTACATATGTTGTATTTTCCACCTTCTTCAGCAACCGGCGCGGGGTTGATACTTTCATGCCATTTGCCAGGTGGCAGGAATCCTGATAGGTAATCCGCAGATTGGCAGAAGAACGGAAAGACAACCGTTCTCTTTGCTCATAAAGCAATTCGCTGATATCCCTGATTTTTTTTGCAAAGGCCAGGGCCTGTCGTTGCCAATCGGGTTCGTCTTTCAGAAGCTCTCCGTATTCCATCAGCATGGCTCCGCAACCGCCCGCATTGGAACAGATCAAATCAAGATCGGCAAAGGCCCTGATGTTCTGTTTTGCCAGTTGGATGGCCTGCTCCCGATCCCCGGCATGGGCATGAATGGCGCCGCAACATACCTGATCATCCGGAATGGCCACTTCATAACCGGCCGCATTTAGCAATTGCATGGTATGCTTGTTGGTTTTGGCAAACAGAATATCCATGATGCAGCCGCGAAACAGACCAACGCGTCCGACCGGTTTGTCAGGAGAAGCCATTTTCAGATCTGAAACAGGTTCTATGGTGGGGAGGACAGATTCCAGTTCCCGGATCTGTCTGGGCAAAATGGAATTCAAACGGCTCTGATCTACCAGCATTTTCAGGGCGGAACGCTGATAAAATCCCAACAGGGCGCCTGCCCTTTTTAAACGGTGCGGATAAGGAAAAAAATGTCGAAACAGCAGGTGCTGCAAAAATTTGCCTATTCGGTTGGACTGTTGGTGCTGATAGATTGCCGCGCGGGATTGTTCCAGCAGATGGCCATACTTTACGCCGGCCGGACAGGCGGTTTCGCAACTTCGGCATCCGAGGCAGAGATTGATTTGATTGATGAAGTCTTTTCCCGGCCTGATTTGGCCGTCATAAACGGATTTCATCAAGGCGATTCGTCCCCGGGGAGAGGCATCTTCAAAACCCGTTTTCCGAAAGGTTGGACAGACGGGGAGGCAAAAACCGCAACGCATGCATTGTGTCAGTTGGTCTTCATCCAATGTTTGCTTGAGTGTTATTGCAAGGGAGCAATCCCGTTCAGATTCAGGGTTTAAAGTTGAGGCGGCTGATTTTGGCATTGTTTTCCCTCCTCGGGCGGGTAAAAGATTTTTCCGGGATTCAGGAGGTGATGGGGATCAAAAGCATCCTTGATTCTGCTTAGCAGATTTATGCCAGCTTTTCTCCATTGCTGTTCCATATAAGGCATTTTGGATAAACCAACTCCGTGTTCTCCGGTTATGGTTCCGCCAAGTTCCAGGGCGGCGTGGAAAATTTCCGCAAATGCTTTTTCAACACGGGCAATTTCTGACTTGTTCCGCGCATCCGTCATGCAAGTCGGATGGAGATTGCCGTCTCCTGCATGTCCAAAAGTGCAAATGCGGACATTGTATCGTTCTGCAATTTCCGTGATTTTGCGAACCATGGCCGGAATGGATGCGCGCGGCACGGTCGCATCCTCCAGAATGGTGGTGGGAGTGGCTCTGGCCAGTGCGGATAAAGCTGTGCGGCGTGCTTCGAGAATCTGTATCCGTTCTTTACGGGTTTTGGCAATCCGGATCCCGGTTGCATTCAGGCTGCGGCAAATTTGCTCCATGTGGGCCAGATCTTTTTCCACAACTTCTTTTGCTCCATCCTGTTCCAGGATTAGCATCGCTTTTTGATCAACGGGAAGTCCGATATTGGCATATTCTTCAACCACCTGCATGGTTCCCTGATCCATAAATTCCAGCGTACAGGGAATAATGCGGGCAGCAATAATTGCCGAGACCGCTTCTGCCGCGGCATCCAGATCGGAAAAGAAGGCGGCCATGGTTTGCTGGAAAGGCGGTTTTGGAAGCAGTTTCAAGGTGGCTTCGGTTATAATGGCCAGTGTCCCTTCTGATCCGACCAGAAGCCGTGTTACATCGTAACCGGAGACATTTTTTGTCAGCTTGCCGCCGGTCCGGATTACCTCTCCATTGGCAAGTACTGCTTCCAGTCCAAGAACATAATCGGTTGTCGTTCCATATTTCAATCCCCTCAGACCGCCTGCCCCCTGGGCAATATTTCCGCCGATAGTGGAGATGGACATGCTTCCGGGATCCGGAGGATAAAACAGGGAACGGGCTTCCACTGCATCGTGCAATTGCCTGGTAATTACTCCGGGCTGAAGGGTAACTGTCAGGTTTTTTTCATCGATTTCCAGGATTTTGTTCATGCGGGTGAAAACCATGACGATACCACCCTGGACAGGAACGGTGGAAGCACTGAGATTGGTGCCGGAGCCACGGCTGATTACGGGGACTTTATAAATATGTGCCACTTTCATAATGGCCTGAACCTGTTCAGTCGTTTGCGGGTATACGACAGCATGCGGCCATGATTGAAAGAGAGGCGTGGCATCATAGGAATGGGTGAGACGGGCCTCCTGGTCGGTACGGCAATATTTTTTACCGACAATTTGCTCCAGTTGATAAATCATCTTTAAATCTGCCATCATTCAATCACTTCCTGTATGAGAAGTTGAAGGGAAAGAATGGAACATTTCCATGGTATCATAAACCAATTTGCATTAGACTTATAATTGTAAATTGTTAATATATTTTATCTCTTTAATTTATAGAATATTAAGTTTATTTTGCAAAAAATATGAATAACTCCCCGGATTTGTATATTTTTTGTGTACATAAACAACCAATTCATTTTCAATAAATATATAATTATAAACCAATAAATAAAATAATTTATTATCTTAATGTATCCATGTTAAAATAAATATGGTACTCCGCTCTTGTTCAGGATTTGTCAAAACAATTAAACAATTAAGGTGGTGTAAACATGTTAAAGGAAAAGCCGAAATTTGTTCCATATGTTCCGGCGGCCAAATCCTTGCCTGAACTGACTATTTTATCAATTGTACTGGGAATTATTCTGGCGATTGTGTTTGGGGCCGCCAACGCCTATCTGGGCCTTCGGATCGGTTTGACGGTTTCTGCCTCTATTCCGGCTGCTGTTATTTCAATGGCGGTTTTAAGAGGCTTTTTCCGCCGAAAATCCATCCTGGAAAACAATATTGTCCAGACCATGACAACGGCCGGAGAAGCAGTCGCAGCCGGTGCTATTTTCACCTTGCCGGCACTTTATTTGTGGGATTTGCGGCCCAGCCAGGCTGTTATTGCTTTTATTGTAGTGACAGGGGGCTTTTTGGGAGTCCTGATGATGGTTCCCTTGCGTCGTTTACTGATTGTAAACGAACATGAAGTTCTTCCTTATCCTGAAGGTACAGCCTGTGCAGAAGTATTGAAATCAGGAGAAACCGGAGGAAAAAATGCAAAACTCATTTTATCCGGTTTTCTTGTGGGAGGTTTGTTCAAGGCTCTGGGAGATGGCTTGAGATGGTTCAAAACCTCGGTTGAAGCGCAGATACTGGGGTACAAAAATGCGGTCATTGGCATGAGTACGATGCCGGCTTTGCTTGGTGTAGGATATATCATTGGTCCGCGGATTGCCGGCCAAATGATTGCCGGGGGACTTTTGGCCTCTATTGTGTTTATTCCGATGATTTCTTTTTTTACACAGGGAAGTCCTACGGTTTTCTTTCCGTTGGAAGATCCGGTTGGCCAATTGGACGCAGCAGCTATCTATGATGGATATATCCGTTACATTGGAGCGGGCGCCGTGGCCATGGGCGGTTTGATTACACTTGTAAAAACGTTGCCCATGCTTTATGAGTCGGTTCGCGATACCGTAAAGGGACTTTTCAAACATCAGAATACAGCCATCAATATTGAAAGAACAGACAAGGATATTCCTGTTCCATATATTTTGGGCGGTTCAATTTTGCTGATTCTGATCATTGCCTTCTCACCGGTCAGCAATGTAGGACTGATCGGGGCAATTGCCATTGCCGTGTTCGGATTCCTGTTTGTCGCGGTGGCATCCAGGATCGTCGGAATTGTCGGAAGTTCTTCCATGCCCGTGTCAGGAATGACAATTGCCACTTTGCTGATTACAACCATCATGTTCAAGGCAGCAGGCATGTCCGGGCAAACAGGAATGGTAGCCTCCCTGACCACCGCTGCTATTGTTTGTGTAGCGCTGGCTGTCGCCGGGGATATTTCCCAGGATCTGAAAACCGGATATCTGGTGGGAGCTACCCCCTGGAAACAACAACTGGCCATGATGATTGGTGTGATTGCCAGTGGACTCCTGATTGGTTATGTACTGGTTCTGTTTGATAAGGCTTATGAAATCGGAAGCATGGCACTTCCGGCGCCAAAAGCTGTCTTGATGAAAATCATCGTGGAAGGGTTAATGCAGGGCAACCTGCCGTGGGAATTGATTATTATCGGAATTGCTCTGGCCATTTCTATTGAGTTTTTGGGTATCAATTCCCTCACGTTTGCGGTAGGGTTTTATTTGCCTGTTTCAATCAGTGCCCCAATCATGGTTGGGGGGATTGTCCGCTGGATGGTGGAGCGGTTTACGAAAGATCAGAAAGTGAGACAAAGCCGGGAAGAAACGGGTACACTCTTCGCTTCGGGCCTGATTGCGGGAGAAGCGCTGGTCAGTGTCTTTATCGCACTTCTGATTGTTCCCGGAATGATTGATCCAAATGCTCCGCTGCTGGTGGAAAACCAATGGCTGCCAACTATTCTTTTCCTTGGGGTAACGGCACTTTTGTGGTTCATATCGACCAAATTTGCCGATAAAATCGGGAAGATATCGTGATGTTTAAAAAGAAAAACAGCGTCAATTTGCTGGAGCTGATTCCTTCCTTAGATCCCCGCATAACACTGGAACAAGACAGGGAGCAGGAAACGGTAACTGTTGTCATTCCACGATCCAGCTGGATTGAGCGGTTTTCCGTACGCTTTTTGAACCAGCCGCCTGTCAATAAAGTCAAACTGGATCAAATTGGCAGTTTTGTTATCCGGTTGTGTAATGGTGAACATACAGTTGGTGAGATCAAGCACAAGGTGGAACAGCAATTTGGTGAAAAGGCGGAACCCGCTTTGCCGAGGCTGGCCAAATTTTTGGAAATACTTGAGGCAAATGGCTGGATGAAATGGAAAGAAACATGATGGGTGCGGCTGTTGGTGAATATTTGCCAACAGCCGCTTTGTTAACTTTCACAAAAGTTTTCCGGACAATCAAAGGAAAAAAAGAGTTGCAACGGAAGTGGAAATGAGCATCAGGCCAGTGCCAAAGAATAGGACCTGAAGCCTTTTATAAAAACGGCGGCGTTCCTCTTGCAGCATCGGATCCGGGTCAATCTCCGGTTGTCCTCCGGGAAGTTTGTTCAATTTCCTGAAAGACTTTAAAAAAAAGGAAAAAACTCCTGCATGAATCACGTGGATAACTGCTCCGATGATCAGAAAAAGCAGACCGGCCAGAAAAGTGTGATCAATGAATGAAACAATCTGACCGCCTGAGGTAAAACCGGTTAATAAAAGACTGAAAATGAACAATGTCAAAATGGAAAAGGTGTGCTTGGCCATATTTTGCCTCCGTTCTTACCACCGATATGTGAATTAATTATGGTTTCTTTTGGATTATTTTGTTAAAACCTTTCCTAAAACAACTATTTCCTTTATAATGTTACGAGTTAGGTTTACGGTTTCATGATTTGATCCAATTATCTGAAAAAAATGGATCAGGAATCCGGTTCTAAGGGGGGGAATTACGTTGAAATGGCAAACCTTGTTGGGAGTTGTTGTTACTATCAGTTTAGTACTCGGAGGTTGCAGTTTTCAACCAATGGATTCGGAAGAGGCCGGATTAAGTGAGAATCAGGTGTTGAGAATCGCTGAAGAAGGTGGAATTACCACCCTGGACACCGTAAAAGCCAGTGATGCGATTACCTTTAATGTCCTGAATAACGTAAACGAAGGATTGATGAGGTTGGGGCCGGAAAAAGAACCCCAATATGGCATAGCTTATGAGTATGAAATCAGTCCTGATAAAAAAAGGTATACGTTTAAACTTCGCGAGGATGCAGAGTGGAGTGACGGCAAACCGGTTACAGCCCACGATTTTGAGTATGCCTGGAAACGGGCACTTGATCCGGAAACCGGTTCAGAATATGCTTATGCGTTTTTTCCGATAAAAAACGCACAGGAATATAACAGCGGAAAAGTTGATGAGTCGGCTGTCGGGGTAAACGCTGCAGATGATCATACATTAGTGGTGGAATTGAAAAAGCCGACGCTGAACTTTATCGAGCGTACGACCATGATTGTTTTTATGCCTCAGCGGAAGGATTTTGTTGAAAAACACGGGGGCAATTTTGGAACAACGGCTGACACATCCCTCTATAATGGTCCTTTCAAAGTAACCAGCAGGACACCGCAAAAGGTTTTACTGGCAAAGAATGACAATTACTGGGATAAAAACGGTGTTACCCTGAAAACCGTTGAGATCAGTGTTGTAAAAGATACGACAACAGGGATCAATATGTACAATTCCGGTGAAATTGATGTAGCTACACTGAACCAGGCCTTTGTGGATGCGTTTAAGAATACAAAAGAATATGTCGAAGTAGAGCGGGCCCGAAACTATTACATCCTTTTCAACCATCAAAATTCTTTTTTTAAAAATGAAAAAATAAGAAAAGCCATTACGTTGGCAATTGATCGGAACCAACTGGCTAACGAAATTATGAAGGGTGGCTCGAAACCGGCTGGAGCCCTGATCCCTCCATCGATTAACGGAGTTGCCGGGAAGAGCTTTCGGGAGCTTGCCGGGAATTACGTTAAGCCGGATGTAACCCGTGCCCAGCAGTTGTTCAGGGAAGGGCTCAGTGAACTTAATTTAAGTGCGCCGCCAAGCAATATTGTGATGGTCAGTTATGATTCTACCCCGCTCCGGGATGTAGCGATCAATGTCAAGGAGCAATTGCGGAAAAACCTGAATCTGAAGATCAAACTGGATTCGCCGACCTGGAAAATGCACGTCAACAAAGTGAAAAACGGGGACTTTGACATGGCGATGCTGGGCTGGGTCGCTGATTACAATGACCCGTTCAACTTCTTTGAAATCTGGCATTCCGGCAACGAAATGAACTTCTCCCATTTTTCCAATGCAACCTATGATCAACTGATTGCAAAAGCGAATGACACACCGGATCCAAAACAGCAATTCGAGTATCTGAAACAGGCTGAATCATTGTTGGCCGGTACAGACGGGCAGGGTCAGGCCGGTTTTGTACCGTTGATCTACCATTCGAAAGCATTTGTGCAAAAAACGTATGTTAAAGACTTGTACCGCCATCCTTTTGGGCCTGAATACAGCCTGAAATGGGCTTACATTACAAAAGAAAAGGATAAATAGATGCTGTGAAAATGAACCTCAAAAAAAAGAGGTTCAATTTTTTTGAGTAGAATTTTCTACAATATTCTAAAGGCACCCCCCTTTACAAATTGACAAATAATGAGTTAAATATAGATATAACATTAAAATTTGATAAAATTAGAATAAAAAATTGTCGGAAATTTTGCCTGATTTCCTCTAGTTGCATTTCTTGCTAATTATGAATTGTGTGTTTTTGTGTACATTTACCTTTCTTCGGGTTTATGACCAGTTATCTGGTCTAAACTATATATC
>JBAVDL010000078.1:0-29949 GCA_049587175.1 Thermoactinomyces sp.
TCATAAAGTCTGTCCACAGGGTATATGCCATCGGAGCAGCACCCATGGGCAGACCCGGATGGCCCGAATTGGCTTTTTCAATGGCATCAATGGATAAGGTACGAATGGTATTGATTGATAGTTGTTCAACATCGTTTGACATCATGCAATCTCCTTCTCATAAAAAGGAATGATTACTCCTGTTTCAAGTTGGCAATATCATTTTAAAGTTAGTTGTTTTTGGATAATGCCAATCTCTCCTGTCTGTTCTCCATATAGAAGTAACAGGCAAGATACAGGAATGACAACATCGGTACCACAAAAGATATTTGCATGGATCCGATCAGATCAGAGACAAGTCCCTGAATTGGCGGTGTTACAGCTCCGCCGATGATAGACATAACCAGTATTGCGCCGGCTGTTTCCCTGTATTTGTCTTTAACCGTTTCCAATGTTCTACCATATATGGTTGGCCACAACGGACCGAATAATACGCTTACAAATACCGCGCCATAGACAGCAGACATGTTTGGTACCAGCACAACATAGGTTAATAATATGGTACCAATTACAGAGTAGATTGTTAATACAAGTGTCGGTTTGAATTTGGCCATCAGGAAGCTGGCCAGAAACCTGCCGATAAAGAAGGCAATAAAACTGTATACCATGAAATTGGAAGCAAAACGTTCGTTCACTTCAGGATTGATATCCAGAGCCAGGCGGATCGTAAAGGACCAGACAGTTGTTTGCAATCCGATATAAATGAACTGTGCAAGAATCCCTTTTTTAAACGGGGTGTTTTTAGCCAGATATTTCAGGGTCTCTGCCAGGCCAACCCCGCTTTTTTCAGCCTTTGTCTCCACGGATTTTGTATTCGGGAACCTGAAAATGAGAAACATGACTAATACAACAAACAAAATCATCAGAATGAATTTATACGGCACCAACGTACGCTGGAGCATTTCCAGACTAAATTGCTTTGCTTCAGCCGGACTCATGCCGGCAAGTTGGGATTCAAGACTTGCTCCTTCGGTAAACACAAAGTATTTCCCCAGCAGAATACCGGTCATGGCGCCAATTGGATAAAAGACTTGCGCGATATTAATCCTTTGGGTAGCGCTTTCTTTTGGGCCAAGCATGGTAGTATAGGTATTTGCTGAAGTTTCCAGAAAGCTTAATCCAACCGCAATGGCGAAGATGGCAAACAGGAAGAAACCATACGTTGCAGAATTGGATGCCGGGAAGAACAGGAAGCAACCAATAATGTAAAAGATCAACCCCATAACAATTGCCACACGGTAACTGGTTTTCCTGATTACGGTTGCCGCCGGTATGGCAAGCAGGAAATATCCTCCGTAAAAGGCACTTTGCACAAAACCTGTCGCAAAATCGCTTAAAGTAAATACAGTTTTAAACTGTGTGATCAAAATATCATTCAAACTTGCCGCTGCACCCCATAACGGAAATAACAGCGTAACCAGTACAAACTGCAATATGGGAACACGGTTCAAATAACCGTCCGGATATTGAACAAGCTTTTTATTGATCATAATTAGCCCACCTTTGCATGTGATCCTTTCCTGAACGCTTCGACTTCTTCCATGGTTGGCAATGAAGGTTGCGCACCCAGTTTTGTGACCGTCAAGGCAGATGCTGCCACTGCCAGTTTGATAGCCTGATCAATACTCAAGCCTTTTGACAAGCCAAATGCAAAACTGCCTATAAAGGAATCTCCGGCAGCAGTCGTATCAACCGCCTTTACCTTGTAAGGCTTGAAATGCTCAAACCGATGACGGTTTCTATAGACAACCCCTTTGTCTCCCAGCGTGATAATGACATTTTTATAACCCTGCTTTAACAGCATATCCGATGCTTTTTCGGCATCTTCCAGGCTTTGGACTTCCATGTTTGTCAACACACTGGCCTCAGTTTCATTTGGAATAATATAGTCTACTTTATTTACGGAAGCAGGATCTATTTGTTGTGCCGGAGCCGGATTGAGAATTACTGTTTTCCCGTGCCTGTTGGCAAGATCAATCGCCTTGTTCACCGTCGGTACCGGAATTTCCAATTGCAGGACAATAATATCGGAACTTCTGATCACATCTTCCATTCCTTCAATTTCCTGTTCCGTCAGTTTCAGGTTTGCACCCGGAACAACGATAATGCGGTTATTGCCAGTTGAATCAATAACAATATTGCCAATTCCGGTGCTTGCCTGCGGGTCAAACAAGACAGAACGGTAATCAATCCCGTTTGCCCTGAGGGATTCGATATGCTCTTTCCCAAAGTCATCCTCTCCAAGTTTCCCGGCCATTGTTACCTTTCCGCCCAATCTGGCCGCAGCAACAGCCTGGTTTGCTCCTTTTCCTCCTGTAAACCGGTTAAAGGTTTTCCCAATCGTCGTTTCACCTTCTACCGGTACCTTTTCCGTCTGAACCACCAAATCTGTCATAAAGCTGCCTATAACCAGAATCTTTTTCATGAATTGACATCCTTTTCTCTGTTATTTTTCAATAAAGCCATTCTCTAACAACTGTTTGCCCAGGCTTCCGCCCGGATGGTATAATCCGAATTCTTTCTTTTCAAATCCCTTTATTCTGGAAACAGTTACAGCCAGAGCATCTCCGACCACCAATGCAGCCGTTGAACTGCTTGTCGGAGCCAGGTTATGTTGATCCGCTTCCCGATCAATATGAACTTCTATCGCAATTTCACTCTTTTTCGCCAGTGTGGAATTTTTATTTCCGGTCATGGAAATTAACGTAGCCCCGATTATTTCGATGGATGGAAGCGTATTCAAAAGCTCTTTTGTTTCCCCGCTGTTGGAAATGGCTATTACAATATCATCTTTTTCAATCATGCCGAGATCACCATGAACCGCCTCCGTCGCATGAACAAAAAACGCCGGTGTCCCAGTACTTGCAAAGGTTGCAGCCAATTTCTTCCCGATGTGTCCTGATTTCCCCACTCCAAGAAAAACAACTTTCCCCTTGCAATTCAATATTTTTTCGACAGCCTGTACATAGGCATCGTCAACATTCTCTTTCACACCAATAATCGAATTGATTTCTGACTCCATGACTTCGGCAATCATCTCTTTAATACTCATGCTAAAACTCCCTTTTTCTTGAAATAATCATAAACACCATTCCAGCCGGTTTGTTTTATCAGGGTGATGTAATCGATTTCTATTCTGCCAGTCAATGGAAATCGATTTCTATACAGGCGTTATTAAACATGACCAAATACGGTCTCCACCGGGTTTTAGTAATCGATTTCTATTTTGCTGTTTTTTTAAATCGATTACTGATACGTAATCGATTTACAGAATTTCTTTTACGGAATCCCCGGGCAGAAATATACTTTCTATTATGACACTGGTTTTTTGCGGCTGTTTTTTGTTTTTCAGCTTGCCAAGCAACAATTCGGCTGCTTTTCTGCCAATGTAGGTTGTATCCTGTTCGATACAGGTAATCCGGGGACAAATTAAATCCTGATTGGCCAATGCGCCAAAAGAAATGAGGGAAAGATCATCCGGAATATCTACGTTCCCTTCTTTCAACGCTTTTATTGCCCCTCTGGTCATCAGGTTATTGCAACTGAACAAAGCCGTCGGCAATTCATCGCCTGTTTGCAGGAACCGTTTCAACACATCATAAGCTTTCTTTTCTTCAAAACCGCCGTTGTACATCCACTTCTCATCAATTGACAGGCCATGATCCTCCATTGCTTTTTTATACCCCAGAAAACGTTCTTCTCCGGTGCTTGTTTTCAGGGAACCGTTAATAATCCCGATATTCCTGTGCCCTTTTTCGATCAGGAATTTTGTTAAGGAATAGGCTTCTTTAAAATTATCTGTCCCTACGAATGGCAATTGCAAATCTTTTATTTTCCTGTCTAACAGGACAATCGGCACATTCTGATCGATCAACCCGGACAAATCCGTATTTTGACTGTCACTTGGAGCAATGGCAATTGCATCAATGTTTCTGCTCAGCAGCATTCGGATAATTTCTTTCTCTTTTTTGGGGGATTCATCCGTATTGCAAATAATCAGGTTGTACCCCTCTGTAAAAAGATAATCATCAATTTGCTTGGCAATATTCGTATAGTAAGGATTTTTAATATCTGCCACAATAATTGCAACCAGATTTGATTTTCTGGATCGTAAGTTTCTGGCAACCAGATTTGGTTCATAGTTCAATTCTTTCATTGCTTTAAGTACCTTTTTTTTGGTTTCGATGTTAACCGGATAGTTATCATTTAATACCCTGGAAACGGTTGCAGTAGAAACGCCTGTATATTCAGCGATATCTTTCATTGTGACATTCTTTGACTTCACCAACATCACCCTTCTCAAAAATACAGGAGAAAAGGCTATCTGACACCAACCGTAAGCAAAATATTTGCAAAGGTACGTGTTTCACCCGTATTTATTCCCAGTATTATGTTTCTGGCCTGAGCTGCTTCATAAAACTCGTAGCGGCCCAGCTTGTCCAATTCTCCAATATCCAGTATATCAATAAATTCCTTGAAAATCTCGGGTTCTTCCCCGCCTTGTGGATCCATAACCTCGGCTTTTTCAAAATTTGCTGTGTTATTCAATACTTTCAATACATCCGTTACCGTTGGCAGATCTGGAGCCAGTCCAAGAAAAACTTTGGTTGTGTTTTCATTGGTGCAGGAATTCAACGGGTAATTTCCATCAGCAATCAGGATTTTGTCTCCATGGCCGCAAGAAGCAACGACTTCCAGAATTTTGGGATGAATACAATCGGTTGTTAACATAACAGCCCTCCTTCAAATTGCTTACAAGTTGGATTTTATATAGTAATCGATTAATAGTAATCGATTTCATTAATTAATTATAGTTTGCATATCCGGGAATGTCAAACGCTTACATTTTGCTAGCAAATTAAGATAACGGCACTGTGTCACAAAAAACTCCCGATAAAATTACCGGGAGGGATTGGCCGGTTCTTCATTTCAACGGTTGGATTTCTTCCTTTTCCTGCATCGGATTCCATACTTGTAAGCCTTTCGGATAGCTGTTGATTGACTGATTTTCAAGGCTCTGGCTACTTCGTAAGAACTTCCGTATTTTTTGAAAGCAGCGGTCAGAATACTGCACTCCGCCTGTTCAATCGCCTGCCGGAACCCCTCCGTCTCCCAAAAATCGCTTCTGCCATGCAAAAGAACATTTGTATTCTCCGTTTGTTTCCTGGAGACGGAAAGACTCTCTTCAACCGTAATATGTCCCTCGGTTGAAAGAGACAGATGTTCCGGGAGAATCTCATGACAGGAGGTGGTGACTACCAAGCGTTCAATAAAATTGGCCAGTTCGCGAATATTTCCCGGCCAGGGATAGTTCTGAAAAATTTTAAGGGCTTCAGGCGTCAGTTTTTTCTCCGTCTGGTATTTTCGGTTATATTTATCCAAAAAAAACCGGGTCAGCGGCAAAATTTCCTCCGGCCGTTTCCTGAGCGGCGGGATTTCAATCGGTACCACATACAGACGATAATACAAATCCTCTCGAAATTGCCCGTCTGCCACCATTTTTTTTAAGTTCCGATTGGTTGCTGCGATAATCCTTGTGCTGACTTTTTTGGTTTTGACACCGCCAACCCGGTGGAATTCCTGATCCTGCAATACACGTAGCAATTTTACCTGCAGATGAAGAGGCAATTCTCCGATTTCGTCAAGAAAAAGCGTCCCGTTATTGGCCAGTTCAAACAGTCCGGGTTTCCCGTTTTTATTTGCTCCGGTAAATGCGCCCGATTCATAGCCAAAAAGTTCGGATTCCAGAAGTTCCTGGGGAATCGCACCGCAATTGACTTTAATAAATGAACCTTTCTCATACTGTTTGCTGTTTTTGTGGATCATACGGGCAACTACTTCTTTTCCAACCCCCGACTCGCCAAGCAACAACACAGTCGTATCGGTCATCGCCACACGCCCGGCCACTTCCATTACCTGTTTCATTGCCGGACTGGCAACCACGACCGGTTCGTCTTTCGCGTGGAATTTGCGCAATTGCGACAGTTCTTCACGCAGCCGGTTCAATTCTGTAATATCACGAAGATTGGTAACAACCCGAATCACTTCTCCCTGGTCATTAAACACGGGACTACCGGTCATCATGATAACTTTCCCACGCCAATTTTCCTGAATCAGGGTAACCGGCTTTTTCTGTTTGATCACTTCCATCGATACCGATTTATCGATAAATCCTCTTTTTTCAAGATAACGCATATCCTTGCCGATATAATATTCTTTCGGAATACCTGTCAGCCTTTCAATCGCATCGTTTGTCTTTCGCGTAATCCCATTGGCATCAACAATATAAATGGCGTCATAGGAATTTTGAATGGTCGCATCCAGCTCATCTCTGACTGCTTTGGCCTCAGCCAGTTGCTCCTCCATTTTTTCCAGAGGAGTTATGTCAGTCACATGAAGAATGATTCTTGTTTCATTGGCGCTGTCTGAATACGAGTAGAGATTCAGCTGCAAAACCATCCCTTTTTGCCTGATTATCCAACTGGCCGGCAAAACATCAGTTCCGGAAAGATATTGTTTCTGCCGGGCAATTTTCCACAATTGTGCCGGTTCTTCAAACCACTTTCGAATCATTTTACTGGCATATAAAACAGTATGATCCCTGGCAAAGACAACCATTCCCGTTTCCAGATTTCTAATCGTTTCTTTTCTGCCTGCTTTTCCCATCCTGAAACCTCTTTTCCGAAATAATCGAATATTTATGAATTATCTGTTGATAGCAAATAATCCTCTATTTTTTCGCCAATAAACAAAAAACAAACGACGATTTGCCGTTTGTCATTGAGACGAAAATGAATTATATGATTGGCTGTTACTCCATGGCCATGTTTTTTCGGGAACTATTATTTTCCAAGCAGCCGGGCAGCAATGATATTTTTCTGGATTTCACTGGTTCCCTCATATATCCTGGTAATTCTGGCATCCCGATAGAAACGTTCGACTGCATACCCCTTTATATAGCCGATACCGCCAAAAATTTGCAGTGCCCGGTCAGCAACCCTGTTAAATGTTTCACTGGCATAGTATTTTGTCATGGCTGCTTCTTTAATCGCTTTTTCTCCATTTTCCAGCTTTTGAGCAACCTGGTAATTAAATGCCCGTCCAACTTCCGTTTCTGTGGCCATATCAGCCAGCATCCATCGCAATCCCTGATTTTCCGCGATTGGCTTTCCGAACTGTACACGTTGTTTCATATAATCAGCAGCAAGCTCAATCAGCTTCAGACAAGAACCATACGCCCGTGCGGCCAGGGTACACCGCCCTTCTGTCAGGATTTTGAGGGCTGAGACATATCCCATCCCTACTTCGCCGATCACATTTTCTGCAGGTACCTCACAATCTTCAAAATAAAGTTGGGCGGTGTATGAACCTCTTAAACCCATTTTTCTGTCAACTGCTCCTACTTGAAAGCCTGGAAAACTTTTTTCAACGGCAAATGCCGTAAATCCGCCCCTGACTCCTCTGGCGGGGTCGGTAACAGCAATCACGGTAAAAAGATCGGCATCCGGGCCATTGGTAATGAAATGTTTCATTCCGTTCAAAATCCAGCGATCTCCTTTTTTCTCGGCCCGGGTTTTCAGACTGGCTGCATCCGATCCGGCTTGTGGCTCCGACAGGGCAAAGGCGGCCAGCAATTTTCCTTCCGCCAGATCCGGCAAATATTTCCGTTTCAGATATTCACTTCCCAGGCGGACAATTCCCGTACTGCCAATGCCGGTGTGGGCACTGATAATCGAAACAAAGCCATTGTGAGTTCGCCCCAGATTTTCCAGCACCAGGCATTTACCGGTCACACCAAGACCGAGTCCTCCATATTCTTCCGGAATCCCCATTCCAAACAGGCCCAATTGTTTGGCCTGTTTCAACAGATGTTCGGGAACCCGATTCTCTTCTTCAATCTGATTGGCATACGGCTCCACTTCTTTCTCCGCAAAATTCCTTACTGTCTTTGCAATCTGGTGCAATTCCCGGGAAAATGCAATCATGGCTGGCTGATACTCCTTTCTCACTTATAGAAGAAGAATCTGTTCTTAATTCTTTGATAACCAGATTCTGTAGTTTTCAGATAAATCTCTGAAATTCTCTCATGGTTTTGCTCTAAAATTCCTGACAAAGTGCTGACTGAATAATTTGATCTATATAAATATTTCCGTTTATTTTTTGTTTTTCTTTTTCTCTTCTTCGGCTAGCACCCTGCGCAAAATTTTGCCTACAGCCGTCTTGGGCAAAAATTTACGAAACTCAATCTGTTTTGGCACTTTAAATGGCGCGAGATTCCTGCGGCAAAACTGCTCAATCTCTTTTCCGGTAACCCGGGCCTCCGGTTTCAGCACAATAAACGCTTTTACCGTCTCTCCCCGGTACGGATCCTTCACCCCAACCACCGCCGCTTCCATTACAGCCGGATGGGTATATAGCACTTCCTCAATTTCGCGCGGATAAATATTATAGCCGCCGGCAATGATCAGATCCTTTTTCCGATCAACGATATAAAAATAACCGTCCTGATCCATACGGGCGATATCCCCGGTAAATAACCAGCCGTCCCGTATAGCCTGCTTTGTCTCTTCCGGCATGTTCCAGTAACCTTTCATCACCTGGGGCCCACGAATAACCAGCTCTCCAGCTTCACCGATTGGCAATGTTTTTGTGCCCGTCTCAAGATCAACTATCCGGGCTTCTGTACCAGGAAGCGGAATACCCACACTGCCCGGCTTTTTCTGTCCGGTGCGGGGCGTGTTGTGCGTAGTCGGAGAAGCTTCTGAAAGTCCATATCCTTCATACATGCCGGCCCCGGTTTTTTTCTCGAACGACTGGATCAGTTCCACCGGGAGCGGCGCCGAACCACTGTTGCAGATGCGAATCGAATCAATCCCGTACTGTTCCGCCTTTGGACAGGAGTTCAACGCCACATACATCGTTGGAACACCGGGGAAAAAGGTAGGACGATATTTTTTAATTGTCTGCAACACTTCCGGCAGTTCAAATCTGGGCAACAAGATTATTGTACTGCCGTTTAAAATCCCCAAGTTCATCGCACACGTCATGCCGTATATATGAAACAGGGGGATAGCAATCAAAATTCTGTCCGTTTCGGTAAGCGAATTGCCACGCGAGTGATCGTTCAATTGCAGTACATTGGTTACCAGATTGAAATGGGTGAGCATCGCCCCCTTGGACCTGCCTGTGGTTCCACCGGTATATTGGAAAACAGCCACATCCCGTTCAGGATCAATCGGCTCATCATCTACCCTGAAAGAACCTCCCGCCAGAAACTTGTCCCAGGAAACATAATCTTCAGCAAATTCCAGGGAAGCTGATTCGTGCGGTTTGACGACAACCACTTTTTTCAAATGGAAAAAAAGGTTTGTTTTTTTGACACGGGGATACAAATCGCCGAAAACAATTAATACATCCGCACCTGAATCCTGTAAAACAAATTCGATTTCCCGTTCCGTGTACATCGGGTTAACCTGGACAACAATCGCTCCACACCGCAGAATTCCATAAAAAGCGGCCACATATTGGGGACAGTTGGGAAGCATCAGCCCGATACGATCCCCCTTTTTGACTCCAAGACGCCTTAAGGCCCCCGCCACCAATCTTGATAAATCCTGTAACTTCCGGTAAGAAATTTCCGTCTCATAAAATCGGACAGCTGTCCTGTCTCCGTGTTGCCTGACAGTTTGATCAAGCATCTGCGGCAATGACAGAAGTCTGGGTTGAATCGGTTTCCCTTTTGCATGGCTGACACTGCCAACCACGGTTACCATTTTCATTGGTCATTCCCCTTTTTGAGAACGGATTTTCTGTCCAGGATGGCAAAGGAAGCGCTGGAAACAGCGATCAGTTCTCCATTCCCGGACAACAGTTTGCACTCTGCAACGGCAGAACGCTTGCCCAGGTGAAGCAACTCCGCTTTTGTGTTCAACTTCCCCTCATGAACAGCACGTATATAGTTGATCTTCATTTCGGAGGTGACAGATATTTTCCCGGGCGGCAATGACTGAAAAACCATGGACCCCATTGTTGTATCGGCAATATAGGCAAGAACGCCTCCATGTACCGCCTGATTCAGATTAAACAGAAACGGGGTAATTTCCGTTTCAAAGTGAAATGTTTTTTCCCCTGTCCATTTACCTTTAAAGCCGATCATTTCATGGAGATGGGTGGACACATTATTCCTGACGTTTAAAATCGCCTGCCTGACCTGTTTGAGCAGGAGCTTCTCCAGCTCGGTTCCGGATTCCGCCACTTCCTGAAAAAAATCATTCCTCATTAAATCCCTCCCCGCACATACAGGACTTGCCCGGTTATAAAACTGGATTCCTCAGAAACGAGGAACAAGACTGCATTGGCAATATCACGAGGTTTCCCGGTACGTCCCAGAAGCGAACGTTCTGCAGCCTCTTTTTTCAGCTCCTCAAACGATATGCCGATCCTTTCCGCGGTTGCCCTGGTCATATCCGTCTCGATGAAACCAGGGGCCACCGCATTTACATTGATGTTAAACTTGCCCAGTTCAATGGCCAGTGTCCTCGTAAACCCCTGAATTCCGGCCTTTGCCGTTGCATAATTTAACTGCCCCCGGTTGCCGAGTGCCGAAATGGAACTGAAGTTGACGATTTTCCCGTACCGCTGCGGCACCATAAAGCGTTGAGCTGCCCGGGAAGCATAAAATGTCCCTTTCAAATGTACATTCATGACGGTATCCCAATCGTCATCCGTCATTTTATGAACCAGATTGTCACGAATCACACCTGCATTGTTCACCAGAATGTGTACCTGTCCAAACGTATCCACCGTTTTTTGTACCATCTCTTCGACCTGTTGCCGATTGGTAATATCACAGCGTACAGCAATTGCTTCTCCTCCTGCTTCACAAATTGCGGCTGCCGTTTGCTCACATGCTTCCTCATTAATGTCGGTCACTGTAATCCTTGCCCCTTCTTCAGCAAGACGACTTGCTGTCGCAGCACCAATTCCTCTTCCGGAACCTGTCACAATAGCTACCTGATCTTTCAATCTCATGATTGATCCACTCCTTTGTCAATCAGTTCTGGTAAAAAAATCCGCTCACTTGAGGGAAATCAGGTATTTGGCCTGCCCGATTGCCACTTTGTCCCCATTTTGCGTGGAAGCCCACACTTCACAGGATACCGCCTGCTTTTTCCCCTCAACCCGGGCTTCAGTCACCTTGCCTTCGCAAGTGATAACATCACCGGGACGAACCATTCCCGTAAAGCGAATTCCAAAAGTACACAGATCTCCCTTGACCCCAATCGTATCGGTCAACATCTGGCCGACAAATGCCATAGTCAGCATGCCGTGGGCAATCACTCCGCCCAAACCGACTTTTTTTGCATACTCGTCAACTGTATGGATCGGGTTGAAATCACCGGAAGCGCCTGAATACATCACCAACTGTGTTTTGGTAACAGGCGGTTTCACCAGCGGCCCAATCGGATCACCTGGCTGAAATGGCCTCACGATCGCAAACCTCCCTCATGTGCGCGATAAATCACATTGGACCGGGCAATGAATACCGTATTCCCGTCTTCATCGGTTCCTTTCTGCTCATATACCAGAAAAACCATTTGCCCCAGCTTCCCCTTCTTCTCATAAACGTCAACCAGTCTGGTAGAGCAATATAATACCTCTCCGGCATAAATGGGACGAAAATACTCAAAATGCTGCTCTCCGTGAATCAGGCCGTCACGTTTGACGGAAAAGCCGGGGATTTGTCCATAGTCAAACGTCCGACTGAATGTTGGCGGAGCGATAATTTTGCCATAACGCGTATTTTTTGCATATTCCTCATCACGATAAAGCGGGTTTGGATCACCGATTGCATCGGCAAATTTTCGAATCGCTCCCTTTTCCACTTCATTTTTTACAGGAGTGGACTCCATTCCCACAAATGCCTGAAACTTATCCAACCCCAAGTTCATCTTCCTTTCCGGATTATTGTCCGTATTTGGCAATTGCGCGTGAAATCACCATTCGCTGGATCTCAGCCGTTCCTTCCCAGATTTGATAGATCTTGGCATCACGTGCCCATTTTTCAACCGGATATTCCTTGACATATCCGTATCCGCCAAGGATTTGAATAGCTTCAATCGTTGTTGCCATCGCTACGTCTCCCGCAAACAATTTGGCCATGCTGCCTTCCCCGCGCTGAAAACGAATCCCTTTGTGGCGCATCCAGCCAGCCCGCCAGGTCAACAGCCTGGCCGCATCAATCCGGGTAGCCATATCAGCCAGCTTAAAAGCTACCGCCTGATGTTCAACAATAGGTTTTCCAAACTGAATCCGCTCTTTGGCATAACTCAACGCATATTCGTAAGCAGCCCGGGCGATGCCAATAGCGGAGGAAGCCACGCCGGGACGGGTATGTTCGAGCATTTTCAAGGCTCCGATATAACCCGGTACATACTCCCGATCGCCCGGTTCCCCACCCAGCCGGTTTTCAACCGGAATACGAACATCTTCCATGATAATCTGAGCGGTGTGGGAAGCCCTGACGCCCATTTTCCTTTCCTTGCGCCCCATCGAAAAACCGGGGGTATTCCTGTCATCGATGATAAACGCAGCGACACCTCCCCAGCCCTTGCTCCGGTCAAGACTGGCAAACACAACGTGAATGTCCGCAATGCCACCGTTGGTGATAAACTGTTTTGTTCCATTCAATACATAATGATCGCCTTCCCGGCGCGCAGTCGTTTGGATGGAAGAAACATCCGACCCCGCTCCCGGTTCTGTAAGCCCCATAGCCCCGATCTTGCAATTGTCCGGATCACAAAGAATCGGCAGCCATTTTTTCTTTTGCCGGGTTGTTCCCATCGCCATAATCGCAGCAGCAGGAAGATGGGAACCGCTGATAGCAACAGCAATCCCGGCACATCCCCATGCCAGTTCCTCAGACACCAAAAGACTGGTGACCGGATCATCAATTCCGCCCCCTCCGTATTCCTCAGGATAGGAAAAAGTCGTAAGTCCGATCTTGTGCGCTTTTTTTACAATCTCCCAGGGAAATTCCTCAGTCTCATCGTAATAAGCGGCTTTGGGACGGATTTCCTTTTCCGCAAATTCATGAGCCAGCCGTTGAATTTCACGTTGCTCCCGTGTCAACTCAAAATCAATCATCTTTATGAATGCCTCCCCGAAAACAGTAAATTGGGTAACTTCTTCCCTATTGAATCAGCCAGCCACCGTCAACAACAATGTTTGCCCCAGTAACATAAGATGCATCTTCTGAAACAAGAAAAGCGACTGCACCTGCTACCTCCGCAGGCCTGCCCACCCGTTTCAGCGCCGTATGGCGCATGATACTGTTCGCAAATCTCTCGTTTTTCAAACCGGCTTCTGTCAGCGGTGTTTCAATAAATCCGGGGCTGACGCAATTCACCCGAATTCCGTATCGCGCCAGTTCATGGGCAAAAGCACGGGTAAGATTGATCACTCCCGCTTTGGCAGCGGAATAATGAGCAATTCGCGTACCGGGCCGGATCCCCGAAATGGACGCAATATTGACAATGGATCGTCCGTCACCCCCCTGCATCAGTTCTGACAATTCCTTCGTTACCAGAAAAACGCTGCGCAAATTGGCCGCTTGCACTTCCTCCCATTCTTTTGCCGTAATGTCTGATAGTCTGCTATGCTTTGAACTCCCTGCATTATTTACAAGAATATCAATCCGGCCAAAACGCTCACGAACAAATCCAGACAGTAACTTAACCTGGTTTTCATCGGTCACATCTGCGGTATAAACTGTAGCCGAAGCTTTACCAATATCTCCTGCCACTTTTACCAGCTTGGAACGTGTGCGCCCTGCCAGAACCAGATTTGCCCCTTCCCGGGCCAATCTTCTTGCGATCGCTTCTCCAATGCCGCTTCCCGCACCCGTGACGACTGCCACTTTTCCTTTGAGTTGCATGCCTGATCCTCCTTACCAGTTTCCGCTGCTCCTGATTTTAAAAGAGCCAAATTGCGAATAGCATCTTCCCGCTTTCAACATTGCACCACGCACAAGATTCCGATTCCCTTGCTGTTCGTTTTGTTGCGAACAAATCCCATGTAATCAATCGTCAAAAAAGGAAAATCTATTTTTTTAGAAAGCAATTTGTATGCCAATCTCCTCCAATAATCCGAATTTGATTGGTATAACAAATCAGGGAACTTTGACAGAAGCAATCATTGTTCACCTGACAAGTCAAGTCATTTATGCATGGTTAATTCTTAATTGAATCAGCAAAACAGACTTATCTGTATTGCCAAACAAAAAACCCTGCTTCCAACGAAACAGGGCACTGTATTCAAATCTTATTTCTTATACAAAATGGTTTGGGCAATGCCAATAAAGTATTCCGATTCACGAATAATATGGTTCATAACTGCCTGAGCAGTCATATTTCCTTTAAACGCCTCACTCTGATCACGGATGATCCGGCACAACTCTATAAATTGTTCACTTTGGTACAGGCAAAATCTTACCAGTTCCATGATGCGGTGCTGCAACTGAAGAGAAATCCGGTGCGGGGATCGGATAACGGTTTCAATCCAGCGAACCACGCGCTGGTGTGTATTTGTCAAAGCACTTTCCCATTCATTCAGTGCATCCGCATATTGAGGTTCCAGATTTTTAACCAACTCCCGAATGACAATTGTATGTTCCGCTTCCTGCTGTTTCCAGAATTCCGCTTCGTCCAGAATACGAAGCGGCATTTTCTCTCCATAATAAAATTGCATGGGATCCCCCCTTTCCTCCTTCGCCAGTAAATATATGCCGGGAAAAAGAAGATATTCCCCATGTTGCCTGCAAAACCGGTTCCAAAGCAACTGCCCTTTCTTTCATCTGAATTTTTGTCATAAACAAAAAGGCATCCCGCTGGACGCCTGTAAACTCATGTCAGGAAGGGCTGTTTTTTCACCCTGGATCTTTCGTTTTATGCACTCAGCCATGGATTGACGGGCAGGTTTTCTTTTTCACCTTCTTTCAAGAGCAAATCTTTCACCTCATCCGGAATCGGCACGGCAGAGATTTTTCCTTCCATTTCTTTGACCCATCCGCGCAGTTCGTATCCGCAGCCGGTTCTTTCCTCATCCCGGAATACTTCATGGCTCAGTTTGATGGTTTTGCGATGAATTTCTTCAACCCTTGTTTTTATGGTAATGATATCATCGTAATACAAAGGCTTTTCAAACGTACATCTGGCATCCAGCAGCGGAAGAATAATCTGCTGTTCATCGGCCAGTTTTGCCGGAGACAGGCCGATGCTTCTGAAAAACTGGTGCCCGGCAATATCAAACCACTTGAAATAATTTGGATAATAGACGATTCCCGCTTTGTCTGTATCTCCCCAGTTGACACGGATTTGGAACTGGTTCTGCCTCATTTCGCCTTCCTCCTCTGCCGTCCTGTCCAAAACCCTTGCGGATCAATCTGGTGCAGTACTTGCAGTTCCTGTTCGGAAGGCGGAGGGGTTTCAGCCAGCATTTCGGAAAGTTTCAACTCCCAGTCCGTATTCTCCCGGACTTCTTCCACCGTTACATCGGGATGCACCGTTTCCAATATCAATTCCCTTGTTTCCGGATCCGGCTTTAGCACCCCAAGATTGGTAATCAAGGCAGACAAGCCGCCCCGCGGCAATCCGGCCTTTTCCCGCCAGCCGTTTCCATCCCCGTACCCCGGTGACGTTATATAGTCTACTTTTTCACGCAATCTTCTCTTTTCATGGCTCATAATAACCAGCAACCGCCTGGACAGAGACGCGATATCGGCAGCTCCTCCACTGCCGGGCAATTTCACAGTTGGAGCATCAACCGGTCCAAGACAGGAAGTATTGATGTTTCCGTATTTATCTATTTCGGCACCGCCGATAAAACCGACATCGACCAGCCCCTTGTGCATCATGAACATCAAATTGTTGGTTGAAGTGCACCACTGGGCGCCAGTCACATTGGGAGGATCACCCATCGTGTACAAAAGTTCACCGGCAGGATTATCCCGTACTATGCCGCATTCAAAAAAGCCAATGGCGTTCGGGGCATGAATCTTTTTGGCCACAGCAAAAGCCAACATGGGAAGCCGCATTCCAACAAAAACGACATCCCCGTCCCTGATCTCCCTGGATGCTGCAATAACCATCAGTTCCTCTGCCGTATAATCCATTTCACCCACTCCATTTCTTATTCATATGCATAGTTGACTTCAGCAGCCAACGCTTTCCGCCTGATCTTCAATTCTTCCAACCGACTCCCGAGGTGCTGGCTATATTCTTCATGGGAGGAAAAGGAAAGAACCCATTTGTTGAGCCATTTCCGGAAACTTTCCATTTTTTTCGTTTCCCTGTGATACTCATGGAAAAATGCATGATCCCGTTTGTAATAACCCGGCATTGGAGACGGATGGCAAAAAGCGGGGCAGTGCACAACTGCCGTAACCTTGAAGCCGGGTACTAGCAGGCGGTTAGGGTCGCTTGTGATTATCTCTCCGGGTACCATTTCTTCTGCCAGCAAAATCACTTTCTTGCTGGCCATGGCAGCCTCCTGTGCCACTCCCATATTCCCCCACAGATGGGCATTGCCAAATTCATCTGCTCGCTGTACACCCAATATGGCTACATCCGGCTCCAATGCCGGCACATACACCAGTATGTCATCGCCAATCGGGGAAGTGCCCACCCGAAACTGAGGATTGCTTTTCAACAAGTCAGACCCCAACAGGGATTTTGTCGGCAAAAAAGGCACACCCATGGCTCCAGCCAAAAGCGCCAGTCCGATTGTAAAATTGCTGTGATCTTCAACAGCTATTTTACGGGGGATTCCTTTTTCCATCGCCCGGCGGTAATTGTAGCCAAGACCGGCACTCACATTGCCTGACCAGGCGGTAATCACTTTATCCACCATTCCCGCCCCGATCATCATGTCAAATAAAATATCAGAAATTGGTGCAATCAATGTTAAATTCTTTATATTCTGACGAACGATTTCATAGGCTGCCGCAAATGGAATCATAGCTTCCAGACATGCCCCAAGCACAATGGATTCTCCGTCTCTCACATATTCCGAAATTGCTTCTTTCAGACTCATTTGTTTTGAACGGATCATTCCAGAAATTCACCACCAGTTTTATTCATTTGTTTTTCACACCATGTTCAGGCTTGAGCTTAAACCGCTGAATCTTGCCGGTTGCTGTTTTGGGGAGTTCTTCAATAAATTTGATGCTGCGGGGATATTTGTACCGCGCCAGCTTCTCCTTGACAAACTTTTTCAGTTCACAAGCCAGTTTTTCCGATGGCCGAAAACCTTTTTTGAGAACAATGTAAGCTTCGGGCAAGGATAGTTCATTTTCATCGGTCACTCCCACCACAGCAGCTTCCAGCACCGCATCATGCTGCAGCAAACAATTTTCAATCTCAATGGGAGAAACCCAGATTCCGCCTACTTTAATCATATCGTCTGATCGACCGCAATACCAGTAGTACCCTTCCTCATCCACATAATATTTGTCCCCGGTATGCAGCCACTCTCCCAAAAACTTCTGTTTGGTCTGTTCATGCAGGTTCCAGTAGCCCTGAGCAATGCTGTCTCCACGAATCAGCAAATCTCCCACTTCGTTTGGCGGAAGGGGCTCTCCCAACTCATTGACGATTTTTGCTTCATATCCGGAGACAACCTTTCCGGAACTGCCCCCTTTGATATCATCCATCCGGTTGGACAGATAAATATGAAGGGCTTCTGTCGATCCGATCCCATCCAGTATATCCAGGTTATACAGTTTTTTCCATTTGTGAAGAAACGCTGCCGGAAGCGCTTCTCCCGCGGACACACAGATTCGGAGCGAAGATAGGTCATACAGCTTGCCGTTTTTTTCTGTAAATTGAATCAATTGTCCATACAAGGTAGGAACCCCAAAAAAAATGGTCGGCTTGTACTTTTCAATTACTTGCAGTATTGTCTCGGGCAAGGGGCGATCCGGAAGCAAAACAGTTGCTGCTCCTGCCCCCAACGGGAAATACATTCCGCCTCCCAATCCATAGGCAAAAAACAGTTTGGAAGCTGAAAAGCAAATGTCATTTTTCGATATTTTCAAAATATTCCTTGCGTAATTTTCAAACGTATACTCCATATCGTGCTGCAGATGGATTACCCCTTTGGGTTCACTCGTGCTTCCCGAACTGAACAGCCAAAATGCTGCATCATCAGATTGTGTATGGCAGGCATCCATGCTTGTGCCTGCCTTTTCCATCAAAGTGTGAAAATCAAGGATATTACCGGCTTCTCCTTGTCCGTTTTCAGAAATCACAATTACATGGTCCAGGTAGATAAACCGCATCTTCATGTGCCGGATATTTTCCCACAGACTCCGGTGAATAATCAAAACCCGGGCACGGCTGTTGTTCAGATAATATTCATAATCAGACGGCTTCATCATGGTATTGACCGGAATGGGAACCGCTCCCAGCTTGACGGCACCAAAAAACGAGTAAACAAACTCCGGTGTATCATGGCAAATGAGAAGAACCCGATTTTCCATTTTCAGATCGAGTTCTCTCAGCATGTTGCCCACCTGGTTTACTCTTTCCTGAAGTTGCCTGTAAGTAATTTGTTGATCCCGAAAGTAGATGGCAACCCTGTCTCCCATTCCGTTTTTTACATTGTCATCGATAAACCGGGTGGAGGCATTATAAGGTGTACCGATTCCGCGTAAATCCATCTCATCACCCCTTGCGATTTTCAGGCTGGCAAAAAAATGGGGAATACTGGGGTCCGCGGAATTGGAACCCCATTTATTGAACAAGTTCATTATTTCATTCTGCAAGTTGTCCGGATGTCTACAACCCTTTCCAACCGGCTTTTCTTTTTTCAAGAAACGCACTTAATCCTTCTTTGGCGTCTTCTGAGCGGAACAACAGGTTTTGCAGTTCACCTTCATAACGGATCGCAACATTAAGCGGCATTTCTTTTCCGTTCATAATCGACAGCTTGATGTTGGATACGGCATAGGTCGCGCTCTCAACAATTTTTTGCGCATATTCAAGTGTCCGCTCTCTGGTTTCTGCCTGCGGAAACACTTTGTTGACCAGGCCGATATCCAATGCTTCCTGAGGAGTCAGGAGCTGACCTGTAATATTCAAATCCAGGGCACGGGAGTATCCTACCAGGCGGGAGAGCCGCTGTGTACCGCCAGTACCTGCCAGCACTCCCAGCGTTACTTCCGGAAGCCCGATTTTTCCTGCTTTATCTCCCATGAAACGCAGATCACAGCCAAGCGCCATTTCCAATCCTCCGCCTACCGTATGTCCTTCCAGACAGGCAATATAGATTTGAGGGGAACGGGCAATTTTGTCCAGAGTTTCATTGCAGTACAGGCAGAACTGGGTTTTAAAACGGGGCTCAGCTTCTTTGAGGAAGTTGATGTCCGCTCCGGTAGAAAAGAACTTTGGCACATCGCTCATAAGCACCACCACTTTAATCTCCGGATCAAAGCGGATCTCGTCGATGGCCGCATTCAGTTCTTTGTAAAAATCAAGCGTGTAGGAGTTGGTTTTGCTGATGTGAAGATGGATTTCAGCGATTCCATCCCTTTTGACAATTGTCAGATTTTCTTTCACGGTTGTTACTGACATCTGAAATTCCTCCTTGTAAGCAGATTGATCAGAAAAAATTGAATATTTTGATATTTTGTTATATAATTGTGATGTCCAGCCATTCCCTTTCAAGACACTCTTTTTTTGACCGGCAGGTATTTTTCTCTCTCAAGAAATCTGTACCGGGACACCTTTCAGTTCTTCCAGAAATCTGTCGTACAGTTTTGAATCCCTGGCCAAAAAGCCTTCAACGAAGAGTTCCGATTTTTGTTCTACTTTTCTGAGCCAGTCCCCAACCTCCGGAGTGATTTCGCGTAAGCCTTCCCTGAATTTGCGCGGAATCGCTCCTTTGTCTTCCAGCAGTTGCTGTGCCCAACCCCGGGAATAAAGAATATGCTCTTTTTGTTCTCTCATCAGTTTGTTAACGCGGGAAACAACCTTGTCCCGGTTCGCCTGCAGAATGGATTTCAATACCAGATCAATTGCCGTATTTACTGTATACAGGGCAGCAATCAGGGTAATCCAGTTGTGAATGTTCTCAACGCCTTTAAATGCTTTTCCTGTCTGCCCTCTCACATCCGGTTTCTTTCCCTTGTAACCTTTCAGATCAAACACCCAGTTGTAAAGCAGTCGAGAATGTCCCAGTTCTCCTTGGGCCATGGCGATGGCAGCCAGTGTTGCTTCCAGGTTTGGACCGCTCACTCCCACTTCCACAAGCTTGTCCCCAAATACATACTTGTTGTCGCCAATCGTCTCAAGCAACTCAATAAATGATTTCAACCCTGCACTTTGTGTCATCAATCAAGCACCTGCCTTTTCAAATAAGCCTTGAGGCCTTTTTACCCAAACAAAGTGGTCTTTCCGAATGACACACATGTCTGTCCAGTCTTCTTCGTTGTAAATAAAAGCGGCATACACCCTGGCCAGGTTATCGGTTTCAGCTTCCACGGTCCCAATGTGAATCAAATCGTCGCCACGATTAATACGGGCAAAAATCTCGTATTCAAACTTTTGCGCATTCACCTGATGCTGACCCCCCAGTATTTCATTTTTTCGATTCCCTCTTTGGTCATCATCTTAACCGTCCATGGCGGATCCCAGACAACATGGATGTTTACCTTTTTCACCCCGGGTTCCTCAAGCAACCGTTTTTCAATATCCGCTTCCATCCATTCTGTACAGGCACAGGATACAGCGGTATAAGTCATCGTTACATCAATGGTTCCCTGATTTTCCCGGATATCATAGATCAACCCCAAATCAACGACACTGATCGGAAACTCAGGATCCAATACCTCTTTTAACGCATCCCAGTATTTTTGCAGATGCGGTTCAATTTGTTTTTTCATCAACTTACCTCCCTGCGCAATGCTTCCAGTTCATGGGCACCTCTTTGAATCCTCTCAACAAACTGTCTGTTTTGCGGCCCGCGTTTTTTAAAGCGCTTGACCACATTCTCCCAGGTATCCGGCTGGTCAAACCGCCATCTTTTGTTTTCGACATCAAACTTGCAAGGGAAAGGAACATCAAGAACATATTTTCCGGTGCTTTCGTCATAATGAGCCGGTATTTTCACTCCGACTTCTTCACAGAATGGCACAGCTGTTGAGAGCCATACCTGCCGAAGTTCGTCATTTGTTTTTCCTTTCAGCCTGTACTCAAGCTGCTGGTTTCGGCTTTTCAGATTATCTGCCACCCCAAAGAACTCCAGGGCCATCAGGAACATCCAGTCGACAGCACGCTGGACATCATCCCGCAACTCAGGCTTTGCCATCGCCCATCTCATAATGCTCTCGCCATTTCTCAGATGAAACAACTCTTCCTTGTCCACTTTGACCAATGCCCGTTTCCAGGGCCCATATGACGTGTGTTGGAAAACGTCTCCCAGCAAGGTGTATCCGGCACGGTCAAACAAAGCGTTAAATACACCGAACTCAATCCAGTTGCTTAATTCAAAGTCAAACGCATACGGATTCTTCCATTCATGCGGCTTCCGGTTATACAACAGCTCATCCGTATCAACACCAAGATCCTTCAACAACCGGTAAGCAATATGGGCATGGCCGATTTCATCCTGAATCACCGCCAACGCTGTAATCTTGTTGTTCAATGTTGGAGCCTGATCGTAAACCGATAATAATGGCGGAGCACTCAAGAGTTCCGTATCCCCGACAATGATCAGCGTCTGTTTGAGAAATTCCAGATATTCGTCATTCATATCCTCAACTTTTTCCAAAATAAAGCCTTGCCTGATTTTTTCTTTCAACAAGCTTGCCTGATCCAAATTTGCCCACCTCTTTATTATGTTTTTTTGATTATCGTTCTTCTAACATAATATTAAATAAACAAAAATAAACTGTCAATAAAAAATAGTAAATTATAAATAATAATAAAATTATGTATTTTTATTGCTATGGCCGGTTCTGGAAGAATCTTGGGCAAGCCAATTTCCGAAAACAGAAAAAGGAGTTTCCAGCCGGCAAGACAGGAAAACTCCTTTACCAAAAAGGTTGACTCAAACCATGCCAATAAATGGATTGATTGCTTTATCCCGTTCAGGAACATACTGGCAATCAGGCGCCGGTTCAAATATGGTTTCAAAACACCGGATTGCCGGCACAGACAATAACTGGTGAACATGAAAAAACAATTTTCTCGCTTTAAACCCGCTCCAGTTCTCCGGAAGGAGATCCACCGGAAAACCGGGATCCAGAAAAAGAAACTTTCGGTATTCATGAACCAGAGTCGTCCTTTCCACAAAAGCTTCTTCATCGGTCAAGGATTGGTTCCACGCCCGTTCCTTCAATTCTTCAAATTTCTTCTCGTACCGCCGGATAAATTCATCATATTTACGGGATATCTCCTGCAAATCCCATCCTTTGTGAATAATAGCCATATCATCATGGGAAACAATGGAATTGGCCCTGAACAGAATCGTATAATCTTCCAATTGATAATTTTTCACCATTTCCATAACCTGTTTTTCTACCGGATTGGGGCTGGCCCAGGTACTGTGCGAAATCAGGCCAAATCCGGTCCACGCCAGTTCCTTGCGGATCTGGTTTCGCAACTCCCGTTTCGTCTCCGGTATCGAATAGGTAAAAATCCGCCAATACCCATCCCACTTTTTGTTGAACAGGGAATAAACCCTCGTCACCCCATCTTTGATCCTTCTTTTCCCCTGACTGGTCAGCTGATAATAACTCCGGTTTCCGATTTTTCTTGCAGTAAGCAGATCCTGCTGCACCATGCGCAGGACAGCCCCCCTGATTGAGGATTCGGAGATACCGAAATGGGACATCATCCGGATCAGACTGCCAATCCAGATTTCTCCGCCGTAATTCTGAATATATTCTCCATAAAGCGTAAACATCAAAGATCTTGGTTTCACTTTATCCACCCGGCTTGTTACAGATTTGTTTGTCTTTATTGTGCTTTAAATTGTACAGGGTTCATTGGAGGAGATCAAAAAAAAAGTATTGGTTTTACCAAACCAATACCTGGACTTTGGAGAAACCGTACCGGAAGACGGATTTTCTGAAACGCAGCTGGTATACCCTTGAAGGAAATCCAAACGGTATGCCGCCTTCCTTTCCGAGACTGTAAAAACATCATTGCGCCTGGCTTTCCCGCAACATTGACATCCACTTCGTCTCAAAAACCAGTTTTTTTTAAAACCCCGTCTGCTGAAACCCCTTTTTAATGATCACCTGTTATCGGCTATACGCTTTTTCCTGCTCAACCAATTTTTCCTGCCACCGGATAAATTCAAACACACTGCGACAGCTGTTGCAGTAATACTGGCGAACCAGCTGCGCCGTTCCAAAAATGGAATAAAGCTCTACATCAACTGATTCACAAAACGGGCAATGCGGCACTGCATTTTGTTTGGACATCGCCATCCACCCCAATCAATGATATATTACGTTTTTATAAATATCGTTTGGTTAACATAATACTAATAGAAAGCTATTTTGCTTGTCAAGAATAATTTGATGTTTTACAAAATACGAACTCCTATAAGTTGGTCCATTCCTATATAGTTGTTATTTTGCTTTCACCCCGAAAAAAATTTTACATTCTCATACAAAAAGCCGTAAGATTCGGACAATCTTACAGCTTTAAACAAAATTTCAAGTTTCCGGTATATAGTAGTTATCTAATCTGGCCGCAAAACCAAACAACAGGCAAAACATTTTCAGTATAAGCCGCCTGGTTGCAAAAGCAGGTGCATCAGGAAAATGGGACAAAGTTTTTCATATATATTTTGTTGCAGTCTTCCACCGGATTCAAATCTTTTGATTCTGTTCAGCCACCATCAGCCATACAAAGCGGTTCAGCTGTTTAAATTGAACCGTAAACCCCGCCTGCTGAAATGCCTGTTCCAACCGCCCCACTGTAGTGTAAAACTCCCGCTTCAAATCGGAAGCAAGTTCATGATAACCCCGCTCCTCTGCTTCCCGTTGCATCTCCAGTTTGGCTTGCTCATCCCGAAATACCGTATCGGCAAAGACGATTTTCCCGCCAGGATTAAGACGCCTGGCCAGATCCTGAAGGGCACGGTCTTTCATCTCATCTGTCAGATGGTGAAATGCAAACGTACTTACCAAGGCATCAACCGATGGAAGACCGGCCGGTACATGCATAAAGTGACCATCATACAGTTTCAGATCCGGCAATTTGGCTTTGGCTTTTTTCCGCATGGCTGCGGAAGGTTCAATACCGATCACCTGGTAACCTGACTTTAGCAGCAATCTTGTCAAATTACCCGTTCCCACGCCAAACTCCATGACCACACTTTCTTGGGGAAGCGCAAGTGAATTGACCACCGCTTGCAAAATACGGGGATACCCTTCAAATACTTCCCGGTATTCCTCATTGCCGCCGGCAACAGCTTTATCATAATCCTCAGCCCATTGATCAAATAATTCATTAAAAAACACTTCTTCAGACATTTCTATGCCTCCTCGGTAAAAAAACCGTTAAATCCAATCAAATTAGTATGCTTTGATTTGATATTAACAGAATTTGCTGTTTCGAGCAATGAGAATATTTCCTGGTCACTTCCACCAATTTTCCACCAAATTATTCATATGCGGGAAACAAGGTTCCCGGGCAAGCAAAAAATTTTACAATAAAAAGAGCCATCCCCTCCCCTTTTGGTTAAGGTGAACGAAAATGGCTCAAAACTCCATACCTATGTAATGGGTTAATAGCTGATCAGCGCCGCAATCAAAATCCCGACAGCAACATTCAAACGGGAAGAAAAGATGGCCACCGCTACATTGCCCTTGGGAATCTCCCTGATCACACTAAACGGAGCCAGCAAATGGAACAGGAAAAAGATCGCTACTTGAAAGACAATTCCCACCAATCCCCAAATCGCCAGATCCCACAAATCCACCGAATGAAAAATTGCCGAGGCCACAACTATCACCAGCCCCAGAATTTTCCCGCCCAGATCATAGGCCGCTGCTTTGGCCGCCCGCGCCTTAACCGGATCCGAAGTTTCCGATCCTTCCCGGATTAACTGAATCTCCCGATAAGGCGTCGTCCACAGGAAAATCAGATACCCAAAAAGCAAAAGCGGAATTGCTACACCCAGATAATAGATAAAATTCAGGAAATATTGCCATTGATCCATTTTTTTATCCCCTTTCTATATCCTGGCATCCCGCAGCCCTGCTGCATACAGGTGCAATGATTCCTGAAGTTGGAAACCAGGGCACAACTTTCTGTTTCTTTCCAAAAACACAACTGTACTGTTGGCTATATTATCTCAGCTTGTCGACAGTGTGAAAAAGCAATTTTTAGAAGCATGTGATGTGAGTGCCGCTACAAGCATTTACTTCAAAACAGGCAAAGCGGCTTGAGCACAAGCAAGTGAAGAGTCCCCGGATGGCTGGGCACCATTAAACCTTTTTTGCAAGACCAAGACAGAACAAAGCCCTGAAATTCGTCTTCCTCTATAAGTTTTCTCAGATCCGGATAATAAGTTTATTATCTAACAACAGATAACAATGGTTCAATACACTTTTGAAATTCATAAAACAGGGTCGCCGATTCAGGCATTTTTCAGCACCAGCGACCCTGTTTTCCTTATGCCATTTTAAATCTTCCATAACCAACGGCCGTTTTGGCACCTGCACCTATCGTTTCCAGTGCTTCTTTCAGCCAATGCTCCACTTGATCCAGATCTTCCTGATCCTGTGATCGCCGGGGAGCAATCGCAAACAAAAACGTCTGCCCCTCCTCCACCGCCAAAAAAGGAATGGGGTTGGGCGCTTCCCATTCGTGCGGATTTTTGTTTTTCCCCTGATAATAATTTGAATGATGCGGTGTCATGATATCCATCGCCAAACAAACATGTTGGGTTGGCAGTGCATCAAAAAAAATCACGCTGCCGGCACTTTTCTCCAATTTTTTCGGACCAAAAATGCGAGTAATTGTTTTTTCATCTACGTTATTATAAGATTCCGCCCAAGCCCGTACCATCCCTTTTACCGACGAACCCGGCAAATATGGCACTCCCAATGTAGGATGCCAGTTGATCCCGTTTTCCACCGGATGGGGACGCCCCATTCCCGGAATAAAGCGGGAGGCGGTTTTCATAGTAATCACTTTGCCTTTTCTTTGCCTGACCAGGCGCCTCATTCTATATACGGCATGCTCAATTATTTGTCTATTTCCAACCCAATTATTGAATTTTATTATCCATTTCTGCTTGTTTTCACCAAGTGTGAAACCAGTAGTTATATTTTGGCTCTTCTCACACTCTTCCTCATCACACATCTCTATCCACTGATCACAAAATTTTTCGTAGAAAAGTCCGGTATTTATTTGCCGTGACTTTTGCAAGTTTTTCGGAACTGTACATGCGGGATATAATGGTAAAAATGTATTATTCTCCTTTTCTTCATTTTTAGACTGACGATTATTCTTGGCCATTTTTTTTCCCCTCACTGCCTGGATCCGTCTTTTTCAATTCAGCGACAGCAATCTTTCGGTGCCATTCCAAAAAGGCCATCGTTTCCACTACAGCCCACTGATAATCTTTACGCGTTGTTTCCTCATTAACCAGCGCTCGCAACAAATCGGTTTGGTTTTGCTTCTTAAAACGAGATTTTTGATGTTCTTTACAAATCCATGTACTAATATGTCGATAAAGCCATAAATGCGGATCTTCTTCCTGACCTTTCGCCGCAGCCAATAACTGAGCCAGGGCTTGTCCCAATCCGTTGACGCGAATAGCCCCTGCCAGATTCACCACATAACCGGCATAATCATCACCTTTGTTTTCCCACTCTAAATCTGAATCTTTCTTGCTTTTCTTGATTTTCTCTTTTACTTCATCCACTGCCTTTAATGAATAAGCCGCACGTTGTTGATCCAGTGTATTACTCATCGGAATCCACCCCCAAAACTCGGGTAATCATCCAGCCCTGTCCAACGGTTTCGTTTCCGCCGACTTGCAGGTAAACATTTTTGTTCAGATGAGTTAGCACCCTTTTTAAATCATCGTCCTTGCCAAACCTTGGGATAAAAAGTGTATAAAAAAGGGTATCGGGCGGGATCACTTCTTCCTGCCACAAACTTTTGCTTTTCTTTGTCTCGTTCTCCAATTCGTTGCGAAAGTTTACCGGCAATGCATAGCGGGCAAAGTGGGCAAATTCCTCATCTGTAATAATTGAAAGCCGTTCAGATAATTCGGCTTGCAAAAAATTATGCCTGATCAACTTCTTTAGAAAGGAAACTAGTTGTTGAATCAACCCTTTATTTGTTACCGCTTCAAAAGTAAACTCTTCCAGAAAAATCGGTCCGTCTTTTGCTTGTGTTGCAGTAATCATTTTCTCTTCTGATAACCCGGGAAATTCCAGCGGAAGTCTGTTCCGATCAGCATATCCGATCAAATGCAAATCCCGATACAACCGCTTGATCAAATACGGACAAGTTACCCAGCGATAATGCCCGGTAAAAGAACGGACAGGCAATAACAACAGACGCGCATCCGTCACGCCAAACAATCCAGCTTGATTCTGTTTTCCGAATAGCTCTTCTACATCCTCTATTCCTTCCTCATTCCATTTATTTCTTAGTGCCCCTTTTAGTCCCGATCCGGGAATCATGGGATAATCCGTTGTCTGCTCTCGTGCTACCGGCAGATCAATGACGCCGTAAACTTGTCCTGCTCCCGGATGAATATGTGTTTCCGCCAACATGCCCATTATGTAGCCTTTCATTTTTATTTTCCCCCTTGTTTCCACGTTCCGATCATAATTTGCCCCATTCCATAGGCCTTATATTTGCACTTGCCTGTCAACGTTCCATGAAGTTTTGCTAACTCAGGCAACTTATCCATAGATGCCTCATAAAACCAGGTACTGCCAACCGGCAAAAAAGACTGCAACGTCCGCGGCCACCTTGCTGCTACATTCCAACCGCCAACCTGAATCGCTTTTCCGACACTGGCTGAAACACAGCGCTCATTTTTTTCAGATTCCAAGACTTTCTGAATCTCCGGCGGACCTTCCAGTACTGCCTTTTTCATATCCAAATATCTGGCCGGAGTAAGTAAAGAAACTGTAAACCGTAGTTTTCCATCCTGATCCACAAATTGTTCTGCAGCGGGCATCTTTGGAAAATCAGTATTCTGCCCTGCTTCTTCTACCATCACTTCAGCAAACCGGCCTTCTCCTCCCAAAGGATTCATGATTTTTCCCAAAGGCTGCCAATCCTTATTCATAGAAACCTCGACCACCAATTCGACATCCTGCTCCGGACGGATATGCGTGATCGTGTAAAGATGATGATCCATTGCTGTCCGTTTATTTATATCCCGCATAATTCCTACTCTACGTTCCGATTTCCATTTATCCCCGGGAATCAGAACTGACTGAGGATCCGGGACTTTCCCATTCAATACAGCTTCCATTCCCTCGCTATCCAGCCAGCCTGCAATTAACTTGCTGTCAGGAATCTTCTTCTCTGGTTCAAGAAACCTTAATTCCCTCCCCAAATCACTCGTATAGCAGGATTCGGTTGGTTTAAGGCGGGTCAGTTCCCTGTATTTTTCCATTTTTCCATGGTTGCTGCATTCATTGTCTTCCGGGTCTTCTTTTCTCCCTATAAGCAAGAGTGGAGCAGGGAAGTATCTTTTGCCATCCACCTGCAAATAAGGGCCCGACAATCGCAAGCAGCCCAAATCGTCCGGCTCCCCCCATTTTTTTCGTTTTTCTTCTTCGGGAAGCCCTTCTGTTTCCACTTTTCCCAGTTCTTCCGGCCATTTCTTTCCGGGAACCCATTCTTTGATATAGTAAGCAAGCGCCGCCCGGATTGCGCCCTGCAAGGTGAAAATCGAGGGCGGAAATACTCCATGTGGTGTTACTCCGGGTTCCTCTGCATGAAACGGCGTTCCATCCCGGAAAAAGAATGTATCTAACGCACGAAATCTGAAGAGCCATTTACTCATGTTCCCCGATCCTTTCCTGTGCCAAAAACTTTGCCAATAGAGCTCCATCCGTTTTAAACTGATCTGTCTGCTCGATAACTATATCTTTGCCTTTCACTTTCCGCTTTGCCACAAAACATACCTGAAGCAGCTGTTCAATCTGTTCCTCAGCCGCTTTTTTCTCTGAATCTTTTTCTGGTCTCAATATCCGGATATAATCGGCTGTTATCAGGCGCTTCATCGTTTCTTTATGATTCGTTTCAAGTATGGGCATCGGCTCATAAACAGCTTGCAATTTATACAAAAAACTGTTGGACAGAAGTGTTTCTCCTTCCTTACTTGACAAAGAAGACGTAATTTCATCAAATACTGTTCGATTGGTTTCCTTTTCTTTTATTATGGTATCCCAGGGAGCAGACCAGGTGACCGACATCCCTGAACTTGTCCATACCCCCATTGCCAGACTGTCCCGGCCAGTATTCGCTTTGGCAACATCATCCAACAATCGGTGTCCTTCATTTAACACATCTCTTAGTGGGACTTTATAATGAGCAAACAAAATGGCTGCTGAACTGGTTGCTTCCTCAATGATTTCATGGAACACTTCTTTAAAAGATCTTTTGTACCTTCGGGACAAATCGACCGCTGCACCCAAAGCCCGATTCATCGGAAACATGGCCATGACGTCATCTCCACCGGCATAGATGGTTACTCCTTCATACTGATCCTGTATATGTTTCTCCAAACCGTCGCAAAAAACAGACAACGCTTTACTAACCTTCGTTTGATTCCTGTTTCTCAACAATTTGCCCATTCGATCTCCATCCATCAGCAGTAGAGCATAATAACGGCTGAAGGGTTTCCCCATTT
>JBAVDL010000079.1:0-35563 GCA_049587175.1 Thermoactinomyces sp.
CCCCTATCCTTATAAAGAGATTGATGTTGTACTGGGAGAAACGGGGGCAGGCATTGCAGGAATGGAATATCCGGGCCTGGTAACTTCCATTCCCAGAATCGGTACCAGAAAAGGAGTCGGTCCTGCCGTAAATGTGGTTGTGCATGAACTGGCCCACCAATGGTGGTATGGAGTGGTCGGAAACAACCAGGTTAAAGAACCGTGGCTGGATGAAGGCTTAACCACTTTCTCGGAGTTTTTGTATATGCAGGAAAAAATGAATGAGGATGAACGGGAACTTCTTGAAAGAGCGGCCAGGAAAACCGATGAGATTCACAAGGCAGCCGGAATTACATCAGTGCAACCATTGTATGACTATCCGGATACCGTCTACGGGCTGATGGTATATATCCGTCCGGCGGCAATGTTCTACAGCCTGATTGATGAAATCGGGAAAGAGAAAGTCATGGACATTTTCAGAACGTATTACCAGCGGTACCGGTTTAAAGTGGCAACAACAGAGGACTTCATCAGGACTGCCAATGAAGTGGCCGGCAGAGATCTTACGCCATTTTTCCAGAAATGGTTATATTTCAGGACGGAAAAGGACTGAGGTGCAAAGTGGGCAGGGAAAAACTTGCCCACTTGTTTTGTGTTTAAAGGAAAGGTATTGGAACTTTTCTTGCAGAACGAGAATTTGTCTGTTTTACCCTGCTGTATGGAAAGGTTACTTTTTTGTTTGTTATGATCATGCTATGCTAAGGAGACTGAAAGAAGAAGTGTGTGTATGCTCAAGGGGGGAAAATATTTTGCTTGATCGTGCTCCATTTGAATTATCTCCGCGCCTGTTGTCATTGACAGAGTGGATTCCCGACAGATCGCGCGTTGCAGATATCGGCGGTGATCATGCCAATCTGCTTATCTATCTGGCCAAAAGCGGCTGTTTGGCCTATGGAATCGTTGGCGAACTGAATCAGGGCCCGTTTGAAAACGCGAGACGAAGAATCAGGGATGCAGGAGTGCAGGATTTTGTTGAGGTGCGCCTGGGAGACGGACTGTCTGTGCTTGAACGAAATGAAGTGGATGTTATCGTGATTGCCGGAATGGGAGGCAGCCTGATTTGCCAGATTCTTTCGGATAACATGGAAAAACTTGACGGTGTAAAAAGGCTGATTCTGCAACCCAATATTGGCGGACAGAACGTTCGGCGCTGGTTAAAAGAACATGGTTTTTGCCTGGCTGGAGAACTGTTGGTGGAAGATACCGGTATTTTATATGAGGCGTTGGCAGCAGAACCGGGGGAGGAAACGGTTTATGAAGAAATCGGGGAATTGCCGGAAGAAATCCTGTTGGAAATGGGGCCCCTGTTATGGAAAAATCGGCATCCTCTATTAAAATGGAAAGTAGAACAGATCTGGAGTGCAAAACAGCGCATTTATTACGGACTGCAACAGGCAAAATCTCCAACAGCGATTGATAAAAGAGTCGCATTGGAAATGGAGTTGAAGGAATGGGGGAGGGTGAAACAATGCCTTTGCACGGATTTGATTTGATTTCGGCCATGCAAGCTTATGCGCCTTCGATGCTGGCGGTGGAAAATGACCGGATTGGTTTGCAGGTGGGAGATCCGCAGTCAGAAATCAAAAAAGTGCTGGTTACCCTGGATGTCAGTGAAGAAGTGGTGGATGAAGCCATTCGCATGGGAGCCAATTGGATTGTGGCCCACCATGCCATTATTTTCCATCCGCTGAAAGAAATTCGGACTGATCAGCCAGCTGGCCGTATGATTGCCAAAATTTTGGCCAACCATATAAATGTCTACATTGCCCATACCAATCTGGATGCTGCCGAAAACGGGGTTAATGATGAATTGGCGTCAAGAATTGGTTTGGAAAATTGCCGGACTCTTGTTCATTTTAAAGAGGATTCTCTTAAAAAACTGGTGGTGATGGTTCCGGTTGACCATCACGAGTCTGTTCTGCAAGCGGTCAGCAAAGCGGGAGCAGGCTGGATCGGCAATTACAGCCATTGTACATTCAATATGGAAGGGACAGGCACATTCCTGCCGCGAGACGGGGCTAACCCCTATATCGGGAAAGCGGGGGAACTGGAGCGGGTCAGGGAAATCCGCATGGAAACAATTATGCCGGCCTCTATCCAGGATAAAGTGGTTGAAGCGATGCTGGAGGCTCATCCGTATGAAGAAGTGGCGTATGATATCTATCCGTTGGACTTGCCAGGCACTCCGCTGGGATTTGGCAAAATCGGCTATCTGCCCAGGGCGATGAAACTGGACGAATTTGCTGCCCAGGTGAAAACGGCTTATGCTTGCGATGGGTTGCGTGTAGTCGGGAATCCAGAACAACCGGTTCGAAAAGTCGCCATTTTAGGTGGTTCGGGGAGCCGTTATTTTGGAGAGGCAAAAAGGCAGGGTGCCGATGTATATATTACGGGAGACGTGGATTTCCATACCGCACAGGATGCACTGGCCCAGGGCCTTTCATTGATTGATCCCGGTCATTATATTGAGCATTGGGTAGTTCCCCGGGTCTGCAAGGAACTGAAAGAGCGCCTGAATCATCAGGTGGATGTCGAACCGTCCCGGATCAATACCAATCCTTTTCGGTTCGTTTAAGTATTCCATAATCTCCCTGTTGCTTTGGTATTTTCTTATTGATATAATAATGGTTGCTGCTTGAAGAAAGTAAACAAGGCAATCGCCGGTGGAAAACCGAAAGGTTCCACGGGAGGAAAGTCCGAGCTCCACAGGGCAGGGTGCCGGTTAACGACCGGTGGGGGCGACCCTAAGGCTAGTGCCACAGAAATGAAGACCGCCGATGGAGGCTTGTGCCTCACAGGCAAGGATGCAACGGTGCGGTAAGAGCGCACCAGCAGCATGGAGACATGCTGGCTAGGTAAACCCCACCCGGAGCAAGACCTGATAGGAGATTGGCATCTTTGGATGCAGCTGTGGCCCGCAGCAATCTCGGGTAGGTCGCTGGAGTTGTGTAGCAATACACAGCCTAGATAGATGATTGCCACTCCAGACGGTGGGAGACGAGCAAGCCGTCGAATTGACCACCAGGAGAACAGAACTCGGCTTATTGTTTGCTTTCTTGCTGGGCTTGTCAAAAGACGCAAACGAGCGTCTTTTTTTGTTTGGGCACTTTTTTAATATGTATAGGAATCCACGAAACAGCCAAGCTAGGAATAGATTTCAAAAATCGGGGTTGAAGGAAAATGAATCAGGATTTCAGTTCCTACGAGGCTTACTTGGAGCGATACAAACTGTTTTATGATGAAGAGGGAGACAACCGTCCTCCTGTTTTGGATCGTGAGCAATTTACCCGGTTGTTTCAGTTGCTGCAGGAAAGTTATGAAACATACAAAGAGATGATGGAGTTGGGGCACAGAAAACAGGCTGCCAATTACTACGGCAGCGTGATCAGTGACCTGGAAAACAAACTGGCCATCGCCGATGCATCGGATAATTTTAAAGTGGATATTAACCATTCCTGAATCTGTTTACCAACTTCCATTTTTAGCAAAAGAGAGAAGGAGTTCTTTCCCTCTCTCTTTTATTACTCCATAAAGTAATCCCAAAACCCGTTTCCGCCAAGTTGGCGCATCAGGCCATGAATTGATTGTTCCAGTTCTTTCCGGTTGGTGACAGACATTTCTTCGTCCTCAAGGAGTGATTTCAAATCACGCAAATACTGCCTGGCAGCTTTCTTTTGATCCAGCAAAACTGCTTGCAGGAAGAGATCCCCTATTCTGGAAAGACGGGGATTGGCTGCTGCAAGCAATGACTGGTATAAATGATAAGCATGGATGTGTTTATTAACTGCCTGGTATATCCGGGCTTCTCTATTTTCATCATAAAACAGAATTTCTCCAACTATAGCACGGGTTGCCGTTTTAAATACCCATCCGCCATCCTGTTCAAAATCGCCGTTCTCAATCTCAAACCCGTCTCCCTTTAACTGGTCAAAACCGGTAAAGTTCCATGGATATATTCCTTTCCGGTGTTTGACAAGTCTCAGGGAAAGGGTTGCATGGGTTTTGCCCTTGAGATAGGGGGTTACGTCAATCTTTTCCTGTTTCCAGTCGGGGTTGCCGGGGCTGATTTCTTGTTCCCATACGACTTGATAATTGATCCGGATCTGTTTGACAAATGGAATACTTTGGTATCTGGCAGGAGTTACGCTCAGGTGCCAAAAGGACAGGAAATAATGTTGCCGGGGTTTGATATAAATTTTTTGTGTCCATTCTGCATAGTGATTTTTCTTCACAAATGGAGTATCCGGTACGAACAGGTTGGCATATCCACGGCCAGACTTGGCAACAAGATCCTGATTTTCTTCCGCAAATTTTTTGGGGAGCAAATAGGTGATCACGCCTGCAAGATGCCCCACCCGCAAGCGGTAAAGAGCCAGTTTGAGAGCAGATTCTACATACTCGGCAGAGGGGTTGGCCGGTGTGGCTGATAATTTGCTGGCATAGATCATTACGACCAGCGGCAAATGGTATCGCCGTGCCAGGAACCCGGCAGAGTCAATCTGTTCTATAAACCGGTCCAGTTTTTGCGTATTGCGGTAAGGGTCGTCCCGGTAACTCATGATCAGGCCGTCAATCAAGGAATGGTAACGGGCAAGAAAGTTTTCGGTGATGGATTGAAAGTAGACTTGCGGCAGAAATTTGAGCCTTGGGTTTTCGCGGTGTCCTTCTGCCCGCATTTTTTTTACGTATTTGGGCGAGAAAAAGTTCAGGTTTTCATTAAAATCATCGATGACGATTCCTTTCAGATTGGGATAGCGCCTGGAAACACGCCCGACCGCTTTAAACCAGGCTATATAGTCAGTCCCAAAAGGTTCGGAAGCTTTCCCCAGGGATTCGGATGGGGGAACGAGATAAACCCATACATGAATCCCTGCTTTTTGCGCTGCTGGTAAAAATTCATGGATCAGGTCGTCCCAGTCCGATTTCTCGTGCCAGATGAGATAGAAATAATGATTTATTTTCAAATCCTGAAGCCGTTGAATCATTTGCGGGGTATCAATATGGAATATACCATCGGAGCGTGCCTTGCTTTCGCGAATTTCCCCGGCGTAATCACCCAGAATTGCCTTTTCACCCGGGTAATCCTCCTGGGCCATGTAACCGCAGGATGGCCAGGAGACAGTCAATACCAAAAACCAAAGCAAAAACAGGATTTTTGAATGAGACTGGTTCATTCCGTAAATCTCCCATCCAATGCGTTTGGCTTTAGTGTCCGCCAATAAAATCCGGGTTATGCTGCCGGAAGATAAAATACTTTGAGGTATAAAACGGAAAGGACTGCAGATCTTAACAGCAAAGCGCAATTGATGAGGAGGATATTTATGCAGTTATTGAAAGAATTGACCGAAGCCAACGGAGTTCCCGGATTTGAACAGGAAGTGCGTTCTATTGTGGAACGGGAACTTATGAAAGCAAATGTTGAAATAAAAAAAGATGGACTGGGCGGGATTTTCGGAGAAAAAAAGGGAAGCAACCACAAGCCCCGGATTTTGTTGGCGGGCCACCTGGATGAGGTTGGCTTTATGGTTACCGAGATTACAAAAACCGGGTATCTCCGGTTTTCGCCGCTTGGAGGATGGTGGAGCCAGGTTTTGTTGTCGCAACGGGTCCTGATCATAACAGAGCAAAGAACTTTTACCGGAGTGATCGGATCGCGTCCGCCGCATGTATTGACTCCGGAAGAGAGAAAAATGCTGATTCCCATTCGCGAAATGTTTATAGATGTCGGAGCCCATAGCGATGAGCAGGTTGAAGAATGGGGGATTCGGGTGGGAGATCCGATTGTTCCCATCTGTCCGTTTGAAATAATGCCGGATCAGGACACCATTCTGGCAAAGGCTCTGGATAACCGGGTTGGCTGTTATCTGGCGCTGGAGGTGTTGAAACGGTTAAATATCGATGAACATCCCAATACCGTTATTGCCGGAGCCACTGTACAGGAGGAGGTCGGGCTGAGAGGAGCCACAACTGCACCCCGTCTGGTGGAACCGGATATTGCTTTTGCGCTGGATGTGGGAATAGCAGAAGATCAGCCGGGCAGTGAAGGAAAAAACAAGGCCAAACTTGGAAAGGGTCCTTTAATCACCTTTTTGGATGCGACCATGATTCCAAATCTTTCATTACGCAATTATGTCGTGGAAGTGGCAAAAAAGACGGGAATTCCCTATCAGGTTGATACCATGACAGGCGGCGGCACGGATGCAGGCCAATTTCACCTGTATGGAAAAGGGGTTCCGTCGCTGGTTATTGGTGTAGCAGCAAGATATATACACAGCCATGTGTCCATGGTCAGCAAGTTCGACCTGGACGGTGCCGTGCAGTTGCTTGTTGAAGTTATCAAGGATCTGGATGAAGAAAGATACAAAAAGCTTGTCCAATAGTAGCAGGGCATTATTTTCAGGACGGCTGCTTTAAACTGTCTGTCAGGTTTGTTAAGATAAAATCGTATACTTGTATAGCGGAGGCGATTCTCTTGACAGCGCAGAGTCAGGAATTTTTCAGGTATATGGAAGAAATTGCAAGCCAGGTGTCCGAGATGTCATTTGATGAATTCCTGGAAGAAATGGAAGGCCCCGAGCATGTTTATGTCGTCTATGTTGATATCCTGATGGGTTTTTGCGAATGCGGCCCCTTGTCCAGTCCTTTGGTAAATGAAGTTGTCAAGCCGATTGCTGATTGGACGGAATATCTGTTCAAAAAGGGTTTTTCAGCTGGCAACCTTGTGTTTCTGAATGATTATCACCCGAAAGATGCCGTAGAATTTGAAGCATTTGCTCCCCATTGCGTCAGGGATACGGAAGAATCCCGGATTGTTCCTTCTTTGCGCAAATATCTGGATCTGGCAGAAGAACAGGAACAGGTATTTTTAAAGAATGCGACCAATGGACTGTTTGGGAAAAATTGCATCGGAGTCCGCTTTTGTGACTGGTTGGAACGTGCCTTCCAAAAGGGAAAAACGGCATTTATCGTTATTGGAGATTGCACGGATCTTTGCATTTACCAGAATGCCATGGCGATTCGCTTGCTGGCCAATGAATTGAATGCCAAAACAAGGGTAATCGTCCCGCAGGCCCATACCAGAACTTATGATTTGCCGGTTCAAAGTGCGAAGAGCTCCGGAGTGATGGCTCATGATGCCAAAGTTCTGGAAACCGTTTTTTACTATCATATGATCCTGAACGGAATTGAAGTGATTTCCGGCTGGAAAGAGGGATAAAAACAGGAAAAGGTGTGTATCTTTTAGTATAGATGAAAGTATGATATTCTTAAGAGTGTTTACGTTACCAATAAAACGGGGTTAGATCATGGAAGAAACGTTGTTTGCTTTGTTACAGGAATATGGTTACATAGGAATTTTTCTGTTTTTGGTTTTTGGGATAGTAGGGCTCCCGTTGCCTGATGAGATTATGTTGACTTTTCTAGGATATTTAACAACGATCGACCAGCTTAATCTTTATTTGACGTATGCCAGTGCATTGGCCGGTTCCGCATCTGGAATTACTCTCAGTTATTTGCTGGGGAACCGGTTGGGATATCCGTTTCTGAAAAAATATGGACGCAAGATTTTTATAACCCGGCGGCGATTGCGTTTGACGCAGATGTTATTTCGGAAGTATGGAAACTTGCTGTTGTTTGCCGGATATTTTATTCCCGGTGTCCGCCATGTAACAGCATATATAGCAGGGATTTCAAAGATTTCGTATTGGCGGTTTTCCCTGTATGCCTATACAGGAGCCATTATCTGGTGTGCAACGTTTATTGGATTGGGCCATATCCTGGGGGCCAATTGGGAATTGGGATTTTCCCTTTTGCAAAAATATGGGACACGCATCCTGTTTATCATCTTGCCAATTGCTCTGATTATCGCCGGTCGGTTTTTTTGGTCCCAAAGCAATTCATTGGATACGAAATAAAGGCAGTACCATCATCCCCAAGTCAGGTGATGGTTTTTTTATATTTTTGCAAGCGGGATCCCCCAATGTTTCAACCGGATGCGTGCGAGCACCAGGCGAGGCAGGTGATGATCGGGGATTATAGGATTAGTTTCCCAGGATGTCTTGGCCTCGTCCGGTTTTATCCGATTACACAAGGAATCTGGAGTGCAGGCATGAAGTGTCCGGAATCCGTAACCGCTGGTGTCGGATCAGGAACAAGGGGTTTTTTTGCTGTATTGCAATTTTTCAAGAGCCAAGCGGTTCCAGTTGAAGGAGGATGGAGATGACTATTCAAACATTGTCGCTTCAAAACAACAAAGAGCTTATTCAAATATTGTCAACACAACAGGCTGCCTATCAGGTGGAAGCTGAACTGATTCAGTCCAGTAAAATACCAACCTTAAATGAAACAATTGGGACAATTCGAAATTGCAATGAAACGTTTATTGGAATTTACAAAAAAGATCAATTGGCAGGTTTTCTTTCCTATATACAAAACAACAACGAACTTACAATTTGCCGTTTGGCTGTCCATCCTTCTTTTTTCCGTCAGGGGATCGCTTCCAGATTGTTAAACCGGATCCTGAATCAATCCGGAATTACGCTATGGAAAGTAACGACTGGGAAAGGAAATATACCGGCCATTCGATGCTACGAAAAACACGGCTTTCAACGGGATAAAGAGTTGGTCACAAAAGAAGATGTCCAGATCATCCGAATGTTGAAAATAGTTGACAAAAAATAAATTGCATGGTTAGAATAATAAAAGAATTTAATATTAAAATTGCCACTAGGGGTGCACAGGAGTGTGCTGAGAGGAACGGACGTTCTAACCCTTTGAACTTGAACTGGGTCATGCCAGCGAAAGGAAGTGGGGAAGGTGTTTTTTATTGATTTTGCATAAAAACCGGTATCCCCATGGATACCGGTTTTTTAATCGGTGATGATCAAATATGGAATTGCATGTGATATCTGCTCCATACCAGACAATCGATGATTTGAAAAAGCAATGGACACGCCTTTATCCATGGGTCCATGCTTTTCATTTGCGTTACAGGCAAAAGTCAAAAGAGGAAGTTTGGCAGATGGCTCGCCTTCTTTTGGAGGAGACGCCCATTCCGGCAAAATCTTTGGTGATTAATGGTTATGCCGATCTCGCTGAAACTTTGGGAGTCGGCGGGTTGCATCTGCCTGAGAAAATGCCTATTTCCCGGGAAACATTGGCCCGGTTAAAAGGGAAAATGCGTGTAGGGCGCTCTGTTCATTCCGTGGAAGCCGCAATGAAAGCCGAACAGGAAGGGATGGACTACATTTTGGTTGGCCATGTTTTCCCCTCTGCATCCAAACCGGGAAAAAGTCCGCTGGGAACAGACCGATTGCGGGAATTTGCAGAGGTCTGTTCTATACCGGTGATTGCGATTGGGGGGATTGGTCCGCAAAATGCAGACCGGATCAAACTGACCGGCAGTCGGGGGGTAGCAGTCATTTCAGCAGTATCCAATCATCCGTACCCTGAACAGGTGGCAGAAGAAATGAAAAGAAGGTGGAATCTTGCAACATAGTGATGTAATTGTTGTTGGCGGTGGATTGATTGGAAGTGCAATTGCCTTTTTTCTGGCGAAATCCGGAACAAAAGTAGTGGTTCTTGAACGGGACCGGATCGGTGCCCATTCTTCCAGTGCCGCTGCAGGAATGCTGGGAGCGCAAGCCGAGATGAGTCATCCGGGACCGCTTGCCGATGCCTGTTTAAAAAGTCATTCGATGTTTCCGGCACTTGCCGAAGAATTGCTGGAAATAACGGGACTGGATATTGAAATGAATCGAAAAGGGCTGCTGAAACCGGCATTGACAGAAACAGAAGCGAATGAACTGAAAGAACTGGCAAAGTGGCAACGGGCTGTCTGGCTGGATCGCAGGGAGTGTCAGGAGAAGGAGGAATTTTTGGGGGAAGAGGTTATTGGCTGTTTGTTCTTTCCTGAAGATTACCAGGTCTCGGCACCGCGCCTGACACAGGCTTTTGCCCGTGCCGCCCGGCACTGGAACGCCAGGTTTATTGAAGGATGCCAGGTGATCGATATTCAGGTAAAAGATAATCGGGTTCAAAAATTGGTGACGTCCAATGGCGTCTGGACGGCGGAAACGGTTGTTCTTGCGACTGGGGCATGGACAGGCTGGATTGCGCGGCTATTGGGTATAAACCTCCCTGTTTATCCTGTAAAAGGAGAGGCGCTGGCTGCTTATGCGAACCGAACGCTTTTACAGCATACGTTATATGGAAAAGGTGTCTATATTGTTCCCAAGGCGAATGGGGAATTGATCATCGGAGCGACTGAAAAGGAAAATCAACTGGATACATCCGTAACGATTGACGCCGTTTATACACTCCTGGAAAAAGCCATTCGCTATTACCCCATACTGAAGGAATTGAAAGTAAGCCGTGTATGGGCCGGAATCAGACCAGGGACTCCTGACCAGATGCCTTATATCGGAAAGCTTGCCCCCCTGGAAAACTTGATTGTTGCCAGCGGTCACTACCGGAACGGAATCCTGTTAAGCCCCTGGACCGGACAAGTCGTATCGGAAATCATTCACGGAAAAGAAAGAGACTTATCCCCGTTTGCGCCTTTACGCTTTATCCACAAATAAGGAGGGGGAAAAGGCTTGCATATTCAGTTAAACGGGAAAGGGGAACAAATTCCTCCGCATCTGAAGAACATTGAAGATCTGGTGAAATATTTGCAATTAAGCGATCGAATTATTGTGGTGGAACATAACAATAAAGTTCTTACCAAAGAATTGCATGCAAAAACAAAACTGTCTGATGGGGATCGAATTGAGATTGTTCATTTTGTTGGAGGGGGTTAAGCCGTGTTAAAAATTGGGGAAAATACTTTTAAATCGAGATTGTTGCTTGGCACCGGAAAATTTCCCGATTTTGAAGTGCAAAAAAAGGCAGTCGAAGTATCGGAAACGGAAGTATTGACATTTGCTGTTAGACGAATGAATATTTACCAGCCAGATCAACCCAATTTTCTGGAAATGCTGGATCTGGAGAAATACAAATTGCTCCCCAATACCGCAGGGGCAACCACCGTTGAGGAAGCGGTCCGGATTGCCCGGTTGGCAAAAGCCTCAAACTTGTGTGACATGATCAAAGTCGAAGTTATTGCGGATCAGAAAACATTGCTTCCTGATCCGATTGCGACGTTGGAAGCAACCAAAATTCTGGTTCAGGAAGGGTTTACTGTCCTGCCCTACACATCTGACGATCCGGTAATGGCGCGCAAACTATGGGAAGCAGGTGCTCACGCTATTATGCCGGGAGGTTCGCCAATCGGCTCCGGGCAAGGATTGCTCAATCCTCTTTACCTGAAATTTATTATTGAGGAATCTCCGGTACCGGTTATTGTTGATGCGGGGATCGGCTCACCCAAAGACGTTGTGGAAGCAATGGAATTGGGGGCAGATGGTGTCTTGCTGAATACGGCGGTATCCAAGGCCAAGGATCCCGTAAAAATGGCCGAAGCCATGAAACTGGCAGTACATGCCGGCCGTCTGGGTTACAAGGCAGGAAGGATTGCAAAGCGGGCAACCGCCAGTGCGAGCAGTCCAAGTGAAGGAATGCTGAAATAAGAAAGTTCCCGGCCTGAAAAAGTTGGAGTTTATGGAACCTGGCTGAACCGACTCCTGAAAGTTTTTTTGCAACAAGATCTTCATACAAATCAACCCCTGGCTTTCTGACTGGCCAGGGGTTTTATTTCCTTATAACTGTACCGGTTGAATATTTGAAGAAGAACGGTGACCTTTTCTTTTTACATTCCGGTAGCGGGAAATGTTCAGAAGAATTCCCAAGGAAATCAGTTTGAATACCAATGCGGTTCCTCCATAGCTGATCAGTGGAAGCGGGACTCCCGTAACGGGGAGCAGGGCAGTAACCACACCCAGATTAAAAATGGATTCAATGGCGATCAGGGTTACAATTCCTGTAGCCAGCAATGTCCCGAATTGATTGGGGGCCTGAACGGCGATCAGGATTCCGCGGACAATCAATAAAACAAATAAAATAATCAATGTTACTCCGCCAATAAAACCAAGCTCCTCGGAGAGAATGGAAAAAATAAAATCCGTATGCGCTTCAGGAAGATAAGCCAGTTTCTGAATGCTCTTGCCGAGCCCGACTCCGGTCAATCCGCCTGGCCCAATGGCCATAAGGGACTGCATGATCTGATACCCGCTGCCTGTCGGATCGCTTAGTGGATTCAAAAGGGATACGATCCGATCCACGCGATAGTCCCCCAGAAGCATAACGACAATCAAAACAGGCAGGCCGGACAGGGCAATCAGAAACAGATGTTTTAACCGGGCGCCTGCACAAAAAATGATGGTAAAACATGTTCCCAGAATAATGACTACTGCGCTAAAATGAGGCTGAAGCATCAGGAGAATGGAAACGGCTCCCAGGACAATCAGGGGAGGCAGCAGTCCGCGCCGGAATTGATCCAGCAGGGGTTGTTTCTTCTCCATGATGTAAGCTATGTATATGATCATTCCAATCTTCACGAGTTCCGAGGGTTGAAAAGATAAAGCTCCAATCCCGAGCCAGCGTTGGGCGCCGTTTCGGACCAGGCCGATCATTGGCACGAGAATCAGCAGGATCAGACAGATCAGCAAGATGGGGACAGCCCACTTGCGATATTTGTAATAAGGGATGTTTGAAACAAAGAAAAACAGGAACAAACCGATCAGGGCAAAAAGCAATTGCTTTTTAAAATAGTAATAGGAATCGTTGATGTCCGGATCGGTATATCCGTTAAAATAACTGGCACTGAAAACCATGACAAGTCCAAAGCCTAACAATAGGAAAGCAAGTAAAATTAACCAAAAGTCCGGTTTGCCACGTTTCATAGTGATGATCTCCTTCTGCAAAAGGTATTTACAATAAGGTTCTTTGTGATAGGATGGTATCCGAAAAGCGAAAAGGAGAATAGGAGTTATGATGAAAAAAAAGCTTCGTCTGAAACAAATCGATTTCGCCATTGTTTTCATTTTCATCCTTTTGGCTGCTATTAGCATTGTTTCCATATCGAGTGCCACCTACACGGGGGATCAGGTCTTCTATGGAAAACAGATCATCTGGTACCTAGTCGGTTTTCTCTGTATGTTTTGTGTTCTCCTGTTTGATTATAAAATTTTGACTCAGGGCCGTGTCTTGTTGCTGCTTTACGGATTTGGGATCTTGCTGAATTTGCTGGTCATGGTTCCCGGAATTGGCGAAAAGGTGAATGGAGCCCAGCTGTGGATTCGCATTGGTGATTTTTCAATCCAGCCTTCAGAGCTGATGAAAATCTTTGTTATTTTGATATTAGCAAAAATCATTGCTCAAAAAAAAGGGGAACCCTGGCAAGATTTACACACACTCGGTAAAATTCTGCTGATTGCCGGAGTGCCCTTTATAATCATTTTGCTTCAGCCTGATCTGGGAACTGCATTGATCCTTCTGGCCATTATTGCAAGCATGCTGCTGGTAGGCGGGCTTGACCGAAAGTGGCTGGTTGGCGGATTTGCGCTGGTTGTACTGGTTGTTGGCGCGGTTCTGCTTCTCTACATATCTGACTCGCCTTTGCTGCATGTATTGCTGGCTGATCATCAGATTGAACGGATTCAAATCTTTCTTGATCCTGCGTCAGATCCTTCTGGTGCCGGATACCAGGCTACACAGGCCAAAATTGCAATTGGTTCCGGAATGTTGTGGGGGAAAGGATTTCACCAGGGAACGCAGGCACAGGGGAACTGGATTCCCGAACCGCATAATGATTTCATTTTTGCGGTCATTGCTGAGGAATTTGGCTTTGTTGGTTCAAGTGTTTTGCTGCTCTGTTACCTGTTCCTGCTGTACCGGCTGATAAAAATTGCCCTTTCGGCAAACAATCTGTTTGGTGTTTATATTGTCAGCGGAGTAATCGGCATGTTTGCTTTTCAGATTTTCCAAAACGTTGGTATGGCCATTGGCTTAATGCCCATTACCGGAATCCCGTTGCCTTTTATCAGTTATGGGGGTACATCGATTGTAACCCAGCTGGTCGCCGTCGGTCTGGCCTTGAATGTTGGCATGCATGCAAAAAAAGAACAACTGCAATTCACAATTTATTAATTGGGGTATCAATCGTCCGGTTGGAGCGATCTTTTATAAAAAACAGAAAGGGAGCTGATACAATTGCTCCCTTGATTATGTTGACGGACTGAAAGAAGGGCGATTTTCAGATAAACAGATGATCAGGCGAAAGTATTTGCAGGAAGACAAAACTGTGGACAGCCACAGACCGCCTCCAGGACTGAAGAAACTTTGTTTTTCCCCTGCAAGGAGATTGGGTGATCAGAAAAAGTCTCCGATAATCCGTCTATCCAAGGCAAATTTTCGTCACATGGGAATGCAAAACCGGCTGTTTCAGGTTATGGCAATTGAATCAGATAGCGAACGTAAATATATAAATGGGAAATAATCAAAGTTAAAATCATGATCGGAAAACCTGTTTTGAAAAACTCTATGAAGCCAAATCCTTTTCCTTCCCGTGTTGCAATTCCGGATACGACCACATTGGCGGACGCACCGATGATGGTTCCGTTTCCGCCCAGGCATGCGCCCAATGCGAGTGACCACCACAAGACCTCTGCCTGTACGCTGTCAACAGGCAACCCCATGCCCATAATCATATCTTTGATCAAGGGAATCATCGTAGCAACGTAAGGAATATTGTCGATAAAGGCAGAGGTAATTCCAGAAACCCATAAAATCAATAGTGACGCAACCGTAAGATCTCCTCCGGTGACAGCCAGTGCTTGGGTTGCCAGAAACTTGATAACCCCAACTTCCTGCAGGGCTCCTACCAAAATGAACAAGCCGGCAAAGAAAAAGATTGTCGGCCATTCCACATAGCCAAATACTTTTTCAATATCCTTCTCTTTTACACCGATCAGCAACAAAACCGACGCGGCAGAAATGGCAATGGTTGAAGGACTGACATGAATCACAGAGTGAAGCATGAAACTGATAATCGTCAGAATGAGCACAATCACGGATTTTTTCACAAGGGAAGGATTCTCGATATAGCTTTTTTCATCCATCTCCATCAATTTTTCAATCAATTGTGCATCAGCTATCAACTGGTTACGATAAATGAAATAAAAAAGGATTGAGATTACAGCCATTATGATAATAACTACCGGAGCCAGGTTGATCAGAAAATCGTTAAAGGTCAGATGTTGTACCGAAGAACCGATCATAATGTTTGGCGGGTCTCCGATCAAAGTTGCGGTTCCCCCGATATTTGATGCAAGAATTTCAGCAATCAGAAACGGGGTTGATTTGACTTTCAGGATATTGGTGATGGAAAAGGTGACAGGAACAATCAGTAAAACAGTGGTTACGTTATCCAGAAAAGCGGACAGGAATGCTGTCAGCAAAGATAACATGATCAGGATCCGGACCGGTTCTCCCTTGGCAAGTTTGGCAGCACAAACGGCCAGGTACTGAAAAATACCTGTTGTATTTATAATGCCAACGAGGATCATCATCCCAATCAGTAATGTAATTGTTTCCCAGTCAATATGATGGTAAAAAGCTTGTTTGGTATCCAGAATGCCAAGTAAAAGGATGGCTGAAGCTCCCAACATGGCAATGACAGCACGATGAATTTTTTCAGTAACGATAAAGGCGTAAACAATTAAAAAAATTGCTACAGCAACAATGGTTGGATTGAGCATTGTTTTTATGACTCCCTTTGTGCGTAGTTAAAAAATTTATTATGAATATAGCATTATACATACAAAAATATTATAATTTATAAATTAAAGACATGTAAAGAAAGCGGATTCAAAAAGACACCTCGTTTTCGACCTGTTTATGGAAAAATATGACAGTGCCTCTTTGGAAAATATTTGATTTAATAGTATTTAATGTTCTTTTATTAGGGAAGGCTTGTTTTCCTTTCCTTTTTAGACGATTTCCGTTTTGATTATTCCATCTGTTTGATTTTCGCCGAGATGGGTAAAAAATATATATATAAGACTGAGGAGTGAATCGGGATTGGTTGGATTAAATGTCTTGTTTATTCTGGTTTCTTTGGCAGGTTTGGTCATTACATTGTGGGCACAAGCAAAAGTAAGAGGAAATTATACCAGGTGGTCCAGAGTCCGTGCGCGTTCAGGCATTACGGGGGCCGAAGCAGCCAGGCTGATTCTGGATCGAAACGGCCTTCATCATGTGGCCGTTGAACCAATCAGGGGAAAATTGACGGATCACTATGACCCAAGATCCAGAGTGGTTCGTTTATCTGAAGGCGTATACGCTTCCGACTCCGTTGCTGCAATATCGATCGCAGCGCACGAATGCGGGCATGCACTCCAGCATCAGGAAGCTTATGGCGCCCTTATGCTGCGTCACCGGATGGTTCCTGTTTTAAGTTTTACCTCCGGTTTGGCACCTTTCCTGCTGTTGGCGGGGATTTTCCTGAAGTTGTCCGGTTTGTTCCTGGCCGGTTTGATTTTCTTCTCGGTGGCTGTATTATTCCATCTTGTAACGTTGCCGGTTGAATTTAATGCCAGCGCCCGGGCCAAAAGGATTATGGTGTCTGAAGGTTTTATTAACGGAGCGACTGAAGAAAGAGGCACCCGCAAGGTATTGGGAGCAGCAGCTCTTACCTATGTGGCCGGTGCATTGGTGGCGCTGATGGAGTTGTTGCAATATGTTGCCTTGTTCATTTTGCAAAGTGATGATTAGGTTTGGCGCCTTCCCCGGGGGGCTTGCTGACCGTGGAAAAACAATGGCAGGAAGAGGTTTTTCTTGCAAAGAAGCAGTCATGACGCCAGGCATTCCGTTCCTGGCGGGCTCTGCACACGTTGGTTTTCAACGGTTTCGCCCGTTTCCCCGGAAGGGAATGCTTTCCCGGTTGCGGAACCTCCATTACTCTGCTTCTGGGAATCGTATGTTTAAACGACAAGTTGAAAGTCCCTCTGCTGGGGGGCTTATTTTATTTTCAGGAAAGTTTCATTAAACGGATCTGTAGAACAGATATTCAAACTCACCGTATTTTATCCAGTTCCTCCCTTTTTTACCTGACTTTTTCTGTTGGATAAACACATAGTTTGGTGCCAGGTTAAAAATAATAAATGCAAATAAACTGGAAGGGAGGAAGTCACTTGAACAGAAAAACATCCTGGATTAGCGGCTTGTTGTGTTTGTGTCTCGTATTTGGTCTGACAGGGTGTGCAACAAGGCAGGGAGCTGATCAGAGAAATGACCGGGGCTATGAAATGACAAGAGTAATCGATCGTACAGAACCGGATCTCAATAACAGCGTGAGAAGCAGGAACCGGGGAACTTATAACGGAACACAGATAAGAGCCAATGACAGGCTGAACATGAACGGTCCGATGGATGTAACCGATAATAACCGCATGAACCGCGGAGTTCGTGCTTCCCGGAAAGTGGCACAGCAAGTGGCAAATCTGCCTGAAATCAACACAGCTGCGGCCATTGTCATGAACAGAAATGCGTATGTAGCTGTAACACTTAAAGCTAAACGCGGGGACGGAAAAGTGACAGAACAGCTGAAAGACAAGGTTTCCAAACGTGCCAAAGCCGCAGATCCCACGCTGAGAAATGTTTATGTTTCTGCCAATCCTGATTTTGTAAAACAAATAAATAATTATGTAAACGACTTGCAAAACGGACGTCCGGTCAGTGGATTTATTAAAAATTTAAATGATATTCTTAGAAGAACATTTCCAGAAGCAAAATAATTCGTCTGTTTTAAACATAGGCCAGCACCAGGTCTATGTTTTTTCGTGGTGAAGGGATTTAGAAGCCCTGTATTTTTATATATAATGGATGGAAAGAGAGTTGCTGAAAACAAGGAGTGTAAACTTGAATGAGAAGATTGACGCCGGAAGAGATTTTTAACAAAGATTTCAAGCATGCTTTGCGAGGATATGATATTGAAGAAGTAAATGAATTTCTGGATCAGGTAATTCAAAGTTATGAAGACGTATTGGAAGAAAATGAATATTTAAAGGATCAGATAAAAAAACTGAAAAATGGAGGAAGCAAATCATTAAAAGGCCGTGCTGTGGATCACCACGATCCTGTTATCAAGGAAATTCTCTTTCGTTTGGAGAAATTGGAAAAAATAGTACTTCGATAAAGAGACACAATCCATGCTTTGAACTTTGAAATGAACCAGACAAACAGAATCATTTCCGAGTGCAAGGCAAATTTTTTATTGGACTGTGTTGCTTTTTGAATCCAACCGGATTGGTTCCCCACTTTTCCGTTAAGTGGGGAAAAAGAATATTATTTGTTTTTTATATAACTTTTCTTACATGCAGGTTTTTTTGAATATTTTGGCGAATGAAAAAGTATTTATTTTTAGGGGGGGTACTGCTTGAAAAAAACGATCTTTTTGTCCTTGATAATGCTTTTGGTTGGTTCTGTTGCCTTAACCGGCTGTTCTTCAGAAGCTGGGAAAAGCGGCCAAATATTAAATCTGAATATAACGGGTGAACCAACTTCCCTTGATCCCGCACAGGCATTTGATGAAGATTCCATGGATATTACCAATAATCTGTTTGTCGGTCTGATGCGTCTGGATGACAGGCACCAGCCTCAACCCGCCCTTGCAGATAAGGTGGAAATCAGCGAGGATGGCCTGACGTATACATTTCATTTGAAACAGACAAAGTGGTCCAATGGCCAGCCTCTTACGGCGCACGATTTTGAGTATGCCTGGAAGCGGGTACTTGATCCGGATTTAGCGGCCAAACCGGCTTTTCTTCTTTATTTTATCCAGGGTGCTGAAGCTTACAATCAGGGAAAAGTGAGTTCTGATCAGGTTGGGATCAAGGCGTCCGATGATTATACGTTGCAAGTGAAACTGGCCAAACCCACCCCCGCATTTCTGGAACTCGTTGCTTATCCGGTATTTGCGCCGGTAAGCAGGGAAGCACTGGAACAGGACCCCGACATGTTTCATGATGCAAAAAATTATGTCAGCAACGGAGCCTTCAAGCTTGCAGAATGGAAACATGACAATTATGTCAAATTAACGAAAAACGAGCATTTTTACAAAAAGGATCAGGCAGGGCTGGATGAAATCCGCTTTTCCATCATTACCGACAACAAAACCGTGTATCAATTGTATCAGACAAAAAAACTGGATGTTGTAGGTAAAAGTTCCATACCGGCTGACTTGCTTACTTCCCTGATGGCGGAAGGGAAAGTGAAGGTTCTCCCGGGCAGCGGCCTTTCCTTTTTCCGTTTCAATGTAAGACAGGAACCGTTTACAAACAAGAAAATACGAAAGGCTTTTGCTTTGGCGATTGACCGTAAATTGATTGTTGAGCAGATAGTCGGCAGCGGTGAAGAACCGGCTTATGCATTCGTCGCTCCATCCGTGCCGGGCAATTTCCGTCAGGAAGGCGGCAATTTCATAAAGGACGGCCAGTATGAACAGGCCAAACAGCTACTGGCAGAAGGAATGGCAGAGGAAGGATGGCAAAAGCTCCCGCCTGTCACCCTCATGTACAGCAATGCGACTGACAAGAACAAGAAAATTGCTGAAGCTGTGCAGGAAATGATCCGCAAACATCTCGGGGTCAAGATACAGTTGCAAGCCAAAGAGAAAAAAGTATATTACGCCGATCAGGAAAATATTCGTTTTGTCATGAGTACATCCAGTTTCCTGGCCGATTATAACGATGCCTACAATTACCTGGAAAGTTTCCAGACCGATCATCCCATGAATCGTACAAACTGGAGCAATGAGCAATATGACTTGCTTCTGCAAAAAGCGGCCCAGGCAAGTGATACGGCTTTGCGGGATCAATATCTGCATCAGGCAGAAGAAATTTTGTTTGAGGAGATGCCAGTATTCCCGCTTTATTACTATAATACCGCTTTTATAGAGCAACCCGGCATTGAGGGAATCATCCGCCATCCGGTGGGACCCAAGGACTATACGAATGCCCGTGTAAAAAAATAAAATTTGCTCACACGGATTGCTGCAAGTGGTTTTTAAAATATGTGAAAGTTTCCTGAGATGCATTTTTTCCAATGTCTGGACACCCCGTGAGGGTGGTTTTTTTTTACAAAGTAATTCTTAAGCAGGTCACACATACTAAGTTCAGATCCGGATAACTTAATGGAGGGAAAGAATGGAGAATAAAGACCAGTTTAATGAGAACAACCATCAGCAAGAACAGCAGGAACGGTTTTTTCAGAATCAGCATGGAGAAGACCGCCAGGAAGGTCGTTCTTCTTTACGCAATGATGAAGAAGTTGCACAGGAAGTTTCCCCCAATCCTGTTATGATGAGAGACCGCAAAGGGGAAGGTACGGAAAATGAGGCAGGTGGAACCGGACTTGGCATAACTGCCTTGATTTTGTCGATACTGGCTTTTTTTGTCTGGCCATTTGTCTTGTCCATTGCCGGCATCATTGTCGGGATATTTGCTGTAAGAAGAAAAAGTGCATTGGGATGGTGGGCAGTTGCTGCAGGAATCGTTGCCCTGATCCTGGCATTTTTTCTGTTTCCGTTTCGTCTGCTTTTTTAATCAGATCCGGATCTCTGACAAGCCTTTCATCAAGAAGGGCTTGTCTTTATCTGTCAATCATGTTATGATAAGAAATCATATGCGGATGTAGTTCAATGGTAGAACACCAGCTTCCCAAGCTGGCAGCGCGGGTTCGATTCCCGTCATCCGCTCCAGATCATTGAACCGGGCATTACTATTCTGATAGTAATGCTTTTTTATTTTTGCTGATACAAAGAGGGCATCCCTTTCTTTATATAACAAATATTCGATATATAATGAAAATAAAAAAACGGAGGGGGATTGCCCTTGCAGGAAAAGGAGTATATTCGCAAATGGTTTACCAGCGAAGAAAATGAAATTTTGAAAGGAATCAGCGCCGGATTACAAAAAAGAGGGATGCCGCAGATTTCGGTGCCGCCGGAGACCGGCAAAATGCTGTATATGCTTGTTCGTCTGTCAGGAGCGGAGACGATTTTGGAAATCGGGGCGCTTGGCGGATACAGTACGATCTGGATGGCCAAAGCATTGCCAGGGCACGGAAAAATCTGTTCATTGGAATTGAATCAGGATCATTTCAAGTTTGCTGAAGAAAATGTGCGGCAGGCCGGTTTTGAAAGACAGGTGCGATTTATACCCGGAGATGCGATGGAGAGCCTGGAAAAGATGGAGACCGAAAATATGCGATTTGATTTCTTTTTTATTGATGCTGACAAGCCGAATTATCTGCACTACCTGGAAAGGTGCATAGCCCTGGCCAACCCGGGAGCCATTATTACAGCAGATAATCTGTTTCAGGGTGGGCAGATCTTTGCTGATGGAGAGCAGTCGGTTTCTGCCCGGGTCATCTCCCGCTTTAATCAAATGATTGCAACTGATGCACGGCTAGAGTCTTTCATTGTTCCTGTAGGAGACGGGTTGGGAGTTTGCCGCGTGAAAAGCAACTGACTTTTTGAGACGGAATTTGGCAGGAAGGCTGCCAGTGAAACCTTGTCAGAGGATACGTCACAAAAATGAAAAGGAACCCTTGATTCTGGAAGGGTTCCTGTCTTTTCGCCTATCTTGAAAACTTGTTCTTTCATTATACAAAAAACTTGATTTTAATTAACCGAAGGCGCGACATAAAACGGGCAAGCCATAAATCAGACTTATGTGCCAGTTTCGGATAACGCTCACGGAGTTTAAGCAAAAAACGTTCCGCCCAAGGCGATGTTTTGGAAAGAAGAATTAGTCCAATAAAGGTAAACAGAATTCCTTGAAGCATTGGTGTGAAAAATCCGATGATTCCCAGGAACAAAAACGTCCAGCCAAGAATATTGGTACAGATTGTCTTCATGTGGATGCTCAAACCCCTTCAGTCTGTTTAGGATTAAAATACCCGATTCATAAAATAAATTAACATGCTGTTACTTTGGCAATTATTGTACTTTTATCTTTATCTGAGCCAAAGGTTTTATGTGGGTTGATTCGCTTTGATCATAACATACTCCAAAAAGGTTTCGCAAATAATAACTTTACGACAGATCGGTTGCCTGTCCAACAAATCAGTTCCTTGCTTTTTTAACGATGAATAAACTGGTAAAATATGCAGTAGTTGCTGTCAAATCAGCAAACTTCCTGCTTTTCACACTGTAAAGGAGAGATTGCCTATGGCCATTGCTACGTTTGGCGCCGGATGTTTCTGGGGGGTTGAGGAAATCTTCCGCAAGATTCCAGGTGTGATAAACACTTCGGTTGGCTATATGGGCGGAAAGACGGAATATCCTACTTACGAAGATGTCTGCACCGACCAGACGGGGCATGCTGAAGTTGTCCGGGTAGAATATGATCCTCACCAGGTAACGTATGAAGAGCTCCTTGAAGTGTTTTGGAACAATCATAATCCGACAACTTTGAACCGGCAAGGGCCGGATGTGGGTACGCAGTACCGTTCCGTAATTTTTTACCATACAGACGCCCAGAAAAATGCCGCAGAAAAGTCAAAAAAACAGTTGGAGGAGTCCGGGAAATGGGACAAACCGATTGTTACGCAGATTGAACCTGCAGACACGTTTTGGCGAGCAGAAGAATTTCACCAACGTTATTTGCAAAAACGGGGCCTGGATCATTGTCACCTTTGAACATGCTTGTTTCAGCGGCGCTTTTGTGACGGCGCCTTTTTCAATCGTACTTTAAAGTCAATAATGGGAGTGGAACCATGCACGAGGTCAGGGTCAGGGGAAAAGTTGTGGACGGGCATACCCGTTGCGTCCATTATCATTCAGAAACGGACGTAATCGCGATTAAGTTCGCATGCTGCCGGCAATACTATCCATGCTATTTCTGCCATCTGGAAACAGCCGGTCATCCCGTTGCCCGCTGGACAAGGGAGCAATGGAACGAAAAGGCAATCTTATGCGGAGTGTGCGGCGAGGAGATGACGATTTCCGGGTATATCAACGGATCAGGCAACTGCCCGGCATGCCGTGCAACATTTAATGCGGGATGCCAGAAACATTGGCATTATTATTTTGATATGACCGGTTTCAATTGTGAAGGAAAAGGCACCTGAACTTATGCCAGGTGTTTTGTTTTTGTGTTAGAATAGGGAAGTTATGAATTAGAGGAAAATACGGCAGAAAGGAGGGGGATCGGTTGGCATATCTGGACAACAGTGCTACTACCAAAACCGACCCGGCTGTCATTTCCGTGATGGCGGATGTGATGAGAGATATATACGGAAATCCCTCTTCATTGCACGGAATCGGGGTAAAGGCTGAACGGCTGATGGAACAGGCCCGCAAAGCGGTTGCGGGAGCCCTGCATTGTTCGCCGCAGGAAATCATCTTTACCTCCGGAGGCACTGAAGCAAATAATCTGGTGATTCGCGGCGTGGCCGAAGCTTATCGACAACGGGGAAATCACATGGTTACCAGCCCGGTTGAGCATCCATCCGTATACAATGTGTTTCAGTATCTGAAACAGAAAGGCTGGAACATCACCGAACTTCCGGTTGACCAATTTGGGCGGGTACACCCGGAGGATGTGGTTTCCGCGGTGACAGACGAAACGGTACTGGTTTCAATCATGCATGTAAACAATGAAGTTGGTACAATCCAGCCTGTAGAAGAAATCGGGAACCGGTTGAAGTCATTTCCCAAAGTACTTTTCCACGTAGATGCCGTCCAGTCTTTTGGCAAGATTCCGCTTCATCCATCCAGTTCCCGTATAGATTTTTTAACCATCTCCGGGCACAAGTTTCATGGCCCGAAAGGGATCGGCTGTTTGTACAAGCGAAAAAATTTGACCCTTCCTCCGTTATTGCTCGGCGGGGGGCAGGAACAGGGGATGCGATCGGGAACTGAAAATCTTCCGGCAATCGCTGGTCTTGCCAAAGCGGTTCTGTTGGCCAAAGAAACAGAAGAAAAGTTTTATCCGCAGTATCAGGCATGGAAAGAAATGATCCTCGCCCGGGTAAACAGCGAGTTAAACCATGTAAAAGTCAATGGGGATATCCGGGATGACGGAGGGGCTCCCTATATTTTGAACTTGTCTTTTCCCGGACTAAAATCGGAAGTAATTGTGCACGCCCTTGAAAAAGAGAATGTCTATGTATCAAGCAAATCGGCCTGTTCTTCGAAGAAAGAGGAGCCCTCCCGGGTGTTGAAAGCGATGGGCCTGACTGATCAGGAAGCACTTGGTTCCATCAGGATCAGCATGGGGCGAATGAACACGGAGAAAGAGCTGAAACAATGCTGTGATGCGCTTGTCCGTGTGATTCCTGCATTACAAAAAGTGATGAAGGTGCATAAATGATGAAGGCAAATTGTATTTTATTGCGATATGGGGAACTGGCCCTTAAAGGAAAAAACAAAAAAGAGTTTGAGAACCGCCTTGTTAAAAATATCCGCGAAAAACTGAAACGGTTTTCCGGTATCGAGGTGGTCAAAAGCCATGGCCGGCTTTTTGTAGAGTTGGAAGATCATCAGGTTGAACCGGTAATAGAGGCATGCCGGGAAGTGTTCGGGCTGGTTGGAATCAGTCCGGCCATTCGCACGGAAAAGACCTGGGAAAAGATCAAGGAAGCGGCCCTTTCCATAATGAAAGAGCAGGGAGACCGGATTAAAACGTTCAAGGTAAACAGCAAACGAGCCGACAAAAGATTTCCGATCCGGTCCCTGGAGATGAACCATCGTCTGGGCGGTTTTTTACTGGCCAAAAATCCGCATCTCCGTGTTGATGTTCATCAACCCGATATGATTCTGTCTGTCGAAGTGCGGAATACCCACGCATATATATATGGCAACAGCTTTCCCGGTTTGGGCGGATTGCCTGTGGGTGTGAGCGGACGAGTCCTGTTGCTTTTGTCCGGAGGAATTGACAGCCCGGTTGCCGGTTATCTGGCCCTGAAGCGTGGGGCGGAACTGCAAGCCGTCCATTTTCACAGTTATCCGTTTACCAGTGAACGGGCGAAGCAAAAGGTAATCGATCTTGCCCGGATTTTGACCAGGTTTGGCGGGCATATCCGGTTGCATGTGGTTCCGTTCACGGAGATTCAAACCGAGATCAACAAACATTGTTACGATTCTTATACCATTACAATCATGCGCCGAATCATGATTCGCATCGCCGAACGGATCGCTGACAAGCATAAGGCATTGGCGCTGGTGACAGGAGAAAGTCTGGGGCAAGTGGCCAGTCAGACGCTGGAAAGCATGCGAACAATCAACGCTGTTACCACGATGCCAATTTTGCGACCGCTGATCGGAATGGATAAGCAGGAAATCATGGATATCTCAAAGCGTATAAATACTTATGAAACATCTATTCTGCCTTATGAAGATTGCTGTACGGTCTTTTTGCCGAAAGCGCCAAAAACCCGGCCTGACCGGGAAGTGGCCGAGCGACTGGAAGCAAGACTCGATCTGGAGCGTTTAATCCAGGAGGCGGTTGACAGAACCGAAGTGATTGATTTGCGTCCCGAACAGGAAGAAGAGTTTTCCTATTTCTGATTATTGAACCGGTATGTGATCTGCATGAACATTAGCCGGATTTGAATCGGGAGGGTAGCCACATGATTCCCTTTCAGGAAGAAGTGTATCAACTAACCAAAAAACTGGTAGAGCATCCCAGTATTGTCGGTACGTTTGGTGAGAGGGATATCGCTTATCTTATTTACGAATTCCTGAAGGAAATTCCTTATTTTATGGAACACCCGGACTTTTTGCGAATGACGCCAACCCGCCATGACGAAACGGAACGTTATAATGTCCTGGCCCTGGTGAAAGGCAATCAGGAAAACAGCTCTTCGGAAACCGTTATTTTGATGGGTCACATGGACACCGTGGATGTTGAAGATTACGGAAAATGGATCAACCTGGCATTTTCACCGGAAGAACTGGTTGAAGAATGGAACAAAGGCAATGTCCCGAAAGATGTAAAAAAAGATCTGGAAACAGGTGACTATCTGGGGGGACGCGGTATATTGGACATGAAAAGCGGGATTGCCATCAATCTCGCCATTGTCCGTTATTTTGCATCAAATCGTCATTTATTAAAAGGAAATCTGTTATTTGTAGCCACTTGTGATGAAGAACAAAATTCGCGCGGTATTTTATCTGCTTTGCAAGATATTTTGCGTTTGGGAAAAGAGGAAAATCTTTCCTACATCGCAGCCATTAATTCTGACTATACTTCCCCCAGGTATGAAGGAGATCCGTTTCGCTATGTATATCTGGGGACCGTTGGCAAATTATTGCCTGCTTTTTATATCATTGGAAAGGAAACGCATGCCGGACAAGTGTTTGAAGGCTTTGACCCAAATCTAATTGTGTCCGAATTAACCTCCCGCATTGACTACAATACCGATTTGTGTGATGAAATGTTTGGCGAAATTACGGTCCCTCCTGTATCCCTCAAGCAGACCGATCTGAAGAAGCAGTACGATGTACAGACGCCGCATGCTGCTTTGGTGTACTATAACTTTTTTGTGCACAGCTGGTCTCCGCGTGATGTTCTCAATAAATTAAAGCAATTGGCGACAGAAGCCTTTGAGGCTGCAGTGATGAAGTTTCAGGCAAGGTACCGTTTGTACAGCGCCTTGAGCGGGCATCCCTATGAAGACATAAAGATTCAGCCGCGCGTATATACGTATGAAGAGTTTTATCAGGAGTGCAGGGAAAAATACGGCCAGGAATTTGAACAAAAAATCTTGCAGTTTACGCATAACATGCTTAATGAAGAGGCGATAGATGTACGCGATTATGCCCGCCGAATGGTAGAGGAATTGTGGAAATGGGGAGGAGATACTGAGCCGGTTGTTATTGTTTTTTTTGCTTCCCCCTATATTCCGCGTGTTGTTTTAAATGAACAGGATCCACGTGATTTTCGGCTGATTGATGCTGTACAGAAAGCGGTTCAGAAGATGGAGCCCTTTCAGGATAGAAAAGTGCAGGTGCGCAAATTTTTTCCCTATATTTCCGATATGAGTTTTGTGGCTGTCAGCGATGACGAGAAGGAGCTCCAGACTTTTGAAAAAAACATGCCTGTTTGGGGGGCCAAATACCATATGGATCTGGAAGCCATCCGGAAGTTGGATGTGCCCGTTGTCAATATTGGTCCATATGGAAAGGCGGCGCACAAAAAATGGGAACGTTTGGAAATAACCTATTCCATGCAATGGGTACCCAACCTGACCGTCTGTGTCATTCAGAATCTCTTTCATTCGGATGGCGGGAACTGATTTTGCGGCCATGTTAAATATTTCTTAAACTTTGTTTACATCATCGCGCATTATTCCGTTTCTGTGCTAGTATGTGAGAATGGCAAAAAGAAAAGGGGAAAGGGAATGGATATGAGTTGGGTTACAGATCCCGCTTTCTGGTTTGGTTTTTTTAACATCATTATTATTGATATCATTTTAAGCGGGGATAATGCTGTCATGATCGGGATGGCAGCTCGCAAACTGCCTGAAAAGCAGCGGAAAAAAGCCATTATATTTGGAGCCGGTGCAGCAGTTTTTTTAAGAGCGACATTAACTGCGATTGCGGCCTATTTGTTAAATATTCCCTTGTTAATGACAGTGGGGGGAATTTTGCTGATCGGAATCGCTGTCAGGTTATTGCTGGATAATGAGTCGGAAACAGAAGTCGATATCGGAGACAGTTTAAAAAGTGCCGTTAAAACCATTATTGTGGCTGACGTGGTCATGAGCCTGGATAATGTTTTGGCCGTGGCCGGTGCAGCCCACGGAAATGTTTTTCTTGTACTGTTCGGACTGGCTCTGAGCATTCCAATTATTATGTGGGGAAGCAGTCTCATTGCCAGACTGCTTAACCGGTTGCCCTGGCTGGTCTATGTTGGAGCGGCCATTCTTGGCTTTACCGGAGGGCAATTAATTGTTGAAGATCCGTTTGTTCAGGATCAGGTTCTCATCGGAATGGATTCCCTGAATTATGTAATTCCGCTTGTAATGGCGTTGATGGTGGTTATTGGGGGCTACGCCTGGAAACACAGGACGGCAGCCTGAAAAATATATGTATCCAGAAAAACAAAAGGCGGAGGAGCATCCAGGCTCCCCCGCCTTTTTGCTGGCTGGGGAAGCAGGATTCGAACCTGCGCATCACGGAGTCAAAGTCCGTTGCCTTACCACTTGGCTATTCCCCACTGGTTCATTTATAGGATGGGAGAAAAAAACCGATCTTATTCAGACAAGAAAATATTTTTTATCAGGGCAGTCACAATATTGTTGGAATTATCAAACAGAAAAGAAGGTGTTTTCTATAAAAAGGAGAATTTGTAAGAAAATGTTGATTCTTGCAGAAAGGAGTTTCCAAGGTGGATGTGGCTTCTTATATTGACGGGTTGCTGTATGAGGCGGTAACAAAGCGGGCCAGTGACATACATATCGAGCCTCTGCACGGAAAAGTGCGCATACGCATGCGAATTGACGGGCAATTGCTTGAAACCGGTTGTCTTGACGGAAAGCATTTAACCTCACTTGTATCCCGGATTAAAGTAATGAGCCAACTGGATATCGGGGAAAAACGGCTTCCCCAGGATGGGGCTTTCTCTTTTGCCAAAGCCGGTCAGCATCTTCATATCCGCATTTCGACATTGCCGACAATCCATGGCGAAAAAGTGGTGATGAGACTGTTAAGGCTCCGGGACAAACCGTTTTCCCTGAGTGAATTGGGACTGGAAGCCGAACAGGAACAGAAAATTGACCGGTTGCTCCGCTTTAAAAGTGGTCTGCTGATTGTAACCGGTCCTACGGGTTCGGGAAAAACAACGACTCTTTATACGCTGTTGCAGGTTTTAAACAGCCAGGGCACCAATATCGTCTCGCTGGAAGATCCTGTCGAATTGCAACTGGAAGGCATTAACCAGGTCCAGATCCATCCCCGATCCGGATTAACTTATGCCAGCGGCCTGCGGGCAGTGATGAGGCAGGATCCCAATGTGATCATGATCGGGGAAATCCGGGATGAACAAATTGCGAATATTGCGGTAAGCGCAGCCTTAACCGGTCATTTGGTTCTTTCGACATTACATACTGCTGATGCCGCCAGCGCAGTCATCCGTCTGCTTGATCTGAAACTGGAGCCTTACCGGCTTGCTGCATCGCTTATTGGTGTTATTGCACAAAGATTGGTGCGGCGGGTTTGTCATGAATGCAGCGGAAACGGCTGTACAATTTGCCAGCAAACCGGATATAAGGGGAGAATTGGAGTATTTGAAGTGATGGAAGCGGACAGGACGCTTGCGGACCGGATTATGAAACAGGACAGCCTGGGGGAACTGCGTGACCAACTGGCAGGTTCAGGTATGAAAACAATCAGCGACATGATTCGGTATCGCATCAAAAAAGGGCAAACAACATTGGATGAATGGATGAGGGTGGTTGATGGTGTGGAGAAAGAAACTCCGGCAGGCAGAGCAGTACATGGTATTTAGCCAACAAATGGGGCATTTGCTGGAAAGCGGGATTCCATTGCTGACGTGTCTGGAACTGCTGACTTCACAGCGGATTATTACAAAACAGGATTACCATCAGTTAATAGACTCCTTGCAAAACGGGCATGATTTATCATCTGCCCTGAAAAAGCTGTTCTTTCCACCCATGTACATTTCTTTTATACGGGCGGCTGAAGAACATGGAGATTATGTCCTGGGATTCAAGCAATGTGCTGCTTATTATGCGACCAAAGCCAAATGGCAACGTGAATTGAAAGAAGCCTGTACGTATCCGCTCATGGTTTTGTTGCTGGCCATATGCGCTTTTGTGTTCATGTTTGCTGTTGTGATGCCCCGTTTTTCCCATCTGTATGAAACAATGGGGATTACCCTGCCGTTTCTGACACGTCAATTGTTTCACGTCTACTCTTTTATGCCGGTGTTTGTGTTTTGGGGAGCCATCCTGTTGCTGGCCATCCTTGTGTCAGCCAGGGTAATAAAATATGTCCCCTGTTCTGTTCGGGGATGGTGGGAATCAATCTGGCTGTATCTTCCAATTATTCGCCAATTGTACCAATACCGGCATACTCATTATGTTACTGTTCACCTGGCTTCTCTTTTGAAAGCAGGCGTATCTCTTGTCGATGCGCTCGATGTCATTCAGAATCATACGCCATGGCCTGTTCTGGTCAGACATTTGGAAAAAGTGAAAGAGGAGTTGCTGAAAGGCGAGCCGTTTTCCAAAGCCCTCAGGCAAAAGGCGAAATATGTCTTTTTGCCCTCATTTGCAAAAATGGCAGCACTGGCGGAGGAATCGGGGCAACTGGATCAAACCTTGACCAGTCTTGCCGATGGAACAGGGATGATGATCCGATATAAACTGGAGCGCTTTACCAAAACACTGGAACCTGCTTTTATTTTTACGATTGGTCTCTTGATTGCCGTAACGGTGGTTGCCTTGTTTATGCCCCTGTTAAAACTGGTGCAGGCACTTTAAAAGATAAAAAGGAGTGGTTTTGCATGAAAAGGACAAGCGAGCATGGGGAAAAAGGGTTTACCCTGGTCGAGATGCTGATTGTATTGTTCATTATTGGACTGATCCTGGCAATTGCGATTCCCAACCTGAAAGCTGCCGGGAGCAAAGCGCAGGAAAAAGCGGATCTTGCCAACAGACAAATTATCGCAGCCCAGGCAGATCATTATTTCTTGGAGTATGGTGAATACCCGGGCAGTGTAAAGGAACTGGTAAGCAGAGGTTATCTGCGTTCAGTTCCTCCATGCCCTGGCGGCCGCGGGCAATATGTTATCCGTAAAGAACCTGATCTTTCCTTTGAACGGAGAGTTACCTGTGATCGTAAATAAACCGGAACATGGCGGGCAGGCTGGATGGTCGCTGCTTGAAGTTCTTTTTACCTTGTTTCTGTTTGGAATAATTGCTTCACTATGTTTGCCGGCCACATCGACAATGGCCAAGCGGGTGGAACAGATGCTTTTGCTGCAGGAACTGGCGTCCTGGTTGCAACTTGCCCAGACGGAGGCCATGAGCAAGGAGACAGAAGTAACTGTCAAACTGGTTTCCGCCAAAAATGAAGTACAAATTGTCCAGAATGAAACAGTTCAGAGACGGATCCGGATTCCTCCCTCTTACCGTCTTGCCAGCAATTATCCCGGCCAGAGCCTTGTCTATCGCGAAACGGGACAGGTAAGGGGCGGCACCATTTCCCTGTATGAAGGGAATCGGCTGGCAGGGAGACTGGTTATTCAGGTCGCTTCCGGCTTGCCAAAAGTGGAGATGGTTTCCTGTGCCTTGTAGTCGGAACGATAACATGAAGGGATTTACGCTGATTGAAGTTGCAACCGCAGCATTTGTGCTGGGAGTATTTTTATTTTATGCAATTCCCATTGTCAAGGACCTGCAAACCCATTATTACTCCCAAATGACAGAGAGAGAAATAGAAGAGAAAATGCGGGAGAAAATGGAGCAAATACAAAGTATGGATTCGGCTCCATGTTCCGGGCAGAAGACATTCCAAAGCCGGTCAGGACGGCAGAAATATGATTTGCGGTGGCATTGTGAGCGAATCCGGCCGTTTCTTTACCAACTGGAAATGGAGGCAACATGGAAAGGATTCGATGGAAAGACACATACAAAAAGATGGCTGACGCATCGGTATCATCCTTGAAAGCGGAGGCCGGGTTTACTTTTGTGGAGATGAGCATGGTGTTATCCATCCTTGTCATTTTCCTGCCATCCTTGTTTTTTGTGGCTTTTACCATAGAAAAGGAAACAGGCGAGGCATTTGGAAAAACCCGGATCCAGCTGGATTATCTTTCTTTTTTGGCCTGGATTGAAAAGGATATCAAAAAGGGGGTTTATTTTCAGGAAGAAGAGGGTTCCCTTTATATCCATACACCCGACCAAACCATCATTCGCTATTATTTGCGGGATCGGAAGCTGATCCGCAGTGTTCAGGAACATGGGGAAAATCAGCCCCGCGGAACCACGATTGTACTGCAAGATGTTTATTATGCCTTATTTTTGCCGGACAAAAAAGGAGTTGGTCTGGATGTCGGTTTGCAAAACTGGTATGCCCACCAGGAATTTGCAACCTATTTCTCCGCAAGAACCCAAGCTTTCGGCAACTGGTGAGCATGGAGTTGTTCTTCCTGTTGTTCTGCTGGCTGTCACTTTCCTGTATACCCTTTTGATGTTATTTGTTTCGCAGGTGACTCATGCCAAACAGACCCATCTGTTGTACAGGGAAAAAGTGATCAGCAAATACGCCGCAGAGAGTGGAATAGCCGTTTTGCAGCAACAATTGCGGATTGGCGTGTGGAAGCGGGAACAATCATCGCGGGAAGAACTGATTCGGGTTGATGATCGGCAAGTGGTTATCGAAATGGTAAAAAGCGGACAACCGGTGATTCATGTAAAGGCAACAGCGTGGGGAAAACATGGAGTGATTCAAACGGCGGAAGCATTTCTTGATCCTGATACCTTTGCCATCCGGCAATGGATTCGGTAGGAAGCGCCTTCAAGCGGTTTAAAATGTGACTTTGCGGGAAATGCTAAGGTTAGGGTGGGGTCAATATGTCATTTGAAGAATGGATTACTTATATGTTGCAGCGATTTGTCCGGTATGTGGAAACCCCCCGGTCGGAGCGAAAAAAATTGAAACAATCCAGAAAAGAGCCGTGGAGTATCCGCTGGTTTGGCCTTGTCCCCTTTTCAATGAAAATGGCCTTTAGCAGGCAACGCAGATTGCACAGCCGTTCCAATGAATAACCAAAACGGCAACTTTCAGCTGATGAATCTGAATCAGCATCCCGGTTTGCTGGAAAAATCCGCAAATGGGAACGGAAACTGCATCAACAAACAGGGGCAAAGGTGGCTCTTGTCGCTTACGAGGGGGAACAATTGAAACGACTTCGGGAAAAGGAGCTTAATTGGCTCCTTTTCTGTGTATAAATATGGTATACTTTTGGTTATTGGATTTGGTTCTTATCATATTTTATTGGATAATTGATTTATTTGTAAAAAGGAGCGAATCCTTTATGTTTTTACGTACACAAACCAGAGCGGTTCAAGTAGGCAATATTCAAATAGGCGGAAATGACAAGATTGTTATTCAAAGTATGACAACCACCAAAACGCATGATGTACAGGCAACCGTAAAGCAGATTAAACGGCTGGAGGAGGCGGGATGCCAGATCGTCAGAGTAGCCTGTCCAGATATGCGGGCCGCAGAAGCGATTCCGCACATCAAGAAGGAAGTCTCCATTCCTTTGGTTGCCGACATTCATTTTGATTATAGGCTGGCATTAAAGGCAATTGAAGGCGGGATAGACAAGATCCGGATCAATCCGGGCAATATCGGACGGCGCGAAAAAGTGGAAGCTGTCGTAAAAGCTGCCAAGGAACGGGGCATCCCTATTCGTATCGGTGTTAATGCCGGATCCCTGGAAAAACGTATTCTTGAGAAATATGGCTATCCGACCGCTGCAGGAATGGTAGAAAGCGCTTTATATCATATCGGTATTTTGGAAGAGCTTGATTTTCATGATATCGTTGTGTCGCTGAAAGCTTCCGATGTACGGCTTGCTATTGACGCTTACAAACTGGCTGCCCAAACATTTGATTATCCGTTGCATCTGGGAATTACGGAATCAGGCACGTTGTTTTCCGGCACTGTGAAAAGTGCAGCGGGCCTGGGAGCACTCCTGGCTGAAGGTATCGGAAACACGATGCGGATCAGTCTGAGTGCAGATCCTGTTGAGGAAGTAAAAGTGGCCCGTGAACTGTTAAAATCGTTTGGACTGGCAGCCAATGCAGCAACATTGGTCTCGTGTCCGACATGTGGACGGATTGAAATTGACCTGATCCGTATAGCCAATGAAGTGGAGGAGTATATTTCCAAAATCAAGGCCCCGATTAAAGTGTCCGTTTTGGGATGTGCTGTCAACGGTCCTGGTGAGGCCAAAGAGGCGGATATCGGGATTGCAGGAGCACGTGGGGAAGGACTGTTGTTCCGTCACGGCAAAGTGATTCGCAAAATTCCGGAAGCAGAAATGGTCTCGGAACTGAAAAAGGAAATTGATAAACTTGTTGAAGAATATGAGCAAAAGAAGAAAGAGAAAAAGCTGGATCTTCAAAAGGTATAAAATCAAGTGAAGTGATACACCGGCCAGGGTTAAGGAAATATGCCATGGCTTCCCTGCAATGGTGAGACAAAACGGGTCTATAAAATTTCTTCATCTGTATTTTTTACAGTTCGGCTATCCTTACAGGATGGCTTTTTTTGTCCAAACTATGGCAATGTATAATTTTTTTCTTTTTTCACGATACTATTTGTGATCATCCAGGAAAAAAGGAGGGATCGTCATGAGGAGATTAGCTTTAACCCTGGTAATTGTCGGTGCGTTAAATTGGCTGTTGGTAGGTCTGTTTCAATGGGATTTGGTATCGGCTGTTTTTGGAGGGGAGGCATTCCGGGAATCTTCCTTTGTCAGCCGTATTATTTATACCCTGGTTGGGATTTCGGGAATCTATGCCATTCGCTTCTTTTTTGATGAACGAACTGCCGAATCCCATTAAGACTGCAGTAAACTCCGGGCAGGTTGTCTGGAGTTTTTTGCTGAACAGATATATTTGATAATTCCATAAAATGAAAATATAATATAAAATCCGGGTGAAGATACACGTTTTGAAACAGGGGTGTTTCCATGAAACCACTTATTGGCTTGACCATGTCTTTGGAAGAAGAAAAAAAACAGTGCCTGGGCCGGGTTTATACGGATGCTGTCTTGCAAGCAGGAGGTATTCCCCTTCTGCTTCCCTATATTGCGGATGACCAGATAATCCGGCATTTGAGTCTGAAACTGGATGGACTGATTCTGACAGGAGGAGGGGATATTGATCCTACTTTGTTTGATGAAGAGCCGCATCCAAATCTGGGGGAAATTATTCCTGACCGAGATGATATGGAGATCGCCCTGATTGAACAGTTCATGGCCCAGAACAAACCCGTCTTTGGTATTTGCCGAGGCTGCCAGATTCTGAATATCGCGTTGGGAGGGGATATGTATCAGGATATCTTGAGCCAAAAGCAGACCATGCTCCAGCATTCCCAGCGGGCTCCACGGAACCACGCCTCCCATACCATTACCATTATGGAAAATACACTGCTTCATTCCATTTACGGAAAAGGGCTGACCAAAGTAAACAGTTTCCACCACCAGGCTGTCAGAAATATAAAACCGCCCTTTCAGATCTCGGCTGTGGCCAAGGACGGAATTATCGAGGCGTTTGAGAGCAGTGAACATGAGTTTGTGCTTGGTGTGCAGTGGCATCCGGAGGAAATGGTGCAAAAAGATACCGATGCAATCAAGCTTTTTCAGGCATTTGTCTATGCTTGTATCAGAAGAAAGGAAAGTCAGGATTGAAACAGCCGGAGCCGATGAATATTTCCTCTGAAGGTAAACCGGTTACTCCGACCGGCTTGTCCTGTTTTTCTTCCAGGTGCCTTTGCTGTGGTTTGTTTTGGTTTAGTCCGGATAAAAAGTTTTTGTTA
>JBAVDL010000080.1:0-1737 GCA_049587175.1 Thermoactinomyces sp.
CTCGCACGCGGTTGTCAGTGCCGGCACGGCCGGCATGGCCATCGTCCCCGGGATATCCCCTGCAGCGGCAGAACCCCCGCCGGCCGAAGGAAAGAGGGCCCGCCACGCATCCAGCGGCAACCCGCGACCGGATTTCACTCATCGCCGTAGGTCCGGTGCGTCGGCCTACAGGACCCACACCGAAAAAACCACGCACCGGCCGCCGGACGAGACGGCAACCATTCCGCCGTCAACCGGGCAGACGGTGAGGCGCGGGAAAGGGATGTCCTCCGTTTGTCGCTTCGGATCGATGCCCTGCAATGCGGCTTTTCAGCCCTCCTTGCAACAAGCCGGGAAGTTCCTCCTATTCCGGTCTCCGCTTGCCTCCTCCGCACTCGCTTTACTCGATCACCTCAAGCTCCCCGTCCGTCCCCACCGGCGCTTGTCCCCGTCCGGAGGCGGGCCGGTGGCATAGATTCTTTCCCGTCCACCGGTTGTTCCCCAAAGCTGCGTCCCCGTCCCCGAAACAAAGAAAAGCAGCTGGCCGTCGATGGTCAAACAGGCAACCTCTTTCCCGGATGCCGCGAAGGTCCCCATGTTGTCCCCTGTGGTGCGCTTGACCCGGGGTACCGTCACATTCCGGAGGATCCGGTGTTCGGAGAAGGAGCCGGCGAGGAGGTCTTCATCACATTCATGGTCCAACGAATCGGGACGGAAACGGAGGCAAAAAAGGAGGTCACGCTCTCCAGTTCAAAAACGATGTTTCGGGCATGAGATTTGTTAGCGCCAGACGGCATGGGAACCACAAAAAGTTTTTTGAAGCTCCTCTTCAAACACGGGTGCTGCATGGGCAAACCCCTTCCGGTCCGGGGATCCCCCGCCATTTAGAATCTCGGCGGCATGCATTTCCTCTTTCTCATCCCAATCCCATCCCGGTTCCCCGTCGGTTCGGAAACAGCAATCCCCCGTCCTCACATTGAACCGGGCGATTTTCTTGTACAGCCGAGCCTCACAATATTCATCGGGTAAAAACGGATCATCGCATTTGCGCGGGCAGGATGGAGCCGGAATGGCCGGCGACGATCCTTGCGGGGAACAATCGGGCATAGGATAGAGTGGGACCCCCGGAAAGTTGGCGGGCGGGGAGGTGGCGAACGGAGCCGGCGGTGGGCCCGCAATCGCGGATATGGAAGGGTGGCGGGATAAAGCCTGCGATTCCGTTTGATCACATCAAAGGAACGGGATTGTCGGCGGGGGTGGGATGTTCCTTCTCACCCCTTTATCCGGGCGCATACTGTTCGCAAAGACGGCCGATGGTCCGTTTCGTTGCGGTCCCGCCGCGGTGATCCCTCCGGCGGATACCATCGCCGGATGACGGGAAGTGCCGGCGTTGGTCGGACCGGGACCGGATCGCCGCCGGGATGATGGGCAAGTCGCCGTTTCATGGCCGAAGATCGCCTCGTCTCATCGCCTTGCCAAAAAAACGGGGATGATCAAAGGATCATCCCCGCGGCGGCGCCGAATCGTTACGATTTCAGGATTTCCTCGATTTTCTCCAGAACCGACTCGTCCAGCTTTACATCGATCGCCTTGACGTTTTCCACGATCTGCTCCGGACGGCTGGCGCCGATCAGAGCGCTGCTGATCGACGGGAGACGGAGCACCCAGGCGAGGGCCAGCTGGGGCAGGGTGATTCCCAGTTCCTTGGCCACGCCCTCCAATTGTTCCACCCGGGCCAGATTTTCGTCGGTCAAATAG
>JBAVDL010000081.1:0-13652 GCA_049587175.1 Thermoactinomyces sp.
GCCTTTTTCCTAACCGTGCTGCTGAATGGTTTTGCGTACTTCTTCTCCGTCTGATTTTCCAAGCAGTTCATTTGCCAATGATTTTGCTTTTTGTGAATCGACCTGGCGTACATTTTGCTTTACTTCCGGGATCGTTCCGGCACTCATCGACAGTTCATGCAGTCCCAGACCGATCAAAGCCTCGGTCATTGCGGGATCTCCAGCCAGTTCTCCGCACATTCCTGCAAGGATTCCTGCTTTTTCTGCCGCATCACAGGTCATTTTGATTAACCGCAATACAGCCGGATGGGCCGCATCGTACAAATCGGCTACCAGTTCGTTGCCGCGGTCTGCAGCAAGAGTGTATTGGGTGAGATCGTTGGTACCGATGCTCATAAAGTCCACTTCCTGTGCCAGCAAATCGGCAGTGATGGCAGCTGCCGGAATTTCTACCATCATTCCGACAGGAATTTGTTCAGCAAACGGGGTTCCTTCCTTTTGCAATTCCGTTTTGCATTCTTCCAGCAATTGTTTTGCCTGCCTGATTTCAGAAAGATTTTCAATCATCGGAAACATAATCCACAGATTTCCATGGACGCTGGCACGAAGCAGGGCCCGCAACTGCGTTTTAAACAGGTCCGGGTTAGCGAGGCAAAAGCGGATGGCACGATGCCCCAAAAAAGGATTCTCCTCTTTGGGAAGTTCGGCATAAGGCAATTCCTTGTCTCCGCCAATATCCAGAGTACGAATGACAACAGGGCGGTTCCCAAAGGCTTGCAAAACTTTGGCATAGGCCTCATATTGTTCCTGCTCTGTCGGCCAATGGTCATTTTCAAGATAGAGAAATTCGGTCCGGAACAGTCCGACCCCTTCTGCATGATTTTTCAGGGCAAGGTCAACATCACTCAAGCTGCCGATATTGGCAAATACCTGAATCCGTTTTCCGTCAGCCGTTTTTGCATCAACTTTGGCTTCTTGCAATGCCTGCTTGCGGGCTTTGTCCCGGATCGCGATTTCTTGACGGACGTTTTCTTCCGTTTCCTTGTCAGGATTGATATGAATCGTTCCCTTGTCTCCATCCAGAACAATCATATCTCCATCCTTGATCTGGTCAATATTTTTACCCAGTCCCAGTACTGCAGGGATTCCCAGGGTACGAGCCATGATGGCAGCATGGGCTGTTTTGCTTCCCCGTGCAGTCACCATGCCGGAGATTCCTTCAGGAAATTGGGCAGTATCGGATGGAGTCAGTTCTTCCGCAACGACAACATGTCCGGGTTTTAACAGAGACGGATCAAAAGGGCGTTTGCCTGTCAGGATCAAAAGCAGGCGGAAACCCACATCCCGAATGTCATCTGCACGCGCTTGCATATATTCGTCTCCCAAAGAAGCCATCATCTGGCTCATTTCTTCGGTGACTTCCTGGCAAATGGCCTCTGCATTCAGTTTTTTGCTGTTGATCCGGCTTTTCATTTCCCCTGTATAAGCGGGGTCATCCAGAAAAGCGAGGTGGGCGTCAAACACGAGTGCTTCTTCTTCACTCATCCGTTCTGCAGCAATGGTACGCAAATGCTGGATTTGTTCTTTTGCTTTTTCAATGGCCTTGTCAAGTTTCCGGATTTCCGTGTCAGGATCGGAGATGGTACGTGTTTCAAAAACCGGTTTTTCTTTACGCCACCATATTGCGTGACCGATGTTGATTCCTGGTGCGGCTCCTACTCCTCTGATTGATTGGCTCAACATGAACCCTCCTTAAGCCTTGAGTTGCTCAATGAAAGCGGTGAGATGGCTTACTGCTTCTTCTGCGTCTTCTCCTTCTGCGCGAACAATAATTTCGTCATTCTGTTTTGCAGCCAGCGACATTACGCCAAGCAAGCTTTTGGCGTCTACTTCTTTTTCATTTTTGACCAATTTAACGGTACTTTTAAATTTCCCTGCTTCCTTGACCAAAAGTGCTGCCGGACGAGCATGCAACCCGCTCGGATTGGAAATGGTTACTTTTTTTTCTGCCATTCTGTATGTTCCTTTCTGTTTAGAAATTGATTATTGTCAAATGAACAAGGAGGAGAGAATAAGGATGATCTTTAGATATGGGAAAAGATAAAAATGGTGTTAGGAATGTGTTTATGTTTTGGGAAGCCTGTTGTCTGCTCCAGACCGTAACCGGAGACAATCTGTGTATTTCCCGTTTGCTTTTCTGTTCTTTACCCATTATCTTAACCAAATTCTTTCCGCCTTGATTCTTAAAAAGAAAAATGAATGCCACACATATTCAGGAAGCAAAAACCATGCCAAGATATTAAAAACACAAAAAGGATAATAACTTTGTCAGAAAAAGGATAGAAAAATAAGTACGGGAGCTTGCCGTTAAAGGAAAAGATGTGATTTTTGAGGCAAAGCAATATCAAAGCCGCTGCCAGGAAATTGTTTCCATCTTTTTCTGAAAAGGTGGAGACAAAGCGAATGCCTCAAAATCACATCCGGATCAACTTTTTAAACCCGACAGTGTGCAAATGCATTGCACACTGTGCACACTGTCTGTTGATTGTGGCAGTGATACTGACGGGAAATCAGACGGAAGACAAGCGGGTCATTTCCCGGGGAGTGACAGAAGGATATTTTACGGAAAAGACGGTTTCCAGCTTGTGCAAAAGATCTTGCCATAAACAGGCGGGCTGATCGGAAGAACAGGAAGCTTGTTCCCTGCTGCTGTTTTGTTGGCCGGAAGCACGGGTCAGCTGTTTTTTCAGCAATTGATCCGTGTAAATGGCCAGATGCATCCAGATCCCCAGTTCGTGATCCGCTGTCCAGCGAAAGGTTTTTGATAAGGGAATGCGATGTTCCTTGATCAGTTCAATATACTTTTTGGGATTAAAATGATTAACCGTCTCCAGCAGCCCTGGCTCCATCAGTTGAAAGATTTCTTCATGATCCGGTTTTTCCGGTTTGTTCTCCCTGGCAGGAGAGGGTGCTTCGGTTAACAGCTGTTTCAGTTTATCAAGCCCATTTGGCTGGTACAGCTCCCATGCCGGAATGTAAGGGACATTTTTTATCTTTGGCGGAACAGTGCCGACAACGGCTACCAAATGGTCATATTGGGCCAGACGATCCAGTTCTTCCGATTCACGATTGACCGGATCAATTTGTACGGGTTGAATAAGCACATCCTGATTCAGGTTTGGCAAATGCTGTTTTAACCACAGTTCCAGAGAAACTGCCGCACCTTCCCCGGTAAGGCAAACTGTCGCAATGACCCGGCGCTTTTCTGCCTGCCAGGATTGTTGCATGGAAAAGAAGAGAGAAATCAGATCCAATTCGTCCTGCGGCAAATGGACATTCAGGTTTTCATTCAGAGTGCTTGCAATTTTTCGGGCAAGTTGCCGGTATACCGGTTCTGCCGGCAGTTGGTTCAATGCTCTATTGGACCGGCGGTTTGGTTGCCGCAGAAAAGCCTGAATATGCAAGGCCAATGCATTGATTTGTGTATCCGTAATAGAGCGGGAACAGGGGTGATCCCATTCCTGTACGCTTTTCCGTATGATTTGCCGGATTGTTTGAAACAGATCGGTATCTTTGAACTTCAGCATTTCATTTTTTTTAGCCGAGCGGATCAGTTTCAAGACATATTTGTTCACTGTTTCCTGCAATTGTCTGTTTAATTCAGGAGCAGAGACATTTTGTTTTTCCAATTTTTCCTTGGTATCCAGCAATTGATTGTAAATATTATCATGATTACCGGTAACCTGATCCTGCGTACCGAGATTTTTCCCGATTTTTGCTTCGACCGCAGCCGATACCCAGCCCTGTTTGCGCAAGCTGGCCGGCAAATCCTGCAGTTGAATATGAACCTTGCGGCCAGGCCGGTTGATATGCCGCAAAAAAGCCCGTGCACAGGCAATTTGAATATCGCTTTTCAACTGGCCGATATTCCCGGGGCAAGGGTAATTTAATAGCCGGGTCCGGCACTCTTCCGACACGGTAATGGGGATTTTCGTCTGTTTTGCTTCTTCAGCAAAAAAGTTTTCCACCAGTTGTTCCCTTACTTCAACCGGCCGTTTTCGCAAAGGCGGAATTTCAATCTGTACAGATAAACGGCGTAAGAGAGCAGGCAGCAATACCTTTTCCGGTGCTTCGGTAGTTGCACCGATCAGGCGGATCTGCACCGGATGTTCCGCGGAAGTTTCCCCCAGGCGACGATAAGTTCCCTGGTCAATCAAATAAAAAAGCATTTCCTGTCCGGACGGGGGCAGGCGATGAATTTCGTCCAAAAACAGAATGCCGCCATTTGCACGTTCCACCAGTCCGTCCCGATCTTCCGATGCACCGGTGTATGCCCCTTTTTTTACACCAAACAGTTGAGCCAGCAAGAGTTCCGGGTTTTGGGCATATTCTGCACAGTTAAAAGCCACAAAGGGAGTTTCTTCAGGAAAGTAATTTTTTTGAATGGCTACTTCAGCCAGTTTTTTGGCCATATAGGTTTTTCCTACCCCGGTTTCGCCCGTAAACAAAATGGGCAGGCCTGTTGGCGGATATAACAGTGCGGCCAGCGCATCCTCCAGGTAGGCCCGATCCTCCGCAAGCGTTGCCTTTTGCGTGTTGATGCGATCTTGGGAAACGGCTTTCGGCAAGTACCTTACCGGACGCCCTGCCCGTTTGCCGGCCCGTCCCAGTCTCACCAGATCATTTAAATAACGGCTGGCTGTGGAACGGTCGAGTCCCAGCTTTTCTCCGATCATCCGGGCTGTGACGCCTTCGGGATTTTGTTTGATCAGACTGTGAAATACCTGTTCGATCCAATCTCGCTTTTTCATCCTACCGCCTCTTTACATGGGTCTCCTTGTATCATACACACATTGCACACTATTGTCGACCAAAAAATTATTTTAATAAAGTAGATACTATCGCCAGTATAAAATAATTTTGCTACAATCAATCCATGGAATGATGTCTTTATGGTGGAAAATCAAATCAGCTGCCTGAATGGTTTCCGGAAAAATTTTCATATGTGGAGGGAAATAATTTTGCATGAAAAATGGGAATGTTTAAAAAAGAAATTGCGTGAAATTTATGATCTGGAAGCTGTGATACAGGTTTTGACCTGGGATCAGAATACGTATATGCCTCCGGCTGGAGCCGAAGCAAGAGGCAAGCAGCTTTCTGCCCTGGGCGAAATGGTTCATCGGAAAAAAACAGCGCCCGAGCTGGGAGAGATCCTGGAGGAGCTGGCACAGGAAACGGCTTCTTTGCCCCGGGATTCAGACAAGGCATCCATTGTTCGTGTGGCGAAACGGGAATTTTGTGAAGCCCAAAAAGTTTCATCCGGATTTATTTCCCGCTTTTACGAACATATTGCCAAAACAAACCAGGTCTGGATGGAAGCGCGTGAAGCCAATGACTTTTCCAAAGTGGCCCCTTATCTGGAAAAAACGTTGGATCTGAGCCGGGAATATGCTTCCTTTTTTCCGAATTCCGCTCATATTGCCGATCCCTTGATTGACCGGTCAGATTACGGTCTGAAAGCAGCGGATATTCAAGCGCTGTTCAGCCGGTTGCGCCGGCAGCTCATCCCGCTTGTTGATGAAATTACACAGCAGCCGCCATCGGATCGCTCTTGTCTGCTTAAAAGGTATCCCGTTCAAAAACAGCTTGATTTCTGCAAAGAAGTGATCGCCAGGATGGGATTTGATTTCAGACGGGGACGCCTTGATCTGGCCATGCATCCGTTTATGACCGGATTTGCTGCCGGAGATATCCGCATCACCACCCGTGTCAAGGAACAGGATATAAGTGAAGCTCTGTTCAGTACAATCCATGAAGCGGGTCATGCCATATATGAAATGGGAATCAATCCCGATTATGAGGGAACCCCGCTGCATAACGGAACTTCGTCAGGGATTCATGAAAGCCAGTCCCGCCTGTGGGAAAATATCATTGGCAGAAGCCGGGAGTTCTGGAGCTTTTTTTATCCACAATTGCAGAACCGGTTTCCGTCCCAATTGGGAGATGTGTCACTGGAAGAGTTTTACCGTGCCATCAACCATGTAAAGCGCTCCCTGATCCGCACGGATGCTGATGAACTGACCTACAACCTGCATGTAATTATTCGCTTTGACCTGGAGATAGCCTTGCTGGAAGGAAAACTTCAGATCAAGGATTTGCCTGAAGCCTGGAATGAGCGTTACAGGTGCGATCTGGGAATTGTTCCGCAGAGCGACAGGGATGGTGTCTTGCAGGATATCCACTGGTATTTTGATTTTATCGGCGGAGTGTTTCAGGGATATACACTGGGAAATATTTTAAGCAGCCAGTTTTATCAGGCCGCGTTAAAGGCTTGCCCCGAGATTCCCGAGCAGATCATTCAAGGTAATTTTGCTCCCTTGCATACCTGGCTCAGGGAAAACATTTATAAGCATGGCAGCAAATTTACTGCGGAAGAAATTGTGCAGCGGGCGACAGGAGCACCGCTTGCAATTGAGCCATACATGGAGTATTTAAGGAAAAAATACAGTGATCTATACTTGTCCAGATAAATTTTTCCGGCCAGGAATGATTTTAAGGAAACAGTAGGTGGACGGGCGAGCAACAGGCGAGGGAGGGGAGTTTTCCTCCCTTGCAAGCCCGACCTTTGTATCTGCTTGATTTTTTGAATCGATCTGGTTATTTGCTCTGAAATCGACAATAGATCAATTGTTTAATCGAAGTGTTGTATAATTTAATGCCCTCTACAAGCCCGGAGAATTGTGCAACTTTTGGAGTTGGCATTTGACCAAATTCTCTTGGAGGCCAGTAACTTAAAGCGGGGTAAGGTCAATTTTCCAGGCCTTGATCCTTAAACGGAGGCAGAGTATGGATAGGAAAAAACAGCTTGGTATACATATAGAGGGTTGTATTTTTTCCAATGATGAAAATGCAAACATTGACCCGGATGAGTTTTGGGATGCTTTTATTGAATTTGTGGAGTCCAGGGGATGGCATTTTGGAGGTGGAATAAACCAGATAGATCAACATGGAGAAACAGTTTGACAGCATTATGGGAAAATTCTTGTAAATAAACCGGAGCCTCCAACAGGGAGGCTTTACCTATTCCAATACAGGGTTTGTTCCAAAAATGGCAAACCGGCAAGTATTCTTGCCTGATCGGAAAAAATCCTCAAATTATAGCAAATACTGCTCATTGTTAAAAAACTATGCTCACAAAAAAGAAAGGTATGGTATACTTTTGGTGTTAATGTAAACTTGTTTTTTATTATAGTTTACAATGAAGGGAGAGAGGAGATTGACCACACAGCGATACCAGGAACTGGTCGAAAAAAACCGGCGTTATTTGTGGAATCCGTTTACGCAGATGAAGACCTATTTGCAGGAGGAGCCAGTTATTATCGAGCGGGCGGAAGGGGTCAGACTGATTGATGTGAACGGACGCGAATACTATGACGGGAACGCTTCTGTATGGCTGAATGTGCACGGGCATAACCATCCTCGCCTGAATGAAGCGATTCGGGACCAATTGGACAAAGTGGCCCACTCCACGTTGTTGGGAATGGGGAATGTACCGGCCATTTTGCTGGCGGAACGGCTGGTTCAGCTGACACCGGAGCGTGTGCAAAAAGTTTTTTATTCCGACAGTGGTGCCACTGCTGTGGAGATCGGGATCAAGATGGCTTATCAATATTGGAAAAATATTGGCCGTCCCGAAAAACAGGCTTTTATCAGTATGAAGAATGCGTATCATGGCGATACGGTTGGTTCGGTAAGTGTCGGAGGGATGGATCTGTTCCATTCAATTTTTGATCGTCTTCTGTTTGATACAATCAAGGTTTCCTATCCTTATCCGTACCGTTATCCCGGAACAGAAGCGGAATGCAGGCAGGCTTGTCTGGATGAACTGGAATCGGTTCTGGAGAAACAGGCAGATGAAATTGCCGGGCTGATTGTGGAACCGATGGTTCAGGGAGCAGGAGGCATGATCATCATGCCGCCCGGTTATCTCAGTGAAGTGGAAAAAATGTGCCGTAAATATGATGTTCTGCTTTTGCTGGATGAAGTTGCCACCGGGTTTGGGCGAACCGGAAAGATGTTTGCCAGTGAATATGAAGGCGTGCAGCCGGATATCATGACAGTCGGCAAGAAATTGACGGGTGGCTATTTGCCGGTGGCTGCCACGTTAACGTCGGACGAAATTTATGATGCTTTCTACGCAGATCCCGCTGAAGCCAAAACCTTTTTCCACGGTCATTCCTATACCGGGAACCAGCTGGGTTGTGCAGTGGCATTAGCCAATCTGGATCTTTATGAACAGGAAAATCTGCTGGATCATGTGGAGCAGGCAAGCAAAGTTTTGCAAGAAGAACTGGAGCCCGTCAAATCCCTGCCCCATGTGGGAGAGGTTCGCCAGTTGGGCTTAATGACGGGAATTGAACTGGTCAAGGATAAAGAGACCAAGGAAATCTATCCCTGGGAAATGGCCATTGGCACACGGGTTTGCCGGGTGGCAAGGGATAAAGGTCTGCTGACCCGCCCGCTGGATCATGTGATAACCTTTATGCCGCCTCTGGCCACCCCGCTGGATGATCTCCGGAAAATGACTCGTATTTTGGCGGAAGCCATAGAAGAAGGGTTGGAATGATGGCAGCAGGACAAGGATTTTTTATTACGGCGACCGGAACTGATGTGGGAAAGACCGTGATTACAGCCGGTTTGGCAGGATTTTTAAAACAAATGGGTTTCCGGACGGGTGTGATGAAACCGGTTCAAAGCGGGCATGAACTCCATGATCCGGCAAGTGACGGAATGCGGCTGAAGATGTGGTCCGGCTGCCAGGATGCTGTTGAGGACATCGTATCGTACCATTTTCTGCCTCCCGTTGCGCCAGGCGTTGCCGCCATGTGGGAGAACACGGAGATCCATCCGGAAAAGATCCTGGCTGATCTGGACCGGTTAAAAAAACGCTATGATGTTATCCTGGTCGAAGGTGCCGGCGGGTGGGTGGTCCCGTTGGGAGCCGACTGGACGGTCGGAGATCTGGCAAAGCAAATTGGCTGGCCGGTTCTGATCGTTGCCAGTCCCCGCCTCGGAACCATAAACCATACCGCGCTGACGGCAATCGCTGTCCGGCAAGCCGGATGTACCCCGGCGGGAGTCATTTTGAACGGCTGGACAGAAGAAGCCCATGATCCCGGTATGGGAGAGAACAGAAAATGGATTGAGCGGTTTGCAGGAGTTCCTGTCTGGGGAACAGTGCCGCAGTTGGAGGAGCTTAATCCGGAGACGATTCTGAATGCCGTAAGCAGGAATATTGACCGGAGCCTGGTCATGAACTACTTGAAACGGGAGGATTGAAATGACACTTCAAACACTTTCAGGACAGAAATGGGAAAAACTGGTGGACAAGGCGTTGGCGGGAGAAAGATTGAGCCTGGAAGAAGGATTGTCAGTCCTGAATGCGCCGGATGAAGAACTTCTTCCTTTGCTGCAAGCCAGCTTTCGCGTCAGATACCATTATTTCGGGAAGAAAGTAAGACTCAACATGATCATCAATGCCAAAAGTGGACTTTGTTCGGAAGATTGTGGTTATTGTTCGCAATCATCTGTTTCCGAAGCTCCGGTTGAAAAATACAGTCTGTTAAGCAAAGAGGAACTGATCGTAGGTGCAAAAGAGGCCAAGGCCAGGAAAGCCGGTACATATTGTATTGTTGCAAGCGGACGCAAGCCTACCGACCGCGAACTGCGTGAAGTAATTGGCGCGGTGAAGGAAATCAAGAAAAACTACAATATGAAAATTTGCACCTGTTTGGGGATCCTGTCCGATGAGCAGGCAAAACAGCTGAAAGAAGCAGGGGTGGATCGGTATAACCATAACCTGAATACCAGCGCCGCAAATTATGGAAATATTGCCACCACTCATTCTTACCAGGACCGGGTCGATACCGTGCAAACCGTAAAAAGTGCCGGGATCTCCTCTTGTTCCGGCTGTATTATCGGTATGGGCGAAACCAGGGAGCAAGTGGTGGAAATGGCTTATTCCTTTCAGGATCTGGATGTTGATTCCATTCCGGTCAATTTTCTGAATCCGATTCCCGGTACGCCTCTGGAGGAGATGAAGGAACTGGATCCGCGTTACTGTTTGAAGGTTCTTGCCCTGTTCCGCTTCATCTGTCCGCAAAAAGAGATTCGGGTAGCTGGAGGAAGAGAAGTTAATTTGCGTCATTTGCAACCCTTGGCGCTTTATCCGGCAAACTCGATTTTTGTCGGGGATTATTTAACGACGGAAGGACAGGAATGCAGCCTGGATATTCAGATGATTGAGGATATGGGTTTTGAAGTGGAAGAGGAAGCTCATGAGTAAATGGAATGATTGGATCAGGGCAGAATTGAATGAATTGCATGCTTCGATGCTGAAGCGGGAGTGCATTCCCGTAAAGGATGCGGCGTTGCCGGTATTAACCTGGAACGGAAAGAAAATGGTCAACTTTTCTTCAAACAATTATCTGGGCCTGGCAGCCCACCCCAAACTGAGAGAAGCCATCTGCCAGGGAGCAAAGGCGGGAAGCGGAGGTGTCGCTTCCCGCCTCATTATCGGACACAGTGAAGAAACAGAACTTCTGGAGAAGGAAATTGCCCGGTTCAAGGAAACGGAAGAGGCGTTGCTTTTTCCAAACGGCTACATGGCCAATGTCGGAATTCTGATATCCCTGTTAACTTCAAGAGACGCAGTTTTCAGCGATCAGTACAATCATGCCAGCATCGTTGACGGAATCCGCCTGAGCCAGGCACGTTTGTTTCGCTATCGGCATCTGGATCTGGACCATCTCGAGCAAAGGCTGAAATCTGCTGACCAAAAGGGAGTCCGGCGCAAACTGATTGTAACTGATTCAGTCTTTAGTATGGATGGAGATACAGCCCCTTTGCGTGAACTGATTCAATTAAAGCAGAAGTACGGGGCTGCGCTGGTGATTGATGAAGCACATGGAGCCGGCGTGTTTGGTTCCCGGGGGCAGGGATTGGCACATGAGTTGGGAGTGCATCAGGAGATTGACCTGCATATGGGAACATTCAGCAAGGCGTTTGGCGTATACGGGGCTTATGTGGCCGGAAGCAAGGACTGGATTTCCCTGCTGGTCAATCGTGCCCGCCCCCTGATCTATACAACCGCGTTGCCGCCGGCTATTGTATCAGCCAACCGGATGGCCCTCAATCTGGTAAAGCAGGCAGGGGATCTGCGCAGGGAACTGAAAGAAAAAGCGGCATGGTTCCGCCGCCAATTGCAACAGGCAGGTTTTGAAACTGGCCGTTCTGTTACGCAAATTATTCCGCTCTATCTGGGTGAAAACGATGAGGCTCTCAACTTCAGCGATTCGTTGCGCAAACTGGGGATTTTCGCCCTGGCCATTCGTCCTCCGACAGTTCCTCCCCATACTGCCCGGTTGCGTTTTTCACTCATGGCCAATCATTCATGGGAGCAACTGAAGCAGACCGTTGCAAAAATCAAACAGGTAAACCAAGCAGTACGGAGGTGACAAAATGGCCCGCCCAACCTGTATATGGATTAGCGGCTGGTCGGCAGCAAAAGAAATCTGGCTTCCTTTTGTGGAGGTTTTCCCCGGTCACAATCATCTTTTGCTGGATTTTCTTTCATGCCGCTCGCAGGAGGATCTGGTGAAAGAACTTCATCGTCATGCCATGGGGGTAAAAGGGCCTGTTATCATTGTGGGCTGGTCGCTTGGCGCAATGGTGGCCCTGAAATGGTTGGAGACTGAAGCTGCACGCGTAAAACAGGCCTTTCTCATCGGAGGTGCCTTGCAATTTGTGCGGAAACAGAGAGAGGATTACGGTTGGGATGACCGGGTTCTGAGAAAAATGATCCGGCAGTTGCAAACCGCACCGGAAAAGGTTGTGGCCCAATTTGACCGCCGAATGTTTTCAGAGCAGGAACAGCATGCAGGAATCGCCGGAGCATGGAGGAATCCCGCTTCTCCTTTGCCCTCACCGGAAGCCTTGGAAGCGGGGCTGCAATTTTTGCGGGAGTATCGATTTTCTCCATCCCCGGAATCGAAAAATGTACCTGTACGCTTGTTATTTGGAGAGGAAGACAGCATTTGCCGGCCGGAACCGAAGTGGCGATGGGCAGAAGCATTTCATCAGGTTCAGATAACCGTCTGGGAAAATACCGGACATGTTCCTTTCTTTTCACAACCGAATCTGTTTAGGAAATGGTTGCAATCAGGAGGGGATTCATATGAATAAACAATTGATTGCCCGCCGGTTTAACCGTTCGGTGCCCACCTATCAGGAGTATGCTGTGGTGCAAAAGGAGATGGCATCCCGTCTGCTGGCAAACCTGCCTGCCGGGGGAAAGATCAGACGGATTCTGGAGGTCGGTTGCGGTACCGGTTATTTAACCGGACTGTTGGTCAGTCATTATCAATCAGCGGAAATCATTGCGATAGATATAGCAGAAAAGATGATTGCCAAAGCCAGGGAACAGATTGATTCGCCCCGTGTCAGATTTATGGTTGGAGACGCGGAAGAAGCAGAGAATCTCCGACAGATTGCACCTGTGGATCTGATCGTGTCCAATGCAACCATTCAATGGCTGGCAACCCCCGCACAAACCCTATCTGACTGGCATGATTTGCTGAAACCGGGAGGCTGGTTTATTGCGTCAACGTTTGGTCCCCATACGTTCAAGGAACTCAGAAAAGCTTTTGCCGCAGTCGAATCTGACTACCAACTCCCTCCTTCGCAACGTACACTTTCTATGAAAACAAAAGAGGATTGGCACCAAATTCTGGTCAAAAGCGGATTTCATGTTCAAACACTGGAAGAATGCCTGCGCCCACTTGTTTATGAAAATTGCCGCGCATTCTTTCGCTCCATCAAGGCAACAGGAGCCAACTACAGTGAATCCGGCCATGCCTGGTCCAAAGAACGGACCTTGTTGCTTGAAGTACTAAACCGGTATGACCGGATGTTTCGGACAGACAGGGGTGTTGTTGCTACATACCATTTGCTCTATTTGATTGCACGGAAATGAGAAAACAGGACCGATGATAAAAAATCTGGCATGAAAATAAAAAGGGAGTTTCAGGATAAAAACCTGTTCTGGTATGATGAAATCAGTTTATGATGAAAGGATGAAGCCGTTTTGATCAAAAACTTTCTTGCATCACTGGGTGTCGGTGCGGCAAAAATTGACTTGGTACTGGACACAAGTACCCTGACGATGGGGGAACCGGTTTCCGGAAAAATCCATCTCCAGGGTGGCGAGGCAGAACAGCAGATTGAAGGACTGAACGTGCATTTTTGCCTGGCTTCCTCATACAAAAAGGGCGATCAAGTGCGACATGTAAATGAAACCATTGCAACGATCCCGATTGATAATGAAAAATTCATTATTTATCCCGGAGAAAAGAAAGAATACGATTTTTATTTCAAGTGCCCTGAAGGTTTGCCGATTTCCTCCATCAATACCCGCTATTTCTTTAAAACCGATCTGGAGATCCGTTCAGGCATTGATGCGCAGGATCGTGATTTCATCAGTGTAGAGCCGTCCGGTCTGTTAAAAAACTTCCTGGAAGGTTTCTCCAGACTGGGATTTGTCCACTACGGCGAAGACTATACCGGCCGGAAAGATGGTGCCTATCAAAAGATTCAGTTTCATCCCACGGCATGGC
>JBAVDL010000082.1:0-19360 GCA_049587175.1 Thermoactinomyces sp.
ATGGTACGGGCAAACCAGGTCTTTTGTACAACGTTTGCATGGAATCCTGATGAACCCAGCCCTATTTATATGAATGGTCGAGAAATTTTTACGGATCCCACACAAAAATTACGAGATGTCCTTAACAGAAAACTGGGGTAATGCTCAGGGTGATGCACCATTTTCGGTCAACATCGCCCTGTTCGTTTTGTCCACTCACCGGTGTTTCATCACTGCCCCTTCCCCTGTGCCAACTTTTCGAACTTTTCATCTAAACTTGCACGCTTTTTCTTCCGCCTGTCATAAAATATCTACTGTGATAAATTGCACAAAAGTGATTTTCCCTTTTTTGTGATTTTGCTATGATGTCATCAGAATCAATAAAAGGAGGTTCGCCATGTCTCACAAAATCCTTGTCATTGAAGACGATACCGACATTCAGGAGCTGATTCGTGAATTTCTCATGGTTCAACATTATGATGTCGATACCGCCAATGACGGAGATGAAGGTATCCGCAAATTCATGGAGAACAGACCCGATTTATTAATTTTGGATATAATGCTACCGAAACAGGACGGCTATCAGGTATTGAAATCCATTCGCCAAATATCTTCTGTTCCCGTAATCATGCTGACGGCCCTGGATGAAGAGGCCGATCAGATCAAGGGATTTGAACTTGGCGTAGATGATTATATAACCAAACCATTCTCCTTTCACATTCTGAACAAACGGGTTGAAGCAGTATTGCGCAGGACCTATCCTTCGGAAACAACCCGCAGATTGGAATATCATGAAATCACCATGGATCTGGACGGCTATTCCGTTTATGTGGATCAGCAAAAGAAAAGTCTCACAAACAAAGAGTTTGATATTTTGAAAACACTGATGGAAAACAGGGAAAGGGTCTGTTCCAGGGATCTGCTGTTAAACAAAGTCTGGGGGATGGATTTTTACGGGGATCCCCGTGTCGTGGACACCCATATTAAAAATTTGCGCAAGAAACTGGGGGTTCCTTATATCCACACCGTCAAAGGAGTTGGTTACAAACTTGATACTGCAAAGACAGGGCATCACCCATAAAATTTTCTTGATTACCAGCGCTTTGCTGGCATTATCAACAACGGTTCTGTTTGCTTCTTTTTATTTTTTACTGCCTTCCTTTTATTATCAATATAAAGTTAATAACCTTAATCATGGAATTCAGCAGTTATTAAATACAGTCCGACCGCTGACCATTTCACAGGCAAAGGATATTCTCTATGAGTTTACTCATGAATATAACGTTCATCTAACCATTCGCGATCAACAAGGCAATATGATCATTATTCCGGCTGCTGATTCACAACTTTACAGAATTCCATCTGTATCAGAACAAAAATTTTCATCTGAACAAGACCAAAACAACCCTCCTTTTCAGATTGTAGAAAAACCGATCAGTTTTCAGGGAGAGCAGTTTATTGCCGACTTTATCGCCACCATGCAACCAATTGATGAAGCATCCAGCGCCATTTTAATGTTTATGCCATATATGGCTATATTTATTCTGCTCATTTCTGTGGCAGCCGCTTTCCTTTATGCCCGGTTGATTGCCCAGCCCTTGCTCAAAATAAACGAAACGGCCAAAAAAATGGCCAAACTGGATTTCAGCCAGACCTGCCAAACCCGTTCCGATGATGAAATCGGGGAGTTATCGCAAAGTTTGAATGAACTCTCGCAAAACCTGAAAAAAACGATGTCTGAACTGAAACAGGCCAACGCAAAATTAAAGGACGATATTCAGCGTGAACGGGAACAGGAAACAAAACGAAGGGAATTTATGGCCACCATTTCCCATGAACTGAAATCACCCATTACTGCCGTCATGGGCCAGTTGGAAGGCATGATACACCAGATCGGTGTTTACAAAGACAGGGACAAATACCTGCGCAGATCTTATATGATCATGCAAAATATGCAGCAGATGGTAAAAGAGATTCTGGAAGTTTCCAAATTGGAAACCTGTTCGTTTCAACCCTCAAAAAAACCGGTTGATTTGACTGCCCTTATTACATCTGTCCTGAAAAGGCTGGATTTTTTCAGGCAGGACAAGCAATTGCAAATAAAAACACAGCTGGAACCAGGAACCCAAATAACTGCCGATCCTGATCTCATGCAAAAAGCAATCAGCAATATTATTCATAACGCCATGAACTATTCACCACCCCATGAACTTGTCGAAATCAAACTGGAGCCTTTGCAAACCCATATGCGCCTCTGTGTCCTTAACACCGGAACTTCCATTCCGGAACCTGAACTGGACAAGATTTTCGAACCTTTTTACCGCCTGGAGAAATCGAGAAACCGAAGTACCGGTGGGAGCGGTTTGGGACTCTTTATCGTAAAAAAAATTCTGGAAACCCATGCTTTCCCTTATCAACTGACCAATACAAGAAACGGCGTTCTGTTTACCATTGATTTTCCTGCTGATAGCCAGACACCTGTCCGTTAATACCTTTTTCCAGGGATAGTCGAAAAACAATCAAAATTAATCCCTGGAAATTCGGGTTAAAAACATTAGGATTTTACTTGGAATCATTACTCAAGCACAGACCTTTTCCGACATTGAAAATCTTGACAAAAAGAAGGTAAATTCAAGCTCTCTGACGTTTTACCAAAAACTGTATATCAACATATCCACAATTTTATCCACATTATCCACAACATCTTGTGGTGAATTATTATATAAAATTATTCACAACCTCCCGAAATCATCCTTTCTTTCTCAGAACAAAAATGGATAACCCATGACAACATGAGGAAAAAAACGAAGAAAACTTTATGATTTACAGGATCAATCGCCAAAAACCGGTTTTTCTGAATAATAAATACCAACTGCTTTTTATATGACTTTTTTGTGACCTTTTCCGGTTTAATATTTCGAATTCACGAATGATTCGCTATTATAATGGTAACACTAACTTTTCTGTTATCTCTTACTTTTAAAAAGGAAGTGACAGGAGAGTTAGTGAGGATGGGATTGAAATATCGGGAAAGCATTTGCGCAGAGGGAGTCGCCTGGTTGGCCGACTCCACTTTTTTATTTTTCCACATGAAATTCATCAACATATCCACAATTTTATCCACATTATCCACAATATATTGATCAAAAAACAGGTTATTTCGCATTAAACATGGATTATTTATTAATCGATAACAAGTCCAGTTTTTGCTTTTTCTTTTAAATTTGATCTCTTTCGGTCTTCATATATCATCCTTTTGGCTAATTTTGTTAAAAAATAAAAAAATAAATTTTTATTACAATTTCAGGGTTTTTATGTTATATTCGGAATATACGGTGAATTCATTCTTTCAGTGAACAGGGGGCTATTTATGAAATTGGGAAAATCCATTTTAGCAATCCTTTCATTGATGTGTATGCTGATGCTGCCATTCTCCACCGTATCCGCCAGTGATGAGGGGCAAGCAGGTTCAGTGGTGTCCTATTTAGACGTATTGCCCATGGGACCGGGTGAATGGGATTACGTGGGTTCGTCTGCTTTTGTCTCCTACAGTGCATACGCCCAATCAGGAGGCGGAGATTTCATGTTTTGCCTGAATTCCGGTCCTTCTACCTACTATTACATGTATGAATACGACCCGGACAATGCAGATGAATACGTTGGCTATGTGTACTTGAGAGCTGGCCAATGCGGAGTTTTCCGTGATATTGGCAAATTTGTGGATGGCAATAACAAAAAGGCCGAGTTTTATGTGGCCAAAAATGTCGGCGGGACAGCACACGTGGATTTCTGGGATTAATCCCTGGACCGTTCTGCCCGGAACGAAAAGACTGACTAAAATCCTTATACAAGGACACCAATAAAGAATTTCAATACAAAACCCTTGCACTTGAACACCTGGAATTTTCCAGGTGTTTTTCACTTCTTTCTTACATCTACCAATTTGAAACGCTCACATACCAACATCATATCTTCCGAAAATTCAAGTCCAACCTTGCTCAATTCTTTCGTTAAGAATTTTGTATAAATTTCTTTCCAATCCCGATATGTTCTGTCCCCCTCACCTTCTGCGATCGCAAACTCTTCCAGAACTTCATTCATTGGCATTATTTGAACATCTACTGTTTGAATAATTGCCACAGGTTCATCTCTGCTATTCAAGATAAGCTGTAATCTCCAACAGCAGGTAATGGCTCATTTTCAATCTCATAAAAAACCAGTCCGGAGCAAGTAGCCGTTTTTATGCCATCTATTACCAACTTGGCCAAATAGTCCGGATTATCACCGAATTGCCACGAACTTACTGATTTTTGCTTTTCTTGGCCCCGTGATTTCCAAAATTCATCCCAATATATTTGCGATGCTTTATTTACCGTTTCTCCCCCTTTAACAATATCACCTGTAATCAATCCCATTGCCGGCAGAACAAATGCTTGCACTTTACTTCTCTATTGTTTTTATGGAGTCTTGGTTGAAATTTTATTTATTACCCGTAACTATGGAATTATAAAAGATAAATATTATATACCCTGCTTACAAAAAAAGAACCTGTCCAGGAAGTTTGCAAGGGACTGTTGAAGGTTTTGCGAAAGTGTGATATTTGTCACACTCAGGGGATAAGGCATGGGGTACGATGAAAAAGAATCCCCCTCAGAATGGGGAAAATGGAGGTTATTGGAGATTGGAGATGTTACAATGAAACCGATTCTTCCACGGGAACATGGCGGATGGGCAATGGTGTCTGTTCCCTTTTTTCTCGGTATGGCCGTGGGAGGTCCTGACTGGCTGCACCTTCCGCTGTTTATCGGCTGGATGCTGTTCTATCTGGCAGCTTATCCCTTCCGGTTGGCATTGATGAAGCGGCATGACCGCCAAGCCTATGTGCGCTGGTCGCTGGTCTACTGCGGGTTGGGGATGATTTTCATGCTGCCGCCGCTTGTTGCCCAGCCGTCGCTCCTGTGGGCCGGACCTGTATTGGCTGGTATGCTGGCCATCAATGGCTGGTATGCTTACCGGCGTAACGAGCGATCCTTTATCAACGATATGGTCGCCATTCTCACCTTTTCAATTGGCGGTACAGCCTCCTATTTCATTGGAGCCGGAAAATTGGACGATTTGGCCCTGTGGGTCGCGGCATTGTGTTTCGTATATTTTGCAGGAAGTGTCTTTTTCGTTAAATCGGTGTTCCGGGAACGGAAAAATGTCACCTGGCAAAAAGTCTCCAAAGGGTATCACGCCCTGCTTGCGGTTATACTCGCCATCCTGGATCCGCTCCTGGTATTACCCTTTGCTTTTTCGACAGTACGAGCTTTTGTATGGGGAGGAAAACCGGTATCCCCAATCAAAGTGGGAATCATCGAAATTATCGGCTCGGTACTCTTCCTTGTTTTGTCAATCCTCGTCTTTTCAGTTACGCGCCCGACTGTAGTTTGAAAGCCCACGGGATTGAAATCCCTGACAGGATCTCTTTTAAACGGTTACTGATTCGTGCCGAAACAAAACATCACCGCTTTCCGCCTTGGATCTTCCGTACAGTTGTCCTGCCATAACAGGACGGAAGATATATTCATTTCTATAACCGAAACTGAGAATGATTCTTGATAAAAAAAGGACTCCGCCATTCGCAGAGTCCTTTTGGTTGTGTGGCGGAGAGGGTGGGATTCGAACCCACGGTAGCCTCACGACTACGGCGGTTTTCAAGACCGCTGCCTTAAACCACTCGACCACCTCTCCACAATATTAATATGCAAGTTACAAAACAACATTATACAGATTTTTGGGCTAATGTCAACCTGTCAAATAAAAGAAAACCCTGCAAAAGGCAGGGATTCTTGTTACTTGATGGTATCGATTCCTTCCATATAGGGTTGCAATGCCTTGGGAATCCGCACGGTTCCATCAGCTTGCTGGTGGTTTTCCAGGATTGCCGCAACAGTGCGACCGACGGCAAGGCCCGATCCATTAAGCGTATGCACAAATTCCGGTTTGCTGTTTGCATTTGGACGGAAGCGGATTTGCGCACGACGGGCCTGGAAGTCTTCGCAATTGCTGCAGGAGGAAATTTCCCGGTAAGTCTGGTTGCTGGGCATCCACACTTCCAGGTCGTATGTTTTGGCTGCGGAGAAGCCAAGGTCTCCTGTACAAAGGGCAACCACCCGGTAGGGAAGTTCCAGCAACTGCAATACTCTCTCGGCGTTGACAACCATTTTTTCCAGTTCTTCATAGGAAGTGTCCGGATGAACAATTTTCAGCATTTCTACCTTGTTAAACTGATGCAGGCGTATGAGGCCGCGTGTATCCCGTCCGGCCGATCCGGCTTCCGAGCGGAAACAGCCGCTAAATGCCGTGTAGTATTTGGGAAGATCATCCGCGGATAAAATTTCTCCGGCATGATAATTGGTTACCGGCACCTCAGAGGTAGGAATCAGGAAATAATCAGGGTTATCTGCCAGTTTGAAAGCATCTTCCTCAAACTTCGGCAATTGGCCCGTCCCGATCATGGATTGCCGATTAACAATATAAGGAGGAATTATTTCCGTGTATCCGTGTTCATTTGTATGAAGATCAAGCATGAAATTGATTAAAGCCCGTTCCAGGCGGGCACCCGCTCCTTTGTAAAAGACAAACCGGGATCCCGTCACTTTTGCTGCACGGTCAAAATCAAGCAGATCCAGTTCCTCAGCCAGCTCCCAATGCGGTTTGATGTCAAAAGAAGGCTGTGAAACTTCTCCCCACTTTCTGACCTCCAAGTTTTCCTTTTCGTCAGATCCAATGGGCACGCTTTCATGAGGGATATTGGGAAAAGTGAGCAAAATCTGTTTCATTTCTTCATCACACTGGCGCAATTCTTCGTCCAGCCGTTTGATTTCTTCTCCCACTCTCCGCATTTCCAGAATTTTTTCTTCCGCATCCTGTTTGTTCTTTTTCATTTGCGCAATTTCTCTGGAGACCACGTTACGCCTGTTTTTCAGTTGTTCACTTTTCTGAATCAATGTACGCCGGCGCTGGTCCAGGTCGTCAAAAGCATTGAGCCCGTCCAGGTCTCCCTGACGTGTTGACAATCTCTGTCTTACTTCATCCATTTGTGTACGCAGCTTTTTGATATCCAACAATTGAGCACACCTCCTGAAAAAATAAAACCTTCCCCCCAATAAAGGGACGGAAGGTTCCGCGTTGCCACCCTTGTTGACCCATGGTTTCCCACAGGTCCACTCTGACGAGATAACGGCTCGTTGGCCGAAAGACACTTAAGCGAGGTATTCCCGCCTCCGTGTTTCGCTCCAAGGTGGATTCACCGACAATTTTGGGCGATTCACACCAGCCATCACCTCTCTGCAACAAAATTGCCGGCTACTTGCCTTTTCTTCGCGTTTGCCATTTCAAGTTTATTCTTTATTATATCCGATTGTTCGGCATTTGTAACCATTCCGCAAAATTGTCAAGGAATCGGCAGGATTCTAACCCGCACAAGCAGCGAGAGACTGGCGAACCAGATCCACAAAATAGGCATGGAAACGGATATCGTCCGTCAACTCCGGATGAAAGGCAACCCCCAGCAAATTCCCTTGCTGAACGGCCACGATTTTTCCGTCTGTTTCTGCCAGGACTTCTACACCCTCGCCCACTTTCTCAATATAGGGAGCACGAATAAATACTGCCTGGAAATCATCAGCGACATTCTTCACGGGCAGTTCCACTTCAAAACTTTCCCGTTGCCGGCCAAAGGCATTTCTTCTGACTGAAATATCCATCAGACCCAGATGGTTGCTTTCTTGTCCTTCAATCTGTCTGGCAATCAGGATCAATCCTGCACAGGTACCAAAAACAGGTTTCCCCGCACGATGCATGGCCAGGATTGGTTCTGTCAACTGATACTCCCGCATCAGTTTGCTGATGGTGGTTGATTCTCCACCCGGGATTACCAGGCCATCAAGATCTGCGAAGTCTTCCGCACGCTTCACGGGTACCGCAGTCGCCCCCGCTGCTTCCAGGTGTCGAACATGCTCACGAACCGCACCTTGTAAAGCCAATACACCAATCTTCATGGACTTTTTTCCTCCCAACATTACCAGCCGCGTTCCTGCATCCGGTCTTCCGCACGAAGTTTGGATATTTCAATCCCGGGCATCGCTGTACCCAGATCTTTCGATATTTCAGCAATCAAGGCGTAATCTTCATAGTGTGTTGTGGCTTGTACAATGGCACGCGCAAATTTTTCCGGATTATCTGATTTGAAAATACCCGAACCGACAAATACCCCATCCGAACCCAAATGCATCATCAATGCGGCATCGGCCGGTGTTGCCACACCGCCGGCAGCAAAGTTGACTACTGGCAGTTTGCCCGTTTCATGCACTTGAAGCAACAGTTCATATGGAGCACCAAGTTTTTTGGCTTCCGCCATCAATTCATCACGGGACATGCTCTTTACCTGATTGATTTGCGCTTGCATTTTCCGCATATGGCGAACGGCCTCAACAATGTTTCCGGTGCCGGGTTCTCCTTTGGTGCGAATCATGGACGCCCCTTCACCAATACGGCGCAAGGCTTCCCCCAGATCCCGCGCTCCGCAGACAAACGGAACGGTAAATTGGGATTTGTCTATGTGGAACAACTCGTCCGCCGGAGTTAAAACTTCGCTTTCATCAATATAGTCAACCCCCATCGATTCCAGCAAACGTGCTTCCACAAAGTGACCAATCCGTGCTTTTGCCATGACGGGAATGGATACGGCATTCATCACTTCCTCAATAATGCGCGGATCCGCCATGCGGGCAACTCCGCCTGCCGCACGAATATCAGAAGGAACCCGCTCCAGGGCCATAACGGCCACAGCACCGGCCTGTTCCGCAATTTTTGCTTGCTCGGCATTTACCACGTCCATAATGACGCCGCCCTTTTGCATTTCGGCCATTCCGCGTTTTACGCGATCCGTTCCTGTTTTACGTATTTCGCTCATCTGTTAGCCCCCTCGATGTTCTAGGATTGTTTAATGATTATGAAGATGGAAGGTCTTGAACTGTTGGAGAGTTTTAATTCCGCAAAAATCTCTCTCCATTATTATAATTAACTGCTCCCAAAAAATAAAATTAGTCAAACCAACTGGCTATTTCATCACCTGCTGAACGGAAAATAAGCCGAAGCCAACTTCCTTCTTCAATCGCTTGAGCTGTCACTACATCCACCGGTTGGAATCCTTCCACTTTCACTCCATCATAAAACAGGAAGGCTTTCCCGACAACTGTTCCCCGGGCAAGAGGGGCACGCAGATTGGAAGCAAATTCAATTTTGAGCGTATAACGGCCCTGTTTTCCCTGCAGAATGGGAACAATTACCTCTTTCCTTGCAACCACCGGAACACTCCGTTCAACACCATTTGGAAGCGGCAAATTCTCCTGCCCCTTGATCGTTCCATCTTTTGCAGTTAACGGAACCGGTATGAATTCGTACCCGTAATCAAACAGTTTTTTCGTCTCGGAAAACCGGCCGTTGTCATTTTTCGTTCCCATCACGACAGAAATCAAACGGGTTTTCTCTCTTTTGACAGTACCGGTAAAACAATATCCGGCTGCATTGGTATGACCCGTTTTCATCCCGTCTACTCCCGCATATTCATAATGAAGACCGGGAAGCATCAGATTCCAGTTATTTACTTGCTGTTCCCTTGACGTTCCCTGGTGAAAGGTATATTTGGAAATGGAGGTGACCTGGAGCACTTCCGGATAGGATCTGATCAGGCTGGCTGCCAGAATGGCCGTATCGCGCGCCGACATTACATGTTTGCCTGGCACCTTGGGCGGGTCGGAATACAGATGGAGATCCAGTCCTGTCGCGGTGCAATAATGGGTATTTTTCATACCCAGTTGCCTGGCTTTTTCATTCATCAACTGCACAAAATTTTCTTCCGTACCGGCGATATGTTCAGCCAAGGCCACCGTAGCGTCATTCGCTGAGTAAACAAGCATGGCCAAAAACAGTTCCCGGACAGTTATTTCTTCTCCGGCTACCAGATAAATTTGTGTTTCGTCCACACTTTGGGTCCGTTGGCTGATCCGGACAATATCATTCCAGTTTAACTTTCCGTTATGTATGTGATCCAGAACAATAAAAGCAGACATCATTTTGGTCATACTGGCAGGGGGCAGAGGCTGATCCGCATTTTTCTCTGCCAGGGGCACTCCGGACTCAAAATCCATCAGAAAATAGGAACGTGCCTTCACATCCGGAGAACCATTGCGTTCCGCAAAGGCCGACAAAGGCATGATGAGTGAAACAGACAGGCAAAAACATACGACAGCAACAATTATCTTTTGAAAACGAAAACAGTTCATCCGCTTTTCATTCCTTATATATAAAATAACCCAATATATAGACATTCGAACTGATTAAAAAAGATAAGACCATTCTACATAAATATTTAAAAAAAGAAATGAACAAGAAAAGAAAATTCTTCCTTGTTCATCCAGAAAAACAGGGATTTATATTTTCCCTGCAGCTACAGATTATAGTTTGGTGCTTCTTTGGTGATCTGCACGTCATGGGGATGGCTTTCACGCAATGACGCATTGGTAATGCGGATAAAACGGCTGTTCTCTTTCAGATCGCGCAAAGTGGCGGCACCGCAATAACCCATGCCTGCACGCACCCCGCCAATGAGTTGATAAACCGTATCAGCCAGGGGCCCTTTATAGGGAACACGCCCTTCAATTCCTTCCGGAACCAGTTTCTGCACATTCTCCTGAAAATATCGGTCACTGCTGCCTTGCTGCATGGCTCCGATTGAACCCATTCCGCGATAGACCTTAAAACGGCGCCCCTGGAATATTTCCGATTCGCCAGGAGCCTCTTCCGTTCCGGCGAACAGGCTTCCCAACATGACGGCATCCGCCCCGGCTGCCAAAGCTTTCACAATATCTCCGGAATAACGGATTCCTCCATCGGCAATAATCGGCACACCATACTGGCGGGCAACGGTAGCACAATCATAGATCGCTGTAATCTGCGGAACACCGATTCCGGCAACGATCCGGGTGGTACAAATGGAACCCGGTCCAATTCCCACTTTGACCACGCTTGCACCGGCTTCGATCAGATCGCGGGTAGCCTCACCCGTCGCCACGTTTCCGGCGACAATAACCAAATCCGGATAGTTTTTGCGCAGTTCATGAACGGCTTCCAGTACTCCCCTGGAGTGGCCATGTGCCGTATCAACAACAATCATATCCACTTCTGCCTCTATCAACGCCTGAACACGGCGCCTGGTATCCCTGGAAATCCCGACCGCTGCTCCTACCAGCAGGCGCCCCTGGGCATCCTTGGCAGCATCAGGAAACTGGGTAGCCTTTTCTATATCCTTGATGGTGATCAAACCTTTCAGGATCCCGTTTTCATCAACAAGCGGCAGTTTCTCGATTTTATGCTGCTGCAGAATCTCTTCCGCTTCCTGCAATGTCGTTCCGACCGGAGCGGTGATCAATTGTTCCTTGGTCATCACTTTGTCAATCGGGATGGAATAATCACGCACAAAGCGGAGATCCCGATTGGTAAGAATGCCTACCAATTTGCGGTGTTCATCAACAATCGGGACTCCGGAAATGCGATATTTGGCCATCAGTTCTTCTGCATCGTGCACTTTATGGTCAGGGGTTAAATAAAACGGGTTGGTGATTACGCCGCTTTCTGAACGTTTGACGCGATCCACCTCTTCTGCCTGTTCTTCCACTTTCATATTCTTGTGGATAACCCCGATTCCACCTTGCCTGGCAATGGCAATCGCCAGTGCGGACTCCGTAACAGTATCCATTCCCGCACTGATCAATGGTATATTCAACTCAATTCCTTCGGCAAGCCTTGTACCCACATTCACATCCCGGGGCAACACTTCCGACTTTGCCGGAAGCAACAAGACATCGTCAAATGTTAATCCTTCTTTGGCAAATTTCTGTTCCCACATGTTGTTTTCCCCTTTGACCCTGATTTTAAAGCAGTTTAACAATCTCTTGTAACACTGTCAAGATTTGATTTGTATCAGACCCTGTCCACAATAAATTGCAAGTTATCCACAGAATTCTGTGAATAACTCTATAAAATTTGTGGATAAACGGATTTCAGGGCAACAGTCTGGAAATCAGATCTGCCACAACGGGACTCTGAATCAGTTCCAGGTGATTCAACTCCGTGAATGTTTTTACATGTTTGGCCCCAGGAAGGGTGGCTTTCCCTTCTTCAACAACCCCGTCGCTATCCCGGTGATATTTGAGCGCAATCAAGATCCAGCCTGCAGCCAGTTCCCCTTTCCAGCCCCGGTCTCCCCATCCGTCCGCATCTCCGGCTATGGTATATAATTTGCCATCCTTGTAAAAAGGGCTTGTTTCCACAGGATACCTCCGGTTAAACTGCGAAACTGCCTGCGGAGTCATATCCCGTAATGCTGCTTCTCCATGGACAAACATCCCCAGCCAATCGTATTCATTTGCCAACTGCGTCCCTTGATGCGGCGTAGCCAGGGTTACAATACCGGCCACCTCCCCCGGGCGCAAATAGACCAGTTTGCGTGCTACCAGTCCGCCCATGCTGTGGGCTGCAATATAAAAAGGATTGCTTAATCCATGTTTTTGTTGCAGAATGGAGATTTTCTGTGAAACCAGCTTGGCCTGTTCGTCAATTGAATCGTTTCCTGCCTGATGGTTATTATCCCCCATAAGTATAATCTGATTTTTATGTATGGTCATGGTTCCTACTTTGGTGGATTTGTTGGTGTAAATAATATAAATGTTTCCCGATCCCCAATGATTGGCCAGGCGATATAAAAATTCATATCCCCACTGGTGACGGTTGTTAAATCCATGAATCAACACCAGATCATATTTTTTCCGGGGATGAACCGAACTTGAATCCGGGGGCGGCAACATAACATAGACCAATACCAGTAACAAACATAGAAAAATAAGCCTTCTCTTCATCTCTCCCTGCCTCTTTCAACTTGTCTCTCTCTTGATCTCTCTTGTAATAGGCAAATTGATTTTGTCAAACAATAATCAGGAACAGGACAATGGAGGTGACATGTGTGGAAACCGGTTCATATACAAGGCAAGGCCTTTTCCACAATCCACTTTCACTTTTTGGCTGGCTCAACAATGAGGAGTTCGCCCGCAAATTTCTGTTGCGGAAATACAGGCAGGCTCAATTTCGTGAACCTGAGCGGTTTGCCTATAAAAATGTCCAGGCGTTTACAGCCTATATCCGACAGGCCCTGTCACTTTTTCAGACAGCCCGCCTGGGTGAAAAGTGGAGTCAACCTCTTTTGCTCTACTACGGCATGATGAACTTCATCAAAGCCTGGATTCTGGCTAAAAATCCCTTTTATCCGGAAAATACAGCAGTTTTGCGCCACGGACTTTCCACACGAAAACGAAAGAAAGAACAGTTCCGTTTCCGTGATGATGAAATCCGCATTCAAAAAGAGGGGTTGTTTCCTCTGTTGGCTATGCATATGGGGGTTTCGGTTCAGCCGGGAAACACCTATTCTGTCAAGGACTTGCTAGGGTTGTTGCCGGATTTGCAAGAGGCTTACCAGTTGGTATTTGAAAAAAGCACTTTGTTTCCTGCCCGCTGGGTTCTCTCCGCTCCCTCGTCTCCCTGTCTGGTTGTCAGTGAAAAAATTTTGGATGAATGCTATCTTACCTCTACCGCATTTGTGGAAAAATTAAACCAACAGGTAAAGCAACCTCTCTTTTCCCTGGCAAATCCAGCCATTCAGTCCGGAAATCTTTGCCTGGCCTGTTCCCTGCCCGACCCGGAACTTGTCAAGCATCCGTGGCTCCTTGCCAATAAAAACGGCGATTACTACCTTTATGCAGGTAATAATCGCCCTCAGCCATTGCCGGAAGTAATGTGTCTCTTTATGCTGTGTTTTGCCATGAGTATGCTTTGCCGGTATGATCCTCCCCTGTGGGAAGAAATCATGTTGCATCCTGTCCATCAGGATCAGCTGATTCTGGAACATCTCACATATTTTATTATCTGTCAGTTTCCGGAATCCATGGCTTCCCTGTTTCTCTCTTCCGGGAAAAGCTAGCGGTGTGTTTATTGTTTCTTTTCTTTTTCCGTTTCCATTTCTTCATCATCGGCGTGAACTATGGCAACAGCAGATACTTCATCCTCATCATCGACACGGATCAGGCGAACCCCCTGTGCATATCGGCCCATTACGGAAATATCTGCCACATTCAGCCGGATGACAATGCCCGACTGGGTCACCAGCATCAGATCTTCCTGTTCCGACACCACTTTATGGGCAACAACTTCACCTTTTTTCTCAGTTAGACTGAGTGTTTTAATTCCTTTGCCGCCGCGTGATTGGATACGGTATTCCCCGATCGGGGTTCGTTTGCCATAACCGTTTTTTGTCACAATCATCATATAGCTTTCAGGTAGGACAATATCCATATCAATGACACGGTCGCCATCACCCAGGGTAATCCCTTTTACACCGGTTGCCGAGCGTCCCATCTCTCTTACGTCCATTTCATGGAAGCGAATCGACATGCCGTGTTGTGTGCCCATGATTACTTCCTGGTCCCCGTCAGTCAGGCGAACTCCAACCAGGTCATCGCCATCACGCAGGTTAATCGCAAACAATCCGTTGCGGCGAATATTTTCAAATTCGCTTAACGCGGTCTTTTTGACAACACCATAGGCGGTTGCAAAAAACAGGTACTGGTCCGGACGGAATTCTTTTACCGGAATGACAGCTTCAATCCGTTCATCCTGGTCAATCTGGATCAGGTTGATGATGGGAGTTCCCTTGGCTGTTCTTCCAAACTCCGGAACTTCATATGCTTTCAGGCGATATACTTTTCCCTTGTTTGAGAAGAAAAGAAGCCGGCTGTGCGAATTGGTGACAAACATGTGCTGCACCAGATCGTCCTCGCGGGTTCCCATGCCCGTGATCCCTTTTCCGCCCCTTTTCTGTGCGCGGTAAGTGGATAAAGGCATCCGCTTGATATAACCTCTCTGCGTCAGCATAATGGATACTTCTTCATCCGGAATCAGGTCTTCCGCTTCAAAGCTGTCCGCTTCAATCTTGATCATCGTGCGCCGGTCATCGCCGTATTTTTCCTTGATCTCCGCAATTTCCTCACGCAGGACACCGCGAATTTTTCCTTCGTCGGAAAGAATATCCCGCAGTTTGGCGATCAATTTTTGTAACTCATCATATTCAGCTTCAATCTTCTCGCGTTCCAGTCCGGTCAGGCGATGCAACCGCATGTCGAGAATTGCCTGCGCCTGCTTTTCGGAAAGCCGGAACCGTTCCATCAGTCCCGTTCGCGCTTCCTGCGTCGTTTTGGAAGCCCGAATCAGGCTGATCACTTCATCGATATGATCCAGGGCAATGCGGAGCCCTTCCAAAATATGCGCGCGTTCCTCAGCCTTGTTCAGGTCAAACTGTGTGCGGCGCCGGATCACTTCCATCTGGTGTTCGATGTAATAGTGAATAGCCTGTTTCAGATTCAGGACACGGGGCTGGTCATTCACCAGTGCCAGCATGTTCACGCCAAAACTGGTTTGCAGGTTGGTGTGTTTATACAGATTGTTCAAGACAATGCGCGGGTTGACGTCTCTGCGAAGTTCTATGACCACACGCATTCCTTTCCGGTCTGATTCATCACGCAAATCGGTTATCCCGTCAACTTTTTTGTCTCGTACCAGTTCGGCTATCTTCTCTACCAGTTTTGACTTGTTTACCTGATACGGAAGTTCTTCTACCACAATCCGCATCTTGCCGCTGCCAGCCTCTTCAATCCGTGTTTTGGCCCGGATCTGAATGCTTCCCCGGCCGGTGCGGAATGCTTTGCGAATCCCCTCAACTCCAAGAATAATGCCGCCTGTCGGGAAGTCCGGCCCTTTTACAACCTTCATCAGTTCTTCAATCGACACTTCCGGATTGTCCAGCATCAGGAGAATGCCATCAATGATTTCCCGCAAGTTATGAGGGGGAATATTTGTCGCCATTCCCACCGCAATTCCTGAGGCTCCGTTTACAAGCAGATTTGGAAAACGGGAAGGAAGAACAACCGGTTCTTCCTGTTGCCCATCATAGTTGGGAATAAAATCGATTGTATCTTTCTGGATATCCCGCAACAGTTCAAGATTGATAGGTGCCATTCTTGCCTCCGTATAACGCATGGCAGCTGGCGGATCTCCGTCCACAGAACCAAAGTTCCCGTGGCCGTCAACCAACGGATAGCGATAGGAGAAATCCTGCGCCATCCGGACCATTGCTTCATAAACAGCAACATCTCCATGGGGATGGTAATTGGCCGTAACATTTCCAACCAGACGGGATGACTTCTTGTAAGGCTTGTCAGGAGTCATTCCCAATTCATACAAGGTATACAAGATACGGCGATGAACCGGTTTTAAGCCATCGCGAACATCTGGCAATGCCCGGCTGACGATGACGCTCATCGCATAGTCCAAAAAAGAAGACTTCATTTCCTTACTGATATTTACTTCCTGAATACGCTCAATATCTGCCATTGTTTCATCTCCCGTTCTACACTCGCCTGACTGCTTTCCCGCCTAGATATCCAGGTTCGCCTGTTTGGCATATTCCTGGATAAATTCCCGGCGCGGTTCTACCCGGTCTCCCATCAGCATTTCGAAAACTTCATCCGCATCAATTGCATTCTGCAATGAAACCTGGAGCAAGGTGCGGCTTTCCGGATCCATCGTCGTTTCCCACAACTGGTTCGCATTCATTTCTCCCAAACCTTTGTAACGCTGGATTTCAATTTTCCCTTTTCCGGTTAATTCGGATATGATCTGCTCTTTCATCCGATCACTGTAAGCATAGCGGACTGTTTTCCCCTGGGTAATCTTGTATAACGGCGGCTGGGCAATATAGACAAAGCCGTTTTCAATCAGCGGACGCATGTAGCGGTAAAAGAAAGTGAGCAGCAATGTACGGATATGTGCCCCGTCAACATCCGCATCGGTCATGATAATGATTTTATGGTAACGCGCCTTTTCAATATTGAAATCGTCGCCGATTCCCGTTCCAAGAGCAGTAATGATCGTACGGATTTCATCATTGGACAAGGCTTTGTCCAAACGGGCTTTCTCCACGTTCAGAATTTTTCCTTTAAGCGGCAAAATCGCCTGAAACATGCGATCCCGTCCCTGCTTGGCTGTCCCGCCTGCGGAATCCCCCTCTACAATGAACAATTCACTGTCAGGAGCACTTTTCGAGGTACAGTCAGCCAGTTTTCCGGGCAATGAACTTACTTCAAGTGCACTTTTGCGGCGGGTTAATTCCCTGGCTTTCCGGGCTGCATCACGTGCACGGGAAGCCATAATCGCCTTGTTGATCACTTTTTTGGCCACACTCGGGTTTTCATCCAGATAAGCTGATAATTGATCCGCAAAAAGTTGTTCTGTCGCGGAACGGGCTTCACTGTTCCCCAGTTTGGTTTTGGTTTGTCCTTCAAACTGGGGATCCGCAATTTTAACACTGACAATGGCGGTTAGTCCCTCCCGCACGTCATCGCCCATCAGATTGCTGTCATTTTCCTTCAACAGGTTATTGCGACGGGCATATTCGTTAATGACACGGGTCAGGGCTGATTTGAAACCGGCCTCATGGGTTCCACCCTCGTGAGTATGGATATTGTTTGCATAGGAATAAATGTTCGATGTAAAAGAATCATTGTATTGCAAGGCAATCTCTATCGGAATCGAATCACGCTCTCCATGGATGTAAATCGGCGGCTCGTGCAACACTTCCCGGTTTCGGTTCAAATGCTCGACAAAAGACCGGATTCCTCCATCATACTGGAAAACAACCTCTTTTTCTTCTTCTCCGCGCTTGTCTTTCAGAATAATTTTGACACCGCCGTTTAGAAAGGCAAGTTCCCGCAACCGGTTTTGTAACAGGTCAAAATCAAACTCTGTTGTTTCCGTAAAAATTTCCGGATCCGGTTTAAAGGTGGTCTTGGTTCCGGTATCCGCCGCTTCCCCGACTACTGCCAGGTCCGCTTCCGGTACCCCTTTTCTGTAGCTCTGGCGATAAATTTTTCCTTCGCGTTTTACTTCTACCACAAGCCATTCAGACAGTGCATTAACGACCGACACGCCCACGCCGTGCAAACCGCCTGAAAATTTGTAGCCATCTCCGCCAAATTTTCCGCCAGCGTGGAGAATGGTCATGACGACTTCCACTGCCGGGCGTCCGATCTTGGGATGGATGCCAACCGGGATGCCCCGTCCGTTGTCAATAACAGTGACACTGTTATCTTCATTCACAATGACCTGTATTGTATCGCAATTGCCCGATAGTGCTTCATCGATACTGTTATCCACAACTTCCCATACCAGATGATGGAGCCCCCGACTGGAAGTGGAACCAATATACATCCCCGGCCGCTTGCGAACAGCCTCCAATCCTTCCAGTACCTGAATTTGTGATTCATCATAGTTAGTTCCTTGTATCGACAATTTCAGTCACCTGCTTCCTTCTACCAAAACTGATGAACTCTACTTCCATACTTTTTGACTCTGATCCGCCCTTTTTTTCAGTGTTGTTGAAGAAATAGGCGAAGCATAAACACGATTGGCAGTAACAACATATGACTTGATCTGATCTGGAGATATATGCTCTGCCCTGTCTTCCCACTTTTGCAGGTTAATCATTGAATTGGCTGCATTTTTTGCCACATCTGCATCCAAAATAGCTATAACTTCCTGAATGCGGACCATACGGCTGCCGCCCAGATGGATAAACACTCAATCACCCCGATTCCATGATAGATCCTTGCCTTACCTGGTAAATCTTCGCTCGCGATAATATATCCGGATGAATTCCGTCCAAACCGGTTGTCGTGATAAAGGTTTGTACACGTCCCCGAATCGCTTCCAGCAAGTGAGTCTTGCGTGTGTCATCCAGTTCGGACAACACATCATCCAATAATAATATGGGATAATAGCCAATTTCCTGGTAAATCAGTTCAATCTCGGCAAGTTTTAGCGACAGGGCGGCCGTACGCTGCTGGCCCTGGGAACCATAAAGATGCAAGTCGATTTCTCCGACAAATAACCGAATATCATCGCGTTGCGGACCGATGCCCGTACTGCCGCGCATGATTTCCTTTTGCCTGTTTTTCTTCAGTTCCGACTTCAGAATGGCCGCCCACTCCTCAGGCCCGGCTTCTTTCGGCAACGGGACAGAAGGGAGATATTTGATAACCAGCTTTTCCTTTTGTTGTGTAATAGCCTGATGGATTTCCTGTGCCCATTTTGAGAGAGCGCCCAGGAAACGATATCTTTTTTCAAGCAGAGCGACAGATAAGGACACAAATTGTTCGTCCAGTACGTCCAAAAA
>JBAVDL010000083.1:0-5142 GCA_049587175.1 Thermoactinomyces sp.
GAGGAATTGCGAAAAAAATACAAACTGATTTCACGGGCCAGTGCCATGTATTATCTGCATTTTCCCAAAGGAAAGGAAGAAGGACGGCAAGCCCGCCGGCGCATGGCTTTTGAGGAACTGTTTTTATATGAATTGAAAATTATGTGGTTGCGCCGTGTTCATCGGCAGGCAGTCAAAGGATTGGCCCATCAGTTTTCAAATGAAAAAGTGCAGGCATTTATCGATCAATTGGCTTTTCCCCTGACAGGTGCGCAAAAAAGGGTAACAGGCGAGATTTTGGCTGATCTGCGCAAACCGGTTCAGATGAACCGGCTGCTCCAGGGAGACGTCGGTTCCGGCAAGACCGTTGTTGCTGCGATTGCACTGTATGCCAATTATTTGAGCGGTTATCAGGGCGCATTAATGGTGCCGACGGAGATTCTGGCCGAACAGCATGCCTCTTCACTGAAAGAACTTTTATCCGCATGCAATTTGCATGTGGTCACGCTGACCGGCAGGATGACTGCCCGGGAAAAAAAGGATGCCCTCGGCCAAATCCAGATGGGGATGGCAGATATTGTCGTTGGAACGCATGCCTTGATTCAGGAAACGGTTGTGTTCAGAAAGCTGGGACTGGTTATTACTGATGAACAGCACCGATTTGGAGTAAAACAGCGGGCAATGCTGAGAGAAAAAGGAGAAGTGCCTGATGTATTGCATATGACCGCTACACCAATCCCGCGAACCTTGTCCATCACCGTGTTTGGCGAAATGGATGTTTCCACGATTGATGAGATGCCGGCAGGCCGGAAGCCGGTAGATACGTATTGGGTCAAGAAAGAATTGTGGCCCCGCATTATCCGCTTTGTACAAAAAGAATGCAAAAGCGGACGCCAGGCATACGTGATTTGTCCGCTGATTGAGGAATCGGAAAAGCTGGACCTGCAAAATGCACAGGAAATATTTGAACAGCTGGCCATGGAATTGAATCCGATTCGCGTTGGTCTGTTGCACGGGCGGATGTCTTCGGCGGAAAAAGATGAAGTAATGCGATCCTTTGCCGGCAATGAAGTGCAGGTTCTTGTTTCGACAACCGTTGTTGAAGTGGGAGTCAATGTTCCCAATGCAACGGTGATGGTGATTTATGACGCAGATCGCTTTGGGTTGGCCCAGTTGCACCAGTTGCGCGGACGTGTCGGCCGGGGCGGCGGAGCGTCAACCTGTATTCTTGTTGCCAATCCCAAATCCGAGCAGGGCGTTGAACGGATGCGAATCATGAGCGAAACAACGGATGGGTTTGAAATTTCCAGACGGGATCTGGAGTTAAGGGGACCAGGTGATTTTTTGGGAGTCAAGCAAAGCGGCCTGCCGGATTTTAAAGTGGCTGATTTGAACCATGACCTGCGGATCCTGGAAGTGGCGCGCGCAGAAGCGGCCCAATACGTGAACCGCAAAGATTTTACGACTTCTCCGGAAACAAGATCGCTTTTTGAATATCTGTCTTCGCAAAATCTGGAGCAAACCAGCTTTGATTGATTGGACAGGCAACCTGACTCAATCACTTCCAGATTTGTGTGAGGATGGGATTAATTGTGTATGGCGAGTAAAGCCTGCAAGGCCGTACTGTCCTGAACATGTTTTTTCCGGTTTGAACAAGGCACCGTATATATCCGTGGCAACTTTTGCCGCTTCTGTTGCATAAAATGAATTATTCATTGCAACGGGAGGGCTTTCTCATGAATCAGCGTGACGCTTTTTACCGTGAACTGGCAGACGAGATCAATCATACCATTGGCAGGAAGGCAATCTCTGCCAGTAAAATCAAGTCGCTCATCCGACAGGCAAAACAGATCCGTGCCGCTTATGGTACAGCCGGACTTATGTCTTTTGCCCGCGAGTTGCCGTACCGACTGTTTACCCACATGGAACTGGAACAGTTGCAGCGTCATCCGCGCTGGCGGGAACTGTTATCCAAATTTGTTGATGCCATGGTCCTGGAAGGAGTGATTACTCCCTTTGAGGCCAATATCATTCGCCGTTCCCTGTAACGTTTTGGGCGTATCTTGCTGGGCCTTTTAACAAACCAGTTTCATCCTCTGATCATAAACTATATTGCCTGTGGGAATTAACTGATAGAAGGAGAGGAAAATTCAATGATGCGAAGGCAAAGACGGGGAACGAGAAAAGCGGCAAATAAAAAAACAGGAACGGTACACAAAAAGATGGAAAAACTGCAACTGGAAGATTGGAATCACGTTGAATCAAAATTGTTTGATTCCGCTTCAGAAAATGAAGGCGAGCCCAACAACAGACATGATCTGGAAAAGGAAGAACAGCCCAACCCCTGGAATGAATGGGAGGAAGACTGGTTATTTGGCGATATGGACAGATTATCGGAAGGAAACGAGAAAAACCAGTCCTGACAAAATCAAACTGTAAAATAAAAAAATGGCTCGCTTTTTAGCGAGCCCCAAGTGTCTTTGCACAAAATCGCGCAAAGATACTTCAATGGGAGAGGAGAAACCGGAGGAAGAGCTTATTGGGGAAACGTAAGTCTTCTCCGCGGTTTGACAACATCACTGATGTTGTCACTATCTATATTTGCCCCTTTTTAAATTTTTATACATAAGGATTGTTTGTTTTTTGTTGATTTTCCTTTGGCTTTTCTTTATGGTAGGATAAAATGTGTTTCATTTATGTGAATATCGATAAAGCAGGGTGTCATGAATATGCGAATCATAGCTGGATCGGCCAAAGGAACGCGTTTAAAAATGGTAGCCGGAAAACATGTTCGTCCAACGGCTGATCGCGTAAAGGAATCATTGTTTCAAGTAATTGGCCCTTTTTTTGAAGGCGGATTGGTTCTGGATCTGTTCTGCGGAACCGGGGCGTTAGGCCTGGAAGCGGTAAGCCGTGGTGCAGACAGGGCCATTTTGATTGATTCTTCGCGTATCAGTTGTGAGACGGCCAGAGTTAATGCAAAGGCTGCCAGGCTGAGCGATTATGTAGAAATTTATCGGCGTGATGTGATGGCGGGGATCCAGCAATTGCATAAAAGGTCATTGAAATTTGATATTATTTTTATGGATCCCCCTTATATAAAAAACTTGCTGACGCCTGTGATCCGGAAACTGTCACAATTTAACATGTTAAATGATGACGGAATTATTATTGCTGAACATTCATCAGCTAACAGCCCGCCTGAAAAAATAGGGAGTTTTCAATGCTATCGCCGGCTGAATTACAGAGATACAACCATATCACTTTATACGAAAGCAAACATGTGAGGATGTGATGCCAGATGAAAGTTGCCGTATATCCGGGAAGCTTTGATCCGATTACATATGGCCATTTGGATATTATTGAGCGGGGAAGCAAAGTATTTGACAAGATTATCGTGGCCATCCTGGTCAATTCGTCCAAAGAACCACTGTTTACTGTAGAAGAAAGAATCAGACTGATCGAGGAAGCAACTGCTCATATGCCTTATATCGAAGTGGATTGTTTTAACGGCCTGCTGGTTGATTATTTGAACAAAAAGAATCCTCATGCCATTTTGCGCGGTCTGAGGGCGATCTCCGATTTTGAATACGAACTGCAGGTAGCATCGATAAACCGGAAACTGAATGAAAAAGTGGAAACCTTTTTCCTGATGACCAGCAATGAATATTCATTCATCAGTTCAAGCATGGTCAAGGAAGTCGTGAGATATGGAGCAAATGTCAAAGATCTTGTGCCGGAGCATGTAGAATTGGCACTCAGGAAAAAATTCAATCTCGAGTGTCCTGCAGAATAAACCATACTGTTTCCGGACCGGAAATGGTTTGTGCAGTTTGTCCCGCTGATTTTGTGTCAGCGGGTTTTGTTATAACGAAACGAGTTGACCAGTTCCTTGCCTTCCTGGCAGATCAGGGTGATAAACCAGATCAGGCTTACCACAATGGCAAATCCTTGCAAAATGTCCCATAATGATAAAAACCAGGCTGAATGGGGATGTAAAACGGAAAAAACTGTTTTTGTCTGCTGCAGGTAATGCTCAAAAAACGGAAATATCAAAACAGTTATCAAGGCAGCCAGGACTCCATGCAGGATTTTTGCTGCAAAATATGGATAGTACCGAATATCGGTCCGGCTGATCATGCTGGCAACCTGTGCATGAACAGACAGCCCATTCCACCCGATGATCATACTGACGATTGCCAGCTTGAACAACAAGGGGATTGAAGGGTCTGTTGCGCTGGCAACCTGGGAGCCGATTGTCATTTCAAACAGGCCGACCAGGATTGATTCCGACAATTCAGCCGGAAAGGAGAAACAGGCCAGCAAGTGGGAAATTCCGCGAATAAAAGGGCCCGTAACACCCACGTAACTGATCAGGTGTGTCAATACGGAAAACATCATGACAAACCCGCCGATCAGAAGGAGGGTCTGAATGGCAGAGGTTACCGACTGGCCGACCAGCTGTCCGAGTGTCCGGCCATCCTGCAGTCTGGCACGATGCATGGCCGAAATGGCCCGGGACAGGATAAAGCCCTTTTTCCTCGCTGGCGGAGGTGTCGGAGGAGCCTGTGATTCATAAAAACGCATGACCAATCCGACGATAATGGTACTGATGTAATGGGCTGTTGCCAACAGGAGTCCAACGGATTTGTTTTCAAAGAAACCGACTGCGACTGCTCCAAAAATAAATAAAGGGCCGGCAGTACTTGTAAAGCAGATAAGACGTTCCCCTTCTTCACGGGAGATCAACTTCTGTTCCCTCAGGCGGGCGGTCAGCTTGGCACCCATGGGATTTCCTGAAATCAGCCCAACCGACATTACAAAAGCTCCGGCACCGGGCACGCGAAATAATGGGCGCATCAACGGTTCCAACAATACTCCGAGAAAATGAACCACTCCGAAGCCCATCATCATTTCTGCCGTGATAAAGAATGGCAATAACGCCGGAAATACGACATCCCACCAAATATGTAATCCCTTGAGAGAAGACTTGACTGCCTGCTCGGGATACAGTACGAGGGTGACGGCAATAAAAAAAGTAACGGATGCCAGAAAAATGGTTTTTATTTGACTTCGGAGAAGGCTTGGGATCATACGCATTCTCTCCTCGTGGAAGCTGCATCAGTAACATGTCTACGCAAACAGATGCTTGTTTAGACCGTT
>JBAVDL010000084.1:0-16909 GCA_049587175.1 Thermoactinomyces sp.
GTTTCGACCATTTTTTCCATGTTTGGATAACATAATTAAATCCCCCATCGCTATTTTCTATATAAAATGATTCGACAAAAAAGCTTGTCGACCTGTCATGAAAACTGACTTTGTCGACAAGCTGAGGCTGCCTTTTCAGGCAGTCTTTTTTTATAAATGTTAAAAAAAGTTTCATCAGTTTATAAAAATAAATTGAAAAAGAGTATGTAACATGATATTCTTTTTAAAAGAAATAAAATAGAGGGAATTGACAAAATATTTATAATGAAAAAGCATAAAAACAAAAGGAGCTGAGCTGATGGAATCATTTTCCGAAATATTAAGTGAAATCAGTGACTTTGTATGGGGCCCCCCTTTGTTGATTCTGCTGGTGGGTACGGGCATCTTTCTATCCTTGCGTTTGTCTTTTCTGCAATTTTCCCAGCTTCCATTTGCTTTAAAAACCGCTTTTTCCCTTAAGCAGGACAAGCGATCCGTCGGGGATATTTCTCACTTCCAGTCACTCATGACGGCATTGGCTGCAACCATTGGAACCGGAAATATTGCCGGTGTAGCTACAGCAGTGGTGGCAGGAGGGCCCGGGGCCATTTTCTGGATGTGGGTGACAGCCATTTTTGGAATGGCCACCAAATATGCAGAAGCCATTTTGGCCGTAAAGTACCGGGTTATGGGCAAGCGGGGAGAAATGGCAGGGGGACCCATGTATTATATTGAACGGGGTCTGGGATGGAAATGGCTTGCCGTTTTGTTTGCTTTTTTTGGTTCCATTGCCGCGTTTGGGATTGGCAGCATGGTGCAATCCAACTCCGTGGCGGCATCAATTGAATCAAGTTTTGGCATAAACCCATGGATTACGGGAATCGTTCTGACAGCAATTACCGGGATTGTAATTGTTGGGGGCATTAAATCCATTGGGCGGGCAGCGGGTTATCTGGTTCCATTTATGGCCGTATTGTATGTCGCGGGTGGAATGGCCATTATCCTGCTGAATATTGAAGAGCTTCCCTCCGTCATAAAGCTCATTTTTACCGATGCTTTTACAGGCCAGGCTATAGCCGGCGGAGCAATCGGCACGGTTATCCGTTATGGAGTGGCCCGGGGAGTCTTTTCCAATGAAGCGGGAATGGGTTCTGCGCCGATTGCCGCAGCTGCAGCCATTACCGATCATCCAGGGCGGCAGGCACTGGTTTCAATGACCGGTACTTTTCTTGATACTATTATTGTTTGTTCAATTACAGGCGTCGGGTTGGTAATGGGAGGAATTTATATGGATAGTGATTTGACAGGAGCCGCCTTGACCACGGAAACCTTTAACAGCCTGTTGCCGGGACCGGGCGGATGGATTGTCACTTTTGGCCTGATCCTGTTTGCCTATTCAACGGTGCTGGGCTGGTCCTATTACGGGGAAAAGTGTTTTGAGTATTTGTTTGGCTCACAAGCCATCCCTGCATACCGGGTTGTGTTTACGTTGTCAGTACTTGTTGGAGCCGGACTCAATTTGACGGTCGTCTGGTCGATTGCCGACATTTTTAATGGCTTGATGGCGATCCCCAATCTGATTGGGCTGATTGGTTTATCCGGTGTGGTGGTCGCGGAGACAAAAGCATTTACCAATATCATCCGGAATGAAAAAAGAAGCCTGAAAAATAACGCCGTATCCCCGAATTAAGGGATACGGCGTGTCCAGTCATTTTATGCACGGGAAGTTGCCAATTTTACTTGCAGTTTTTCCAGCATGTCTTTTGTCATTTTTTCCAGATCATACTCTGCGTGGAAGCCCCATTCTTCTTTGGCTGCAGTGGGGTCAATGGAGTTTGGCCAACTGTCGGCAATAGCCTGTCTCGCCGGGTCAACCTGATAGTCCAGTTTGAAGTCGGGAATATGCTTCCGGATCGCAGCGGCGATTTCTTCCGGTTCAAAACTCATGGCGGTAATATTAAAGGCATTGCGGTGTTTGAGCCGGCTTGCGTCTGCTTCCATGAGGGTTATAATGGCATTCAGGGCGTCTGGCATGTACATCATGTCCATATAAGTGCCTTTGGCAATATAGGAGGTATAAGCGCCTTTTTTGATTGCTTCATAGTAAATTTCAACAGCGTAGTCCGTGGTGCCGCCGCCCGGAGGAGTGACATAGGAGATCAGGCCCGGGAAGCGGACACCGCGTGTATCTACGCCAAATTTGTGATAGTAGTAATCACAAAGCAGTTCGCCGGATACTTTGTTTACCCCGTACATGGTTGTGGGGCGCTGGATTGTATCTTGCGGAGTATTGTCTTTGGGAGTTGTCGGGCCAAATGCTCCGATGGAACTGGGCGTGAAGAATTGGCAGTTCAGTTCCCTGGCAACTTCCAAAGCATTGACGAGACCGCCCATATTCAAATCCCAAGCCATCAGCGGCTTGTTTTCGGCGGTGGCGGAAAGCAAGGCAGCCAGGTGAATAATTGTGTCCACTTCATAGGTTTTGGCGATATCTGCCATCAAGATTGGATCTGTGACATCCAGAATTTCAAAGGGACCGGATTCGACAACCGGGCCTTCAACTCTGCGGATATCGGTGGCGACAACATTACTGTCTCCATAAATCTCGCGAAGTTTCATGACCAGTTCCGAACCGATTTGTCCCAAAGCACCTGTAACCAATATTTTCTTCATTTGCAAATTCCTCCTGTCTGGTTGTGTGGATTAAATAATCTCCATTTCCTTGCCGACTTTTTCATAAACGGAAATGACACGATCCAGCATTTCCTTTGTATGGGCGGCTGTCGGCATGTTCCGGACACGTCCGGTTCCTCTTGGTACCGTCGGGAAAACAATCGATTTTGCATAAACTCCTTCTTCATTCAGACGTTTGCTGAACTCCTGGGTTTTCACCTCATCCCCAATAATGCAAGGAGTAATCGGCGTTTCACTTTCACCAATATCAAACCCTAAATCCTTGAGTCCTTTTTTCAGATAGCGGCCATTTTCCCAAAGTCTGTCTTGCAATTCCGTACTGCTCATCAAAATTGAAATCGCTTTCAAACAAGCGGCAGTATCAGCAGGGGACAAACCTGTTGAGAACAGGAATGGACGGGCCCGGACTTTCAACCAGTCAATCAGGTCTTTTTTACCGGCTACATAACCGCCTATAACACCAATTGCCTTGGAAAGGGTTCCAATTTGAAAATCGACCTGGTCGGAGAGACCGAAATGCTTGACCGTTCCTGCACCATTTCCAAGCACGCCTGAACCATGTGCATCATCTACATACGTAATCAGGTCATATTCGTTGGCAATTTCAACAATTTCCGGCAATTTGGCGATATCTCCATCCATGGAGAAGACACCGTCGGTAATTACCATAATTTTTTTGTACTGGCCTGATTCTTTCGCTTCTTTGGCTTTGGCCCGCAGGTCATCCATATCCGAGTGATTGAAGCGAATAATCTTTGCTTTTGAAAGACGACATCCGTCAATGATCGAGGCATGATTCAGTTCGTCTGACAAAATGGCGTCATTTTTATCCATGACTGCTGAAATAGCCCCCATATTGCAGTTAAAGCCCGATTGAAAAGCAATTGCAGCTTCCGTGTGCTTAAACTCGGCAATTTTTTCTTCCAGTTTCACATGCAGATTCAGGGTTCCGTTGATCGTACGAACGGCACCGGCACCAACACCGTACTCTTTGATTGCCTCAATTGCAGCTTCCTTGAGACGTTCATCTGTAGCCAACCCCAGGTAGTTGTTGGATGACAGGTTGATTAATTCCCGTCCGTCAATATTGATTACGGGACCATTGGCACTGTTTAGCGGGTCAATCACGTTATAAAGTCCCCGGTTTTTTAGATCTTGCAGATTGTCTTGCAAATATTGATCTAAAGTTTTGTTGGGCATTATAAAAAATCCTCCTTTAAAAATGATTTTTCCTCGTTGAGGAAACATCTGTCTTTGTGCTACGGACACACTCTGAAGCGGTAAATTACTTAATAAACAATGCCTTCTAATTAATAATTTACCACATAAAACAAAAAATGTTTACTCTGAGTGAACAGATTTTTTATTAAATAATTTGTTATGTTGAGAAGGTGAGCTTCTACTCGGATTCCCTGAACTTCTAGTAAAATAAAGAAAGACAACAGGAATAAGGGGTCACACATCATGAAAAAATTGGATAAAAAAATGCAGAAAAAGATTAAAGTCGAACATGTGTCAATATTTACCATTCAGGCGCCGCCGCAATTTTGTTTTTCCAAGTTGTCTGATGAAAATATCCGCCGACGGGCTCACAAGGATGTGTTAACTGTTCAAATGGAACCGGAAGTCGGGGGACGTTTCGTTATTTCCTGTCAAAAACCGACCGGAACAGAAACTGTTCAAATGAAAATTACGGAATATGCGCCTCCATCAGCTTTAAAAATAACGGCGCCGGGGCCAGACAAAGATTTGTCCTGTACTTACCGTTTAAAACGCATTCCGTCTGGTACCAGAATGACGGTTCAAATGCAATTTTCCATAGACAGAAACTGGATAAATGCCATTATTTATTTATTATTTAGGAAGAAACTGGAACGAAAATGGAATGATTACTGGCAACGACTGGCCGTGGAAATTGAAAAGGAATTTTGCCAGCGCCAGTTGCTTTAGGGGATGATACGCTTTTGTGTCATCTCCTTTGTGCAATTGTCCCAAAAAAGTTGCGTTCCTAGTTTGTTCGTTGGTTGTTCACATTATTCACGAAAAGGACGTTTAACACAGGCACATCCTGTGGAAATAGCAGGTAAGAATAATTTCGTTTCTGTTTTTAGGACGCAAAGGACATAAAGATGGTAAAATAAGGTGTGGAAATCAAAGCCCAAGGAGGAATATTGAGTGAAACATCCTTTTGCAAGGGATCATGAAGCCATTGAACATTTATCTTTCATGGTTGAAAGCGGAAAAATGGATGAAGCTTATCCTTTGTTGGGAGAAGGATTAAGCGGGAAAGTATACGATTTTGAAGGATATGCCGTTAAAGTGTTTAAAGAAGATTACAGCGAGAATGAGGATTATAAAATTTTGCGTTATTTTAACGGCCATCCGGCATTTCCTGATTTTCACTATATAGATAAAGAAAATCAATGGATGGTTGTGGATAAAATAAACGGATACACATTGGGACAAGTGTTGAAATCCGGAGAGAATCTGAACGGGAATACGTACCGGAAAATCGAGGAAATTGTGGAAGATTGCTATGATGAAGGCATTATTCCGGTTGACCTTCATTTAAACAATATTATGATTGATCAGGACAATCAGGTTCGTTTTATTGATACAGGGCGCTTCTTCTTTACCAGCGAAAAAGAAGCCTTTCAGTCACAAATTGAAGAAGATTTGGATGCCCTGCAATACCATTGCGGCTTGTTCAGCCTGTTTTCCTCTTCCAATCGAAAATATCGCCGCCGCAAGTATTCAAGTTCATATCCGAGACACTGGAAGTATTCCAGTTCATATCCGCGCCGTCGCCGCTACTCTTCATCTGATTACCGCCGCCGGTCATATTCGTCGTCTGATCGCCGTTATCACCGGCGCAAATATCGCAAATATTTTTCTTTTTCCAGTTCGTGATCAGAGGCTTATACAAGAACCACTTCTGAATCCCTTTCAGAAGTGGTTTCGTCATCTTGCAGGAAACGAAAGGCCATTATGGAAAATCCCCAAGAGAAGAAGACATTTAGAGAAAGACGATTTTCAGGATTCTGCCTGGTCTCCGCTTTGCATTGGAACCAGGCAGGTTTTCACTCGTGCCTGCTCAAACAGCTTCACCCGTTTCGCTTTGCAGAAACCCGCATTACTCCGTTTTTGAAAATCGCTTTCTCAAACTTTGTCGACAAACTGTATTTTCCCAAAGAAAATTTTCTTTGCGGTTTGAAATTCTTTATTAATTAAATGTTGTAAACAATGCTGGAGCAGGTATACTGAAATATAATTACTCTTATTTCTGGCATTGGATCAGATATAATATAATTGGCGCAGTCTGTACAATCGAATATTTCTGGTGCTTTACTCTAATAGGGGGAAATAGGATTTGGACGAAGTGATAAGTGGAATATGGAATTTGTTTCTCATAATGTTTCTTGTCTTGATGAATGGCTTTTTTGTGGCAGCAGAATTTGCCATTGTCAAGGTCAGATCAACACAAATAGCCAGTTTGAAGGGCCGTCGTGCGCAAATTGCGAGAAAAGTGATTGCCAATCTGGATGCATTTCTGTCTGCCACCCAATTGGGGATTACCCTTGCCTCACTGGGACTGGGGTGGATTGGAGAACCGGCGATCGCCAGAATGCTGGAGCCGTTGCTTACTTATATAGGGCTTCCCTCCTGGGCAATTCATACGATTTCTTTTGTTACTGCTTTTTCTATTATTACTTTTCTCCATATCGTACTGGGTGAAATGGCCCCCAAATCGCTTGCAATCCGCCAGGCAGAGAAAACGGCGTTATGGACAGCAACACCGCTGACCTGGTTCTACAATTTGTTCAAACCTTTTATTTATATACTGAACGGTTCTGCCAATTTGGCGTTAAAAGCGCTGGGGGTAGAATTTGAAGATGTTCAGCAACAGGCACATACCGAAGAGGAAATCAGGATGCTGATCAATCAAAGTCATAAAAGCGGAGTGATTGACCAGACAGAACTGGCCCTGTTTGACAATGTATTTGATTTTACGGACCGGGTCGCAAGAGAAGTAATGGTTCCGCGTGTAAAAATGGTTTGCCTGTTTCAGGACAACACCTTTGATGAAAATTTCCAAATTGTAAAGGAATCACATCATACCCGCTTTCCTCTGTGTGGTAAGGATAAGGACGATATAAAAGGGATTGTGCATATCCGTGATATATATAATTGTCTTGCTGATGGGAAAAAGCCCGATTTTATAACGTTGGCCCGTCCGGTTGTCGTGGTGCCGGAAACGATGGAATTGAAGGATATTTTCCGGAATCTGCAAAAAAACCGGGTTGAGATGGCTATTGTTATCGATGAATATGGAGGAACGTCCGGGCTTTTAACTACCGAGGACATTATTGAAGAGATATTCGGGGAGATTCAGGATGAGTTTGATGATGAATTGCCCCTGATCCAAAAGCAGGGAGAAGATACCGTTATTGATTCCAGTCTTCTGATTGAGGATGTGAATGATTATTTCAAAATCAGTATCGAAGATCCGGACAATGATACTATTGGCGGATGGCTCTTTTCGGAATTGGATAAAGTGCCGCGAGAAGGGGATCAGGTTGTGTTTGACGGCTGGACTTTTACCGTCCAGGAAATGGATCAGCTGCGCATATCGAGAATAGTGGTTTCCCCGCATGACCGGAAACCGGATCAAACGGATGATTCCGAATAGGACATGAAAAGGCTTGGCGTATACCGTCAAGCCTTTTCATGTCCCAACAACAGGGATCCCCCTTTTGAGAAAGGGTTTTCATTTTTGTCCCAGGGGTTTGGAAACCATTCACCGGCAAACGCCCCGATTGCCCCTGGAGCAGATGTGTACTTCTTGTAGAAATTTTCCTTGCTTTCCTGGTATTGTTCCGGATTGGCAACGGTTTCTTGCAAAGCATTAAGCAGAAACAACTTCAGTTTGTCAGGTTGCCTGAGCAGTTCCCGTTTTATACAGATTTCCCGGCAACTCACCTTTTTGGGAGAAGACAGGTGCAAAATCTGTAAAAACAAAGAAATCTGGTCGTTTCCGATTGCAGCAACAAATTCCATTTCTTTGACTTCCTTCTTGAAAAAAGCAGTGGGGGTAAATTCAAAAGATTGCATCATCCCGTCATAAGAGCGGGAACCGTACTTTTCATGAAACCCCAACTGTTCCAAAGCGTTAAGAAGTCGTTGAATATAATGCGGAGGCGCTATAATAATCGGATCCGTGTCGGTATAATTCGTACCCGAAGAAATTTCGAGCTGAGTAATAAACTGATAAGAAACCGTATATCCGGAAACCAGGAGATTTGAAGGAAGCCGGTAGGAAAAGGGGAATGTGATGACTTCTGAGGGATGAACCATCAAAGGAGAATGGTACGGGAACCGGGCGATTGAATGCGAATAAACCTGCTGCCCAAGGCGAATGTGAATCATCAGATCTATATCGATCTTTTTGATTTTTTGATCAATGATCCCGCCGCGAATGATCAAATCTCCCTTTACCGGATCCCCCAACTGGACATGATCCCGTTCCAGGACCAGGTCCGTCTGGGCTCCGCCTTTCCCCATTTTTGCCAACAGGGCTTTAAACATCACGGAAGATCGTACCCCCTTAATGAAATCAAAAAGCAATAACCTTTTCATTTTTATCAAGCATACGCTTTCATGTATTACTATAGTAAATCTTATCAACTTTTAGGGCAGGAAAAAATGACAATATTGAAAAAGAAAAAAATTTTTTCTTCTAAAAACTTAAATTTATGGTTGCTATTTTTTCTGTCCTTCGTTATACTGTCCTCAATTAGAGAACATATGTCTGCCGTACAAGGACAAGTTGCAAATTTGTCTATTGTTTTAAAACAAAGGGAGGATCACAAGTGCAGAAAGAGATACGCATAGGACTCTTGGGACTGGGGACAGTTGGCGCAGGTGTTGTTCGGATTATTTCAAATCATCAGGAAGAGTTGTACAAGCAGACCGGGCTTCATCTTAAAATTAACAAAATACTGGTGCAGGATAAAAACAAAAAGCGGGAAGTTTCCGTTGAGCCGGATCTGTTAACTGTCCATGCCGAAGAAATTATCAAAAATCCGGAAATAGATGTAGTGATTGAAGTAATGGGCGGGATTGAACCCGCAAAACAATATATCCTGGAGGCGTTAAACCGGAAAAAACACGTTGTGACAGCAAACAAGGATTTGATGGCGCTTCACGGTGCAGAAATATTACGTGTCGCCCAGGAAAACCGGTGCGATGTTTTTTATGAAGCGAGCGTAGCAGGAGGTATTCCCATTCTGAGAGCTTTGACAGACAGTTTTTCTTCCGACAGAATTACGAGAATAATGGGAATTGTAAATGGAACAACCAATTATATTTTGTCCAGGATGAGCCAGAGCAGAGCCGGCTATCAGGAAACTCTTGAAGAAGCACAAAAATTGGGATATGCAGAGGCAAACCCTGCTTCTGACGTGGAAGGCTGGGATGCGGCCTATAAAATGTCAATTCTGTCCACTTTGGGATTCCATGTGGCGATGAATTTGAATGAAGTCGATGTAAAAGGGATTACTGATGTTTCAATAGATGATATTGAACTGGGCAAAAAGATGGGTTATGAAATGAAATTGTTGGGTATGGCAAAGCTTGATGATCAGAAAATTGAAGTCAGTGTCCAGCCGACACTCGTTCGCAAGACGCACCCGCTGGCTTCTGTAAACGGTGTGTATAATGCCATTTATATAGAAGGTGAAGCAGTGGGAGAAACGATGTTTTACGGACCGGGAGCAGGTGCATTGCCGACGGCAACATCGGTTGTTTCCGACCTGGTAACGGTCGTCCGGAATATGAAGTTGGGAGTAAACGGGCAAAAAATGGTTGCCCCATATAAAGAGAAACAGTTAAAAACGGATTATGAAAAGTATGCCAAGTATTTTTTGCGAATGGTTGTTGCAGACCAACGCGGGGTTTTGGCACAGTTGACCCAGTTGTTTGCCAATAATCACATATCCTTGGAGCAAGTAATTCAACAACCTTATAATGGTGGGAAGCGTGCGGAAATTATTCTGGTTACCCATGAAGCGGCCAAAGGTGATTTGAAAGAAGCAATGAGCCAAATGAGAGAAATGGACGTCATTGATTCAATAGAAAGCTGTTATCCTGTCATTGAGAGCTAGATTGTGAGATCCACTAAAACACGGGAAGCCAGCCTGCTGTTTTAGTGGATCCTGTTGTTTGTATGGGTAAGCGGGGGGCAGGAGTTAGCGGCTTTTTACCAACAGATTCATCGCTTCTTCCAATAATCGCTCAGTATCTGCGTTCTCCCCCTTGCTCATTTCTTCACGCAGGCACTTTTCCAGATTATGGGTTAAAATGTAGGCAATAGAGCGGTCTACCGCAGAACGGATTGCCGAAAGCTGGGAAACCACTTCCTTGCAATCCTTCTCTTCCTCCATCATGCGCAAAACCCCGCGTACTTGTCCTTCGATGCGGCGCAAGCGTTTTTTTACACTGTCATCATAATCCATTTTCACTTCGATTCCCCCCTTATCTTATATTATCCTAGATTTTGCCGTTTGAATAAACCTTAATCGGGGAATTTCAATCAGATAACGGCAATTTTTCTTTTTTATCGGCTATTTGTCAAATAGCCCCTTGTCAGGCTTTTCAGGTCAGGTACAATTTGAGAGTAATGGACTTGCAGTAAAGAAGGAGCGAGAAAATGGAACCTCTGCTAAAACTGGAGAATATATCCAAATGGATCAGAAGACGAAAAATTATCGATGCTGTCTCGCTGGAGGTATACCCGGGGGAAGTGTTTGGGCTGCTTGGGCCAAACGGTGCCGGCAAGACAACCATTATCCGTATGATAGCGGGTTTGATATCAATTGATCAAGGAGATATCTTTATCCAGGGACACAGTATCCGAACACAATTTGAAGAGGCGATTCAATCGGTAGGTGCTATCGTGGAGAATCCGGTGTTTTATCCTTTTTTGACCGGTTACCAGAATTTGCGCCACTTTCAGCGGATGGTACCCCATGTTGACGAAAAACGGATTGATGAAATGGTATCATTCGTGAACCTGGAAGAGAGCATTCATGATCCGGTAAAGACGTATTCGCTGGGAATGCGCCAACGCCTCGGACTGGCACAGGCATTGCTCCATCAGCCAGGTCTGCTCATCCTTGATGAACCGACCAATGGATTGGATCCGGCCGGAATTCACCAATTGCGTGACCATTTACGCAGTCTTGCCAAAGATCAGGGAGTGGCTGTGCTGGTTTCCAGCCATTTATTGTCGGAAATGCAACTGATGTGTGATCGCTTTGCCATTGTCCAGCATGGGAAATTGGTAGCAGTCAAGCCGATCCGGGAAGAGCAGGCTCAGGAAGATGCGGAGTTGTTTGTGCAGTTTGAAGTGGATCAGCCTGATCAGGTCAAGCGGGTTATGAAAGAATTGAATTGGGACAAGGAGGTTGCCCTCGCCCCGGACGGGTTTCAGGTTTTCATTCATAAAGAACAGATTCCTGAACTGAATGCCTGCCTGATTAAAAAAGGGGTGAAGGTTTACGGGATAAAAACGGTTGAAAAAACGTTGGAAGATCAGTATCTGGAAATGACGGAAGGTGATTTTGGTGGTCAGGTTTTACCGTCTTTTACAAAATGAAACAATGAAAGTAGCTGTGCGAACACGCACGTTTGTTTTTTTAATCGGCCTTTTGCTGTTCAGTTTTCTTATGGCGTTTTTTCGACTGTATCTGGAAAGAATGGGCGGAGCAAGTGAAGATGTTTGGGGATTCTTGCTGTTTAACAGTAATCTTTTGCCTTTGGCAGAGCTGTTTGCTGTCATTATTGCTGCCGATATTGTCAGCAGTGAATTGACCTGGGGAACAGCCACAATGCTTTGCATTCGCCCGGTAAAGCGATGGAAAATCCTGTTATCCAAATATGTGACAGTTGTGCTTTTTACCCTGGCTTTTGTGGTTATTCTGTTGGTAAGCTCGATTTTGTTCGGGATCGTATTTTTTGGTTTTCCCGCACAGGGGGAATCTGTCGGGCCGGTTCTGGAACGGGCATTTGGCCTATATGGAATCGGGTTTGCAGAAATGTTGCCCGTGATTACCCTGGCATTTATGATTTCTTCAATTGCAAAAAGCAATTCCTTTTCTGTCGGGTTATCCCTGTTTGCCCTGTTCACTGGCCCTTTTCTGGTGGAACTGTTCAGAATGTACGGGATCGAGTGGGGAAAATATCTGTTTTTCGCCAATCTTGACCTGGAGGTATATTTATTTGGTGGATTTCCTGCTTACCCGGGAATGACCTTGTCCTTTTCCCTTGTCAACCTTCTGGCTCATATGGTGTTTTTCTCAGGGGTATCCTGGTGGGCATTTGCCAAAAGAGAGATTATGATGGCCTGAACCAGTAAGCGGAGCCCGTCAGGATAGCTGATTCAGGAAATCGGAAAACGGGAATAAATTGCCATGATCAGCATAAATCTGGTCGGTGACAAGTACTTGTCTGGTAATGGAGGGATATCATGGTACATGAGGTAAACAAGAAAATTCTGCTTGTCCGTCGTCCGCAAGGGTTGCCTGTCCAGGACGACTTTAGGCAAGTGGTTGAAGAGATACCGCGGCCGGGTTTCGGAGAAGTACTGGTGAAGACATTGTATGTGTCGGTTGATCCTTATATGCGTGGAAGAATGAATGATCGAAAGTCGTATGTACCGCCGTACAAGCTTGGCGAAGTTGTGCAGGGCGGGGTTGTCGGCAAAGTGGTTGAATCCCGGTCAAGGGAGTTTCAGGAAGGAGATATTGTACTTGGCAATTACGGCTGGCAGACATATGCTTGCGCCAGTGAGGATGTGCTAACCCGGATTGATCCGGAGCTGGCCCCTGTTTCGACAGCACTTGGAGTATTGGGCATGCCCGGATTAACGGCCTATTTTGGACTTTTGGAAATCGGGCAACCCAAACCGGGGGAAACAGTTGTCATCTCTGGTGCTGCGGGGGCTGTTGGAATGACGGCTGGCCAGATTGCCAAAATCAAAGGCTGCCGTGTTGTTGGTATTGCCGGTTCTGACCGGAAGACGGATTTTCTGGTAAATGAATTGGGGTTTGATGCGGCAATCAACTATAAATCATCGAAATCGATCAGAGATGATCTGAAGCAGGCTTGTCCCAACGGAGTGGATATTTATTTTGACAATGTAGGCGGAGATATCTCCGATCAGGTCTTGTCGCTTCTGAATTATCAGGCGCGAATTCCGCTGTGCGGACAGATTTCCCTGTATAACCTGGAAAAACCGGATAACGGGCCCCGAATTCAGCCCCAACTCCTGATTACAAGTGCAATGATGCAAGGGTTTATCGTTTCCGACTATGCGGCCAAATTTGACAAGGCATTAAAACAACTGGCCGGGTGGGTGAAAGCAGGCCGGCTGAAATACAAGGAAAATGTAATCGAGGGATTTGAAAATACGGTTGATGCATTTTTAGGCCTGTTTAGCGGGGAAAATATCGGGAAACAATTGGTAAAAGTATCCGGTTGATAAAGAAAAACCCGTCCTTCCCATGTTGGGGGAAGGACGGGTTTTTTATATCAGTTCTGGCTGCTTTTTTTCAAAGGCTGGCCAGTGATTTCCCGGCTGAAGTTTTCCCAGGACCGGTTGAATGTCGGGATCAACGATTCGATTTCTTTCATCAATTGTTTTCTTTCTTTGTTTAACTGTTCATATTTATCTTTGGAAGGTTTTTCCTTTTTCACAATCGCATTATAGTATTTTTTATTCGTTTGCAATATCAGGATGTTTACATCTGCCAGCCGAATTTCATGCTCAACCAATTGTTTGAAATGGTTAAGGACAGGCATGGCCAATTGCTGTTTTTCATCGGACAGTTTTTGTGCTGTTTCCATATGCTGTGCCAATTGTTGTTTGACTTTTTCTTCTTCTGTTTTATATTTTTCCAGTTCAACGATAATCGTATCCATGTCTTTGAGCAGTTTTTTTAATTCGGCCGAATCGGCTTTTCCCGTTTCCTGAATTGTTTTATTAAATTCATTCATGCTCAATTCCATGTTTTTGTAGTACATGTTCATGTTTTTACGGGTCCAGTCATTGGCATTCTCCTGATTGACCAGCTGTTCGACCGAATCAACCAGTTGATTGGATACTTGATAGTCTGTAATGAATGAGCAACCCTGAAGCAGGAGAAATATGCTGCATAGAATAAGTGCTTTTTTCAACATGGAACATCCCTTCCCTATTGATCACACAACGCTACTATCATACTTAATGAATATAATTATTTCAATCAAAAAAAATGATGGGAAAATTTTTATAGCAGACACACAAAAGGACACAAAATAAATCAAGGCAACGAATAATAGGATATAGAATTTTTCTTTAAAAAATATATCATAAAACAGGGACAGTATGACTATAGAACGATTGACATTTCTGTATAATAAATATAGAATTCTTATTAAGAGATAGTAAAAAATGAAATGTTAAACAAAAAAAGCAGCCATTGCGGGAATGGCTGCCCGATATTTGGTTATTCAGGAAAAGTTTTCAAATTTTAAACAGCCGGGGGTTCGCCGTCAAAAAGACGTCTCATTGTTCCTGCCCCCTTCCGGAAAATTTAATTGGACATTGCAAATTATACAGCTGGCGGTTCACCGAAAAGACGTGTCATAGCTTGTCCCCTCCCTTTCCAAGCAATTGTTGGCAATAGGATTGAAAAAATCGGTTTTTGTATTTTTCATAAGTGACTGGATCTTCCTCTTCGCAACATTTTGCAAGCTTTACCAAAATTTCTGGTTCAAGCCTTTTCAGGGCGTGTCTCTCAGACAGATTCAGAGCCTGCTGATACTGTTTGCGGGCCTCCTTGTTCTTGTTTTGCATCATGTAGCAGTCGCCCAAGGCGATCAATGCATGGCAATATTTAAGAGCATCATTGGTTTTTTGCCCTGTTTGAACAGCATTTAGTAAAGCTTTTTGCGCGAAGGGGATTTTTTCTGTCTCTAAGTATAGCATACCAAGATCGGTATAGGTAGATACTAACATATTTTTTTTTCCGATTTTTTTTTCAAGTTTTAATGCTGTGCGAAAGGAAATTTCTGCCTTGAAATAATCCCCCATGTTTTGGTAACTGTTGCCGAGTGCTGTCCAAAGCTCAAAGGCGCGGTCGACATTCTGGTCTACACGGGCCAGATGCAGTCCTTTGGTAGCAAATTCAATCGCTTTCTCATGTAACTTTTGTTTACTGAGTAAAATTGCATGTTCTTCATACATGCTGCTGCGGATTTCGATGCTTTCGATCTTGTCAACTTCTTTCCACATTTTTTCCAATGTGAGAAAAGCATCTTCATTGCGGTTTAATTTTTCGAGATAGATCACCTTGCTCATTTGCAGGTGGTAAACAACATATTCGCGCTCTCCACCCGGGTAATATGATTCCAGCCCTTTTTCAATATAGTTCAGTGCCTGTTCAATATTGTTGAGATAATAACAGCAACGTCCCAGTTCGTTATAGGTAGCTGCACGCAGATTGGTACTTTCCCATTCCGGATACTGTTTCAAAAGGCTCAGTGTTTTCAGGAACTGGGCCTGTGCCTTTTTCCAGTGTTTTTTGCGTGCCAGACATTTTCCCTTGAGAAAAAGATAGGTTGTTTGCAAGGGAGAATTTTTGTCAATTTCGATTACACGAAGTTCTTCCAGTCCTTTGTCCGGTCCGGCCATATCAATGTCATGCTCGATGGCAAACAGTTGAAATTTTAATTGTTCTTCCCGTTCTTTTTCATCATCATATGATTTGGACAATTGCTTGACATTGAGATCCAGTTTGTTGCAAATGCGCATATATATTTCATCGTTAACTACCTCACCTTTCTCCACCTTGCGAATGGTGTGCAGTTTAATGACGTTGTCCACCAAATCACTTTGCCTTAACCCCATTTCTTTCCGTCTTTTTTTGATCACTCGCCCCGCATTCTCGTGGTCAAGAGGGAGCATGGAACTCACCTCCAAATATAAAAAAATAAATTTTTTTGTTTTTTGAGTTTATTTGACGTATTTTATGAACATGTGCAAAAAATAAATGAACATGTTTGTTTTATTTTTATTTATTTATCTATTTTGGCACATATCTGCAAAAATCCTTCTAATCCTAGTAATTTTTTATCAATTTGCAATTAGCGTGCTAGATTTATAAACTATAACCATAAAGATGGATTGCCGATTGGTTTCAATTATGCTGATTCAGCACATTTTCGGGAGGAGTTGCTTTATGCTGAAGGTGCAGGTCGAAGGTGAGATGGAAAAAGTCCAACCTTTTCTATCCGAATTAAAACAACGTTCTCAAATAGAATTACTGAAAAATGAAACCGAATTGCGTGAAGATGAAGAGATTCGCGTTATCTGCTACGTGGAACACAATCCGGAGAGCCGGATAAAAACCGTACAATTGTCGACAATTGACGGAAACAAGATCCAGTTTTCCCTCATGGATCCGATACAGGTGGAGATGGATGAAGGGAAAAAAATTATTGCCGGTCGTTCTTTTGATATTTTTGGTTCATAAAGCTATTTTTTATAAAGAATTTTGAATTTTACAATTGCGATTCGTTTCTTGTACACGATAGCGAATCCTGTTGCAAACAGATCAGCAATTGCACAGATCAATTCAAGACTTTAAATTTCCAACGGATAGAAATGAATAGTGATGATAAGACCTGTAAGAGGGTCTTTTTTTATTTTTGTTTGAAAAATGGCAATATTTGATTTAAAATAGTAATTGAGATGTCACTACCAATCATGCATTGATCCTTGCTGAAAACAAATATTTTCACTTTTTTCATGACTGCCGGAGCCAAAGTACAGTATGAATATTGCATTACTGTACTTTTTTTATACTGATGGAGGAGATTAAACGTGGATTTGTATTACGCTCTCCTGTTTTCCAAAGACCGGATTGCCAGGATTCCGCCAATTCCGGCCAGGCGGTTGTGGCTGGTAATAAAGACTTCGCTGTGCATGCTGTTCTATTACAGAAAGCACGGATTGAATGAGGCGCTGTGTCATTTGAACTCCATCCGTTGTACAGATCCGGTGCAAATCAAGCATCCCTTGCTTGAGTTTTTGTATGCAAGGCGGGTTATGGTAATTTCCCAATTGATTGTTCGTATATTCAGTATTAGAAGAGTCGACGCTTTTGTTCGTTCGCTGGCCTTGTGTGCATCGTTG
>JBAVDL010000085.1:0-45897 GCA_049587175.1 Thermoactinomyces sp.
AGCAATGACTTTTGAATGGCACATGAAAGTATGGTAAGTGAACGGATTCTTGGAAATTATCTTCTTATAATTGTTTTTTCAGTCAGGGCGGGCGCTTTTGCCCGTTTTTTTCATGATATTTCCGCTTCCTTTGGCTCAAGCTATACATAAAAAAGGAGGCGTTTGATGTGGGTATTTTCAATTCCATTGATCATTTTGCCCGGCATGGAGGGGTTCATTACCAGACAAATGTGCCCAAGGAACAAATCAATTTGTATGTACGGTCATTGCCGGAAAGCAAAAGACAAAGTATGTTTCAGGTGATGAAGGAGCTGGAATCGGCAGGGATGATTACAATCTTCAATGACGGATTGTTGACCGACGGAGAAGGAAAGATCGGCGGAAGCAATGATTGCTGAGAAAGGCATTCCTGCGTTTGTATGCCTGGCGGGCCGGATAAATAAAAAAACCCGGCTGAAATTGCCGGGCTTTTTATTTGCTCTTCAAGCTGTTTAGCCAGTTGAGGAAACGTTGTAAAACAGAAGGCATTTTGTCTGGTGGATTGGTTTGAGGCAGACAATGGGTTTTCGGTTCTGTCCCCGCCACAAAATATTCCATTTGCGCTGTTTTTTCCGCACATTGGGGAGTGGCGACCTGTTCAGTTTTGGGATTGACATAAACGGCCTTTACACCGGGAGGCATGGTGAAGACACGTGCCGGCTGGTTCCGGGTTGCCTGTTTCATGTAACGGGCCCAGATGTATTGGGCCAGGTGAGCTTGCTGATGGGGCAGTTTTTTCCCCTGGTCGTAGCCCACCCAGACCGTGGTGACAAGATCGGGAGTATAACCCGATAACCAACCGTCCCAGTCGGTTGTTCCCGTTTTTCCGGCTGCCGGGCGGGAGAACAGATGATAGGCCCGCTGTCCGGTTCCGCCAGGTTTCAGTACATCTTCCAGCAATTTGGTTAAAACAAAGGCATGTGCGGGAGACGTAACCCGTTTCTGTTCCGGATGCTCTTCAACAAGCACACGGCCAAATGGATCAACGATTTTGACAATCCCGACAAGCGGTTTTTTTACACCCCCGGCAGCAAGGGTAGTATAAGCCTGCGCCATCTCGTACGGGGAAACGGAGTAGCTTCCCAGCGCCAGGGAGGGCGTCGGGTTGATCCTGCTCGTGATTCCGAGGCGACGGGCCATCTGAATGACAGGGTCAATTCCGATCCGGGCAAGTGTACTTACGGCATAGATATTGTCGGAACGGGCAATAGCCTCTCTTAATGTAATCGGTTGATAGGCGTAATGGTTTTGAAAGTTGTGTGGTGCGTATGTTTCTGTTCCAAATTGAAAAATGGTTGGCCGGCTCATGATTTTTGTCAGGGGGGTAAATCCGTGTTCAAGTGCGCTCAGGTAAACAATCGGTTTAAAGGATGAACCTGGCTGCCTTTTTGCAAACACCCGGTTGTATTGTGATTCGCTGTAATTCTTGCCCCCAACCATTGCCTTGATATGTCCGTTCCGGGGATCGGCTGAAATCAGGGCTCCCTGCAATCCTTCATGGTTCCGGGTAAAGTGGGTTACTGCTGTTTCGGCAGCCCGTTGCATGTCACGGTTCAGGGTCGTGTAAATTTTTAAGCCTCCGCTTCTGACAAACGCTTCATCCAGACCATATTTGGTAACGGCTGTCTGGACAATATAATCGCGAAAATAATTGGCATTCGTTTTTTCCTGACCGGAAGGAGGAGTGATGGCAAGGGCCTGTTGTTTGGCCATTTCTGCACTTGCTTTGGAGATAACCCTGTTTTTTGCCATCAGGTCCAGAATGTGACGCTGCCGTTCTTTTGCCCGCTCCAGATGACGATAGGGCGAGTAATAACTGGGCCCGCGAGGGATTCCTGCCAGCAAGGCGGATTCAGCAAGATTCAGGTCTTCCACCTTTTTATTGAAATACATTTTTGCAGCCCGCCCGATCCCGTGGGCTCCATGGCCGTAATAGATCTCATTGAAATACAGTTGCAGGATTTCCTCTTTGCTGAAATGCAATTCCAGTTGCAAAGTATAGATAGCTTCTTTCAGTTTCCGACTCCAGGTCCGATCATGGGTCAAATAAAGATTGCGTGCCAGTTGCTGGGTAATGGTACTTGCTCCCTGTACCACTTTGCCTGCTTTGATATTGGCCAGAAGGGCCCGTCCAATGCCTGTGAATGAAAAACCGTGGTGTTCAAAAAAATGTTTGTCTTCAGCAGCCAGTGTAGCTTTGATGAGTGACGGGGGAATCTGTTTCAGCTGGACGATGTCACGAGGCTCCCCCTGATCCAGCGTTCCAAGAACTCTGCCCTGATCATCAAAAATGGTTGAACTGGCATAAGTATCGGGAGGCGGAAGAGGGCGTGACTTCAAAATCATGAGTCCGATTCCGCAACACAGGGCCAGACAGAGAATGCTGGTCACTGTGATCCGCACAATGCGGGTGCACCGGCTGACAAAGTGAAGGATACGGGAAGTATCTTCGAAGATTGCTTTGGTTGAGGAATCTTGGTTTTTCACAAACAGGCTCCTTCCTTCCAGTAGCTTGGCAAGAATATTATGTGGAGGGAGCAGGAAAAATATACCTGGAAAGAAAGTTGCCTGATATGATCAGGAAAATGATTGTAACAAGTGAAGACATACATTATTCTAAGTATGTTATTGAGATGCAGTTTAAGCCCGAACGGGCTGAAAGGAGAACAGGCGGAAAATGGATATGGAATTGTGGTATACGGAAAAACAGACAAAAAACCATGGCATTACCACAAAAATAAGGAAGACGTTATATCATGACAAAACGGATTTTCAATCTTTGGATGTCATAGAAACAGTTGAATTTGGCAAGATGCTGGTATTGGATGGAATGGTAATGACAACGGACCGGGATGAGTTTGTTTATCATGAAATGATCACCCATGTGGCGATGAATACGCATCCTGATCCCAAAGAAGTTCTGGTGGTAGGTGGTGGAGACGGGGGTGTTGTCCGGGAAGTTTTGCGCCACTCTTCCGTGACAAGAGTGGTACTTGCTGAAATTGACGGAAAGGTAATTGAGGCATCCAAAAAGTATTTTCCGCAAATTGCCGGCAGACTGGATGATGAACGTGTCGATATACAGGTAACGGATGGCATTAGGCATATTCAGCAAAACCCGGGAAAATATGATGTAATCATTGTTGATTCTACCGAGCCGGTGGGACCTGCGGAAGGGCTTTTCCAAAAGCCGTTTTATGAAGGGATTTACGAAGCATTAAAAGAGGATGGCATCATGGTGGCACAAACCGAATCGCCCTGGTTTAACCGGGATCTGATCCGGCAGGTATTTCGCGATATTTCAGCCATTTTCCCGATTGCCCGCCTATATACGGCAAGTATTCCCACCTATCCAAGCGGGTTGTGGAGTTTTACCATTGGCTCAAAAAAACATGATCCGCTTAATGTAGAACAATCTTCCTGCAAACCTTTAAATACCCGTTATTATCGTCCGGAAATGCACCGTTCCCTGTTTGATTTGCCGCAGTTTGTGCTTGATTTGCTGACAGATCGGGATGAGAATGATGCGGTTTGATGACAGATATTCAGGTAACGTTTTTATTGGCGCAAGCAATGATTTTGAAAAAGCACAGGCAGTTATTTATGGCATGCCCATGGACTGGACTGTAAGTTTTCGGCCCGGGTCCCGCTTCGGGCCGGCCCGGATTCGGGAAAGTTCGCTGGTGCATGAGGAATACAGCCATTATTTGAAACGGGATTTGTCAGATCTTGTTTATTTTGATGCTGGAGATATACCCTTGCCCTTTGGGAACCCTGAGAAAAGCGTGCAGGTTATAGGGGAATTTGTCCGCAAAGTCCTGGATGCCGGAAAGTTTCCGCTCGGATTGGGCGGGGAGCATCTGGTCACCTGGCCCATTGTGAAAGAAGTAGCCGGACGGTATCCGGACCTGGCTGTTATTCATCTTGATGCCCATGCCGACTTGAGGACGGATTACGAAGGGGAGATTTATTCGCATGCCACTCCTTTGCGCAAAGTGGCTGAACAGATCGGAGGGGAAAATCTTTACCAATTCGGCATTCGTTCGATGACCAGGGAAGAAGCAGATTATGCGGAAGAGGCTGGAATTCATTTTTATCCTTTTGAAGTGGTGGAGCCATTGACGAAATGTTTGCCGGGGCTGAAAGGGCGGCCCGTTTATGTAACCATTGACATAGATGTGATCGACCCGGCCCATGCGCCGGGAACCGGAACGCCGGAACCTGGCGGGATTACTACCCGGGAAATGTTGCAGGCGATTCATGCGATTGCGCATTCAGGCGCAAATGTGGTGGGAGCCGACCTGGTGGAAGTGGCCCCGGCATATGACCACAGTGAACAGACACCTGTCCTGGCCGCCAAACTGGTGCGGGAAATGTTGCTTGGCTTTGTAAAATAAACCCCCTTTCGGGGGTTTTTAGCTTGTCGACAAAGTGTGAGAAAATGATTAGCAGAAGGATGGTGGTGTCAAAGCTGCTATCCGGACGTGGCAAATCTTTGAAACCAGTGATAAGATACTTTATAAACGAAAAGAGGATGGGGAAATGATCCCGGTAAAGATTTATATTGAATCAACTATCTGGCAGGAAGCGGATCAGGGACCCGAAGTGATCAGACAGGAACTGTCCGGCCGCTTTCAGGAAAAAGGCAGTGGGGAATGGATTCTTTGGTACAAGGAAAACAGCGGTACCAGCGCGGAAATTGTCACTGCAGTCAAGTCCCGGCCTGATCAGATCCTGATTGTCCGGCAAGGGGCCGTTTCATACAGGCAATTTTACAAACCGGGCCAAAAGATGAGAAGCGTCGTTTATACTCCTGCAGGTTCTACTGAAATGGAAGTAGAAACTTTGACCTACCAGCGCAAACGGCTGAACCGGGAAGGACTGATTTCTTTTTCGTTCCTGTTACATATGGGGAAACAGAAACTGGGAAAATACAAACTTGGCATTAGGTGGATAGGAGGATGATGCAATGAATCCGCTTGAGCAGAAAAAAGAAGTACTGAAGCAGGAAATAAAGCAGGCGATCATGCAGGCACAGCTCGCTGATGAAAAGGAGATTCCGGATATTTTACTGGAAGTTCCCAGAGAAAAGGAACATGGAGACTGGGCGACCAATATTGCCATGCAACTGACGCGAATTGCCCGTAAAAACCCGCGCCAGATTGCAGAACAGATTGTCGGGAATATTGACAGGCAAAGAGGAAGCATACGTGATATCCAGATTGCCGGGCCAGGATTTATCAACTTTTTCATCGATCGTTCCTTTCTGGTAGAAGTGATCGGTGAGATCGAAAAAGCAAAAGATCAATATGGGCGGTTTGAGACCGGCAAGAAAGAAAAGGTCAACGTGGAATTTTGCTCTGCCAACCCTACCGGCACCCTGCATCTGGGGCATGCTCGCGGTTCAGCAGTCGGAGATGCGATCTGCAACATTCTGGATGCTGCAGGATATGACGTAACCCGTGAATATTACATTAATGATGCCGGCAACCAGATTACGATGCTGGCTTTATCTATTGAAGCCCGGGTACTGGAACAGTTGGGGCAGACGGCAGAGTTCCCGGAAGATGGTTACCGCGGTCAGGATATTATCCAAATTGCCAGAGACTTGATTGAACAGGAAGGAGAGAGTCTTCTTCAGCTGGATCGGCAAGAAAGATTGCAAAAGATCAGGGAATACGGGAAAAAACGCCTGCTGGAAAAGATCAGGTCGGATTTGGCCAAATATCGCGTGCATTTTGATGTCTGGTTCAGTGAGACATCTCTTTACGAATCAGGGGCTGTTGAAGAGACATTGGAGGCACTCAGGCAAAGGGGCTATACCTATGAGAAGGATGGAGCCTTGTGGCTCAAATCGACTGAATTTGGCGATGACAAGGATCGTGTGTTGATAAAAAAGGATGGCTCCTATACTTATTTGACACCGGATATTGCTTATCACCGCAACAAGTTTCATCGCGGATTTGAACGTCTGATCAATGTGTGGGGGGCAGACCATCACGGCTACATTACAAGATTAAAAGCGGCACTCGCCTCGTTGGGGTATAATTCCGACCAGCTGGAAATCATTATTACCCAGATGGTGAAACTGTACCAAAACGGGGAAATGGTAAAGATGTCCAAGCGAACCGGAAAAGCGATAACACTGGTCGAACTGCTGGATGAAGTGGGAATTGATCCGGCCCGGTACTTTTTTGTGATGAGGAGTCCGGACAGTCATCTTGACTTTGATATGGATCTGGCTGTTTCAAGATCCAATGAAAACCCTGTATACTATGTCCAATACGCGCACGCCCGCATTAAGAGCGTATTTCGCCAGGCAGAGGAAAAAGGATTAAGCCTGTCGCCCGGATCGGCAGACTTGCGGTTGTTGAATCTTGAACAGGAATATGATCTTTTGGAAAAGCTTGGGGAATTCCCTGGGGAAATTGCTGCTGCAGCCCGGCAATTGGCTCCGCACAAAGTTGTTCACTATCTGTATGATCTGGCTTCCGAATTTCATCGATATTATAACGCCTGCCGCGTAATTACCGATAATACCGAACTGTCTCAGGCAAGAATGGCTTTGTTGGCCGCAATTGCCCAGGTGATCAGAAACGGGTTGAAATTGATCGGAGTAGAAGCACCGGAGCGTATGTAATGTTATACTAGCTAGAGGGGAAACCTTCTGGCTTTTTTTATTGTAAAAATGCCCTGAACAGGGGAGAGTCGGCTGTTGTATACAGAGATAGAATGAAGGTTTGAAAAAATGTAACACCCTACCGTTTAAAAGCGCGTTTTAATAGTAATGCTCAACCTTATTTTCCGCGCTGGAAATAAACAGGATGATAAGTATAGAAAAGTCAAGGATTACAAACAAGGAGACAGGGTTTATGGAAGGAATGAAGCTGGCGGGGAGATATAAAATCCTTCACTCTCTGGGTGGAGGAGGCATGGCTGTTGTTTACAAGGCCAAAGATTTACTGATCGATCGTTATGTTGCAGTGAAAGTGATGAACAACTCGTTGGTGCATGATCAGGACTTTATTCGCAGGTTTTTCCGGGAAGCCAAGGCAGCAGGCAGTTTGTCCCATCCCAACATTGTCAGTGTCTTTGACGTAGGGCGGGAAGGATCTGTTTATTATATGGTGATGGAGTATGTTCAGGGGCCGTCTTTAATTCAACTGATTAAAAAGGAAGGGCCGTTGTCTCCGGAAAAAGCAGTATATATTGCTTCACAAATTTGCGACGGCTTATCCCACGCACATCGCCACGGAATCATTCATCGCGATATCAAACCGCATAATATTCTGGTTGCCGAGGATCACCGCTATAAAGTAACCGATTTCGGGATCTCCTATTTTCCCAGCGCATCAACCATTACAACCAAAACCGGTTATGTAATGGGATCGGTTCATTATTTCTCTCCGGAGCAGGCTTCGGGAGGGCAAATTGATTGCTCCTCCGATATCTATTCATTAGGCATTCTGTTATATGAAATGCTGACAAAGAAAGTTCCCTTTAATGGTACCAGTTCCATATCGATTGCTCTGAAACATTTGCAGGAACCGGTTCCTGATCCGAGAATATACAATCCGGCCATCCCTGAGGCACTCAGGCAAGTATTGCTGCGTGCTCTGGACAAGGATCCGAAAAAACGTTACCAGACGGCGGCTGAAATGAAACATGCCTTGCAACATGCATTGAAAAAACCGAATGCCCGTATGCTGCCTGTGAACCGGCAACAGCAGAACAGGCCGGTTAGAAAATGGAATCCCCAAAAAATTGGGCTCCTGGCTGGAACGACAATTCTTGTCTTTTTAGTGTTAAGCTTTGGTTATCAACTGATGGGTAAACCAACACAGGAAGCAATTCAGAATAAGCAGTCCGGCCAATCGGCTGCTGCATCACAGGAAAAAACGGATGAAATGCAGCAATGGAACCACAAGTGGTGGAAAGAGATTCCCGCCAAGGAAAAAATGGAAAGCAAAATGTTCCGGGATTATCAAGTAACGGGAGAAAACGGGAAATATCATGTTACATTAAAAGTAAACAATGATTTACCAGGACGGACTTTTTATTATGATATTTATGTGGTAGACGGTTTCAGTTCACGGCTGGTGCTAAACGGGCGGGCCGTAACTTTCCATAAAGAAAAGACGAAAGACTACACAACGGTTGATTTTAAAGTAAATATTCCCAAAGAAGCCATTATGCCCCTGTCCGAAAAAGGGATTGCCAAAATTACCATTTACTGCCTTGAACGGGACGATGATGGGAAGAAAGAAAAATATACGATCGACAATTTGCTGCAACTTTGGGGACCATTACCGAAAGAAGTACAGTATGAATTTGATCAAGAAAACCATTTCTGAACCACCCGTCGGCAAAAAGTGTATGCAAAAAAGAAAGCGTTCGCCGAAGGCAAAGCGGATGAAACAAAGTAGTATGTTTTCCCTGCCTGAAAGCGAACGCTGGAGTTTTTTCGTGACCTTTTCCGGGAGCTTGTAGACAGAAGAATCCTCCTCCAATTCCTGGAGTGGACAAAAAAAGGCAATACCGATTACAATAATGAATGACAAATTTCTGTCAACATTCTGACTATTTTTCGGCACCTGAAGAACAAGGGGGAATCTGGTTTGCTTGCTTCAAGCAGTTCCAAGGAATTTATTTTTGAATTTTTGGATAGTTTGGACGAAGGAATTCATATTGTAAATGCTCAAGGAATTACCGTTTTTTATAACCGGGTCGCTTCGCTTCTGGATGGAATGGATATAGATGAAGTGATGGGAATCCATGTTTTGGAGGCTTTTCCGTCCCTGACCCGGAAAACAAGCACTCTCCTGAAAGTGCTGGAAACCGGTATTTCCATTGGTGAACAGCAGCAAGCCTATATGAACCGTAAAGGGAAACGGGTATTGACAGTGAATCGTACCATTCCTCTCCATGTGCGGGGGAAAGTGGTCGGAGCGGCAGAAATTTCACGGGATATTACGCAGGTGAAAGAATTGTCTGATCAAGTACTGCACCTGCGGGAACAAATGCATGAACCGGGCAGGCATTCGTCCTGTAAACATCAGCATTTTTACCGGTTTACGGATATTGTTACGCAAAACCGCAAATTGCTGGCCGAGATTGAAAAGGCAAGGCGGGCAGCACAGACAAAATCACCTGTACTGGTAATTGGGGAAACCGGAACAGGGAAAGAATTGTTTGTGCAATCGATTCACAGTGCATCCAAACGCGTAACAGGTCCGTTTATTGCCCAGAATTGTGCAGCCATTCCGCCCGCTTTGCTGGAAGGAATCCTGTTCGGGACGGCAAAAGGAGCATTTACAGGAGCAGAAGATCGTCCCGGCCTGTTTGAACTGGCTGATGGCGGAACCCTGTTTCTTGATGAAATCCAGGCGATGCCAATCGAATTACAGGCAAAACTTCTAAGAGTATTGGAAGATGGCGGGATCCGGCGAATTGGTGATACCCGGTTCCGGTCGGTTGATGTCCGGATTATTGTTGCCACCAATGAAGAACCACTAAACAGTATCCGCGAAGGAAAATTGAGAAGAGATCTGTATTACCGGATTCATGTGGTAGGACTTCGCCTGCCCCCGCTTCGGGAACGAAAAGACGATATTGAATGTCTGACACACTATTTTTTCCGCAAATTGAAAGCCGAACTGGATTCACCGGTTGAGTTGATATCCAGGGAGGTCTTTGATGCATTTTACAGTTATGACTGGCCAGGCAATGTAAGAGAATTGGCGCATACCCTGGAAGGCGCCTTGAACCTTGCTGCAGAACGGGAGCTGACGGTTGACCATTTGCCGCATCATTTCCGCAACATGCCTGATCCGGGCAAATTTCCTTTTGCAGGAGATCTGGCAGGAAGGTCATTGAAAGAAGTGGTAAAAGAGGTGGAAAAACAGTTTATTGTACAGGCCATGTCCGAAACAAAGGGAAATGTTTTAAAAGCGGCAAAGCAATTGGGAATTCCGCGCCAGACTTTGCAATACAAATTGAAAAAGATCGGATGGCTGTAGGCGCCTGTGATTCTTTCAGACGCAAAAAACGAGTGATGACTGGCCATAAGAACCGGATTCTGCCATTTCTGCCTTCTCTTCCAGGCAGACGTTTTCCTTCTGTGTATTTTTCAAGTTCTGAATGCCCAATATTGGGCATTTTTTTGTGCAACCAGGAGGGAAAACGCTGTCATTCCATAAATTCCCTTCTGGCATCATTTTTGCAATATGGAAAGGTGAACTGAAAACGGGGGGTGGCTACTTGGTCTGTAAAAAAGGACATTATTATGGTTTGCATCGTGTCATTGAGCCGGCAGGTGTGTTGCCGCAACCTGCTTGGAAGCTGGATCCGAATCCGGAAATTTACGATAACGAATGCCTGGTTCGTGTTGAGTACCTGAATATTGATTCTGCCTCTTTTGCCCAGTTGAAAAAAGAGGCACAAAACGATCCGGAAGAAATCGCCCGCAAAATAATGTCAATTGTGTCTGAGCGTGGAAAAATGCATAATCCCGTAACCGAATCAGGGGGGATGCTGATTGGAACAGTGGCAGAAACGGGACCGCGGTTCCCCGGTCCGGAAGCAAAACCGGGAAGGAAAATTGCAACCCTCATTTCACTGACGCTTACGCCGCTTTCGATCGAAAAAATAAGGCAAGTTCATTTGGATACGGGACAAATTGAAGTAAGTGGGCATGCGATCCTGTTTGCAAGCAGTCCGTTTGCCATTCTGCCTGAGGATATTCCCGAAAAGACAGCACTTGCTGTGCTGGATGTTTGCGGTGCTCCTGCACAAACAGCCCGGCTGGTGCGGCCGAATCATCGGGTTGTCGTGCTGGGAGCAGGCGGAAAATCCGGTTTGTTAAGTTTGTACCAGGCGTGGAAAAAAGCAGGAAAGCAGGGGAAAGTGATTGCCGTGGAGGCAAGCAGAAAGGCTTGTGCGGAAATCCGCTCCCTGAAGATTGCCCACGAAGTGATTCGGATCGATGCAAAAGATCCGCTGGCAGTATATGAAGCGGTTGACACATTGACAAAGGGAAAACTGGCCGATTTGACCATCAATTGCGTCAATGTGCCTGATACGGAACTTTCCGCAATTCTGGCAACCCGTACAGGAGGAATCGTTTATTTTTTCAGCATGGCTGTCAGCTTTGCCAAAGCGGCTCTTGGTGCGGAGGGGGCAGGCAAGGATGTGCAAATGATGATTGGAAACGGATATGCTCCGGGGCATGCTTCCCTCGCTCTCCAATCCCTTCGCGAAAATAGCCGGCTGTTTGAGCTGTTTGTCAGGCGCTATGGGTAAAATACAGGTTGGAAGGAGCTGGGCTGGATGAGAGATTGGCGCGAAATTGAGTTGTGGAAAGATGTGACAGAAGCAGAGTGGAATGATTGGCTGTGGCAATTAACGCATACGATCAGGAAAGTGGAAGATTTGGGCAAGGTGATCAACCTGACTCCGGAAGAAGTGGCAGGAGTGGAAATTTCCGGTCAGACGATTCCGCTCAATATTACCCCATACTATGCGCTGTTGATGGATCCCGACGATCCACGCGACCCGATCCGCATGCAGTCTGTTCCTGTTTCCCGGGAATTGAATCGCACGCCTTATGATATGAGAGACCCGCTTCTGGAGGATACCGATTCTCCCGTCCCCGGCCTGACCCATCGTTATCCGGATCGGGTGCTGTTTTTGATCACCAACCAGTGCTCCATGTATTGCCGTTATTGTACGAGACGCCGGTTTTCGGGGCAGATCGGGATGGGGGTTCCCAAAAAACAGATGGATGCCTGTATCGATTATATCCGAAATACCCCGCAGGTAAGGGATGTCCTTTTGTCGGGAGGCGATGCACTGCTGGTGAATGACCGCATCCTGGAGTATCTGCTCAAGAATTTGCGCGAGATCCCTCATGTGGAAATTATCCGGATCGGGACGCGGGCTCCGGTTGTGTTTCCGCAGCGGATTACGGAAAATTTGTGCCGTATTTTGAAGAAGTACCATCCTGTCTGGATCAATACCCACTTTAACCATCCAAAAGAAATCACCGAAGAATCCGGGCGGGCTTGTGAAATGCTCGCAGATGCAGGGGTTCCCCTGGGTAACCAGTCCGTTATTCTGGCAGGGGTTAACGATTGCCCGCATGTAATGAAAAAATTGATGCATGAACTGGTGAAAATCCGTGTACGTCCCTACTATATCTATCAATGCGATTTGTCGGAAGGAATCGGGCATTTTCGCACTCCTGTTTCGAAAGGTCTGGAGATTATTGAATATTTGCGCGGACATACTTCCGGATATGCTGTTCCCACATTTGTGGTTGATGCTCCCGGAGGAGGAGGCAAAATTCCGCTCAGCCCCAACTATATTCTTTCGCAAAGTCCGTTTAAAACGGTATTGCGCAACTTTGAAGGCGTGATAACCGGTTATCCGGAGCCGGACTGCTACCAACCCCATAATCGGGAGGAATGCGCGTATTGCCAGGAAGCCGGTGAACAGGCAGGAATTGCTGCGCTGATGAATGACGGGCGGATCAATCTGGAACCCAAACAATTAAAACGGGAAGAGCGCCGAAGCCCGGCCGGGCGAGATCTGGAAACAAAATACCGGTGATGGGGGATCTGGATGAAAGCAATCCATTCTCTGTCGGTAATCGGATTATCCAAAAATGCCGGAAAAACAACTGTATTAAATGCTTTGATCCGTGATTATCCATTATCAGATTCCCCGCTTGGCCTTTTAAGCATGGGGATTGATGGAGAACGGCATGATGCCTGGAGCGGGAGAGAAAAACCACTTGTCCGGGTGTGTGAAAACATGCTGGTGGCTACTTCCGCCACCTGGCTCAACCACCAGCCCGGAAATTGGGAAGTGCTTCAGGCTTGCGGGATTTCCTCACTATTGGGCGATGTGTATATTGCCCGCGCCAAACGGGAGGGTACGGTAATGCTTGCGGGCATTCCGACCAGAAGCGGGGCGGAACGGGCAATACATCTGCTGGGAGAAGCCGGGGCAGGAAAAATATTGCTGGATGGTGCCTATGACCGGCGCTCTCCATCCAGTCCCTGGTTGACAGATGCCAGTATTGTCGTAATTGGCGCCTCGCTCAGCCCAAGTTTGCAGGAGGTTGTTAAAAAAGCAGAAGAGTGGTTTCATCTCTTCCGCCTGGAGGAAAGTTCCCTTCCCCTCGAACAGCAGGCCGGGCAAATTGCCTACAGGCAGCGGCGGATGGTTGCAGTAACCGAAGGACGCCTTGAAACTCTTCCCTATTCCGGCTTTTTTGACCTGAAAGAAAAAGAGGAAATGCAGGCAGGTAATTGGGATGCACTGGCCGTAGCGGGTGCGTTAACGGATTCAATGCTTGAGATATTGATGGAGAATCGACAGTCTGTTCGCTTAATTGTTCCAAGTGCAACCCATTTGTTTGTATCCTTGCCGAAGATCCGCCGGTTTTATCAGCAGGGAGGCGAAATAAGGGTACTGAAGCCGGTTCGCCTCATTAAAGCGGCCATCAACCCGGATTCACCCGACGGCTATTCATTTTCTCCGCAAGAGATGAAAGAAAAAATTGGCCGGGTCTGTTTTCCGTTGCCAGTAATGGATGTAGTGCGGGATCCGCGGGAACAGGGAGTGTGGGATGGTGTTTTGTGACCGCCAGACAGCAAAAGACCTTGATTTGGCATTCTGTATGGAATTGTTTCAGCCGCTGACTCCATATGGTATCAGGCAAAAAAAGGACTTTTCTCCTTTTCAGCCTGGTCAGGAAGACGCATGGCAGCAATGTTTGCAGGAACAGGAAGAACTGATCCGGTTGACGAACAGTCACCCCGGTTTTGAAGAAGCCTTGAACCGGCGATTGAGCAACATTCCTGACGTTTCCACTATTCTTTCCAAACTGGAGGAAGCGGTTCCGTTAAACTTGACGGAATGGTTTGATCTGAAAACATTTTTATGGCATCTCAAAGAGATTTATCTTCTTTTGCCAAAGCAAAGCTTATCCGGTCTGATTTTCAAGGACAGACAGATGGCGGACCGGTGTGAGCAGGCAATTCGCCTTTTAAATCCTTCCCCGGAGATGACGCCCGCTTTCTGGTTTGATGATGCCTATTGCGAACGGTTGAGGCAAGCCAGAAAGAAGTGGCGCCGGTTGCAGGCCGGACAAAAAAAGGAAATTGAACAAAAGGCCAGGCAGATTGAAGAGAAAACCGGACATTTCCGCAACCGGTTTGGAGAATGGATTGTACCGAAAAAACCGGATCAGCTTTCCGTCTGGGAAACCATGCCTGAGATTGAACGGGTACGGGAAACGGTACATGAAGTGGTCTACCGGTGCAAACAGGGAGAAAATGCGGACATCTCACGGCTGGAGGAAAAAATTTCCCGGTTGGAACAGGAGGTGAGTCAATGGCTGGGTCAGCAGTTTGTCCCTCTTGTACCGGATCTGGAAAAGTGGCAGCAAAAAATTGTGCATCTGGATCTGCAGTGGGCCCGGGTACGGGCTGCCAAACAGTGGGCAGGAACAAGACCGCGATGGTCACCGGATCAATTCCGGATCAAAGGGGCGTTCCACCCTGCCCTGGAAAAACTGCTGGCTGAAGAAGGCTGCTTCATGACACGCATTGATTGTGTCATCAGTCCGGGAGTAACCGTAATAATTGGTCCCAATATGGGCGGAAAGACAGTTGCGTTAAAAACACTGGGATTGATTGCGGTTCTGGCGCACCTGGGATTTTTTGTGCCGGCTTCGGTTTGTGAAATGCCGCTTTTTTCCTGGGTGGCCGGAGTTATGGGGGACCAGCAGGGGTTAAAACAGGGATTGAGCCGATTTGGAGCAGAAATGGCACGGCTGCGCGACTGGATCAGCCGTACCAGTACAGGATTGTTGCTGCTGGACGAAATCGGAAGCGGCACCAACCCGGTTGAAGGTGCGGCTTTGTCCGAGGCGGTTACCGCTTATCTGGCGGAACAGTCATACTGGACTGTTCATGTGACACATTACCGGGAAGTGCTGTCCGTAAAGAAAATCCGTTTGTATCAGGTTGCAGGCCTTTCCAGGCGCCTTCAGGTACCGGGGAACATGCGGACTGTCCGGGAGATCCGGCGCCTTTTGCAGGAACAGATGGATTACCGGCTTGTTCCGGTTCAACCGGCCGAAGTGGTTCCGCATGAGGCGTTGCGGATTGCCGAACAGATCGGACTTCCGCCGCAAATTGTCCGGATGGCCAGACAAAAGGCAGGAAAGAGAGGGATGGATATTGAATAAATTCCGGCTTCAGCCAGAGAAGATTGCCCGTGCGCGTCAGGCGGCAAAAGAGATTGCTCGCCAGGTAGATCAGTTTATTTCCGGGCGAAGCACTGTGGCGATAGAACGAACCGTTCTGCGTCTTTTGGGGATTGACGGAGTTAATGAAGAGTCGGTTCCGCTGCCCAATGTGATTGTCGATCATTTACGGGACAAAGGCCGGCTGGAAACAGGTGTGGCCGGTTGGGTGATCAATGCCATGCTTGTCAGACAGTGTACCGCACAGGAAATAGCGGAACAGGTGGCGGCAGGAGAACTTGATCTGATCCGGTTGCCCCAGGCTTCACCGCTTGCAATCAGGGAAAAGGGAAAAGAATTGGCCCAAAGTGTCCTGAACCGGATTGAACAAAACCGGAAAGTCAGAGAGCGCTGGATTGAGGAAGTTGGAGAAGGAAAGAAACCCTACCTGTATGTTATTGTGGCTACCGGAGATATTTATGAAGATGTGATCCAGGCAAAATCCGCTGTCAGACAGGGAGCGGACATTATTGCCGTGATTCGCAGCACAGGACAGAGCTTGCTTGACTATGTTCCCCATGGATTGACGAGAGAAGGGTTTGGGGGGACTTTTGCTACCCGGGAAAATTTCCGCATGATGCGACAGGCGCTGGATGAGGCCGGCAGGGAAGCAGGACGGTATATCCGTTTGTGCAATTACTGTTCCGGTTTGTGCATGCCGGAGATTGCTGCGTTGGGAGCGCTTGAACGGCTGGATGTCATGTTGAATGATGCCTTGTACGGGATATTGTTCCGTGATATCAACATGCAGCGCACCCTGATTGACCAGGCTTTTTCCCGGATGATTAACAGTGTTGCCGGCATCATGATCAATACCGGTGAAGACAATTATTTAACCACAGCCGATGCGGTTGAAGCAGCGCATACTGTGCTGGCTTCCCAGTTTATCAATGAACAGCTGGCACTTTTGTCAGGATTGCCTCCTGAACAGATGGGGCTGGGGCATGCCTTTGAGATCAATCCCGATCTGGAAGACGGCATGCTCTGGGAAATCGCGCATGCCCAGATGACCAGACAGATTTTTCCAGATGCTCCGTTGAAATACATGCCTCCTACCCGATATTTGACAGGAAACATTTTTAAAGGGCATGTCCAGAACGCACTTTTCAATATGGTCAGTATCATGACCAATCAGGAAGTGCAATTATTGGGCATGATGACGGAAGCGATGCATACTCCCCATATCCATGACCGGCAACTTGCAATTGAAAATGCAGCCTATGTCTTCCAAACTGCCCGCCATCTGGGGGAAGAGATTTTGTTCCGGCCGGAGGGGCGGATTGAAAAAAGAGCCCAACTGGTATTGGACAGAGCGGTGGAAATGCTGGAAGAGATCCGGAAAACCGGCTTGTTCAAGGCGCTGGAAAAAGGCATGTTTGCTGACGTGAAGCGTTCCTTCACCGGCGGAAAAGGACTGGATGGGGTCTTTGCAAAAGGCAACGGTTACTACAATCCGGTTGAAGAAGAACTCCGGGTCCGGCTCGGGCTGGTGTCAGAGGAGGGATCAGGTCATGAACGTGGATTTTACCCGTGTTAAGCCTTATGGAGATACACTGAATGATGGCATGATGCAATGCAGTTTCACCCTGCCTGTTCCCTGCGGGGAAGCAGCCAGGGAAGCGGCCAGGCAACTGGCGGGAAAGATGGGACTGGATGAACCGCAAATTTACCACATGAAAGACCTGGGAGAAGGTTATACTTATTTCATTGTTTACGGAAAGTGCCGGCATTTCATTGATTATACATCCATCCAGGTGCATGAAAAAAGAAGCAGCCGCATGGATTTTGAGGAAATCAACCGATGGATTCGGGAAAAAATCGGGCGGAAAGTGATCGTCATTGGAGCCTGTACAGGGACAGATGCACACACTGTCGGCATTGATGCGATCATAAATATGAAAGGCTATAACGGGGAATTTGGTCTGGAACGGTACCCGGAAATCGAGGCTTACAATCTGGGAAGCCAGGTTGATAATGAAACACTAATTGCCAAAGCCCTGGAAGTTCAGGCGGATGTGATTCTGGTTTCCCAGGTGGTGACACAAAAAGGCATTCATATTACCAATTTGACACAACTGATTGAACTGTTGGAAGCAGAAGGGCTCAGAGAACGGTTTATCCTGATCTGTGGAGGGCCGCGAATTCATCACCAACTGGCACTGGAATTGGGATTTGACGCGGGATTTGGCCCGGGAACAGTGGCTCCGGACGTGGCCTCCTACTTTGTTCAGGAAATCGTGCGGCGGAAGAGATAGAGGAGCAAGTCAGGAGTTTGATAATGAAAGCCGGTCCATGTTTCGAAAGTTTGACTTTTTCCTTAACAAACCTTATCTTGCATGAATAAAAAAACTGGATGAAAGATGTTGTTAATGGAGACATCAAAAGCCGACTTAACATATATTCTGAAGTTATCGGAGAGGAAGCAGAAAGATCCATTCTTCCCCATAAAAAATCCCTCTATGATAGACAGGCAAAAAAAGACAAACCTGTCTGCCATAGAGGAATTATTGTCAAACTCTGCTCTTTCACATGGAAAATTGTGGAGGGGAAATAGGGATTTCCTCTTCATTATAAATTTTTTTCAGATAAACAAAATAGTAAGACTTAAACTCCCTGTTTCTGAGGGGATGGATCTCAATCAACCCTTTTTTCTGCAAGTGTTCCATGGCAAAGGCAACCTTTGTATACGGAAAATCCATTTCTTTTGCCAGGCGGAAATAATTAATGATCAGGCCCCGGGCGGGCACCCTCACCCTGAAGATATTGTCAGTTCTTGTTTTTGTTGAAGCCAGGCGACTCAGTTCATAGTAGACAAATCGTTCATCCGGGGGGAGCTTGTTTGCCACGGAATAAGGAATTTGAAACGAATGGGGTCTCATGCGGATTCTCTCCTAACCTTTTTTACTTAAAAGCCTTTTGCCTAAACATCAACGGAAATGCCACCTGTTTTAACCTTCTGGGGACATATTCTATCGGGGAAGTGTACCGGTTTCTTGAAAGGGGAGGAATTCTTCAGCGGTTGGAAATTTCCGATGCTGCAGGCAAATAACAAATTTTTGATCAAACCAGAAAAATTAATATCTTCCTGGTCTGGCCGTTTCAGGAGTTCTTGGTTCAATCACATCTTCCGTATTGAAAGAGACCTGCCTTTGTTTTCACTTCTATATTTCCTCATTCACCCGTCGTCTCCTTTCAGTCCAAAGAATTTGCATTTTCCTGATTTCAGCGTCTCTTTCCCGGGAATGTTGTCATCGGAAAAATTCCGGTATGGTTCATTCAAAATCATTTTGTCCCCTTTCCGCCCGAAACGGTACCTGTGGTTTTTTCCTCTTTGTTCATACGGGTTGGAACACCGGTTACCGGTTTATCTTCCCCGAAAATCTGAATATCGCCATGATCGGCAGGACGTTTTCCCGATTCCGTTTGTTTTCAACATGAAAGACGGGATTTTTTGCTGCCTGATAATATGAAGCTTTTCCGGAAACCAATTTAATGTCTTCTGCCAATTCCGGCTTACATATTTTTGGCTGCCTGTTATGAAAATGCCTCTTGCCGGATCGCAATGCAGGCGTGCGTGGGCAAAGGCATTCAGAAAACAGGCAGGGCAGTTCTCGGTCTGTTTGTCAGTTGCCGAATCGTTGAAATACCGGTTATCAAGACTTTAGCCTGTGTTTGGTCCGGTAAGAGAATTATTGTCCGGACTACAGTCTATTATATAAAAAATAATATTAATATGAATAAAAATATATTATGCTTTGGATAAAAAGGGCAGGCAAAAGATTGCAGACTATTCGTAAAAAATGCAATGAATGGCTGCTCAGTGTATGTTAGAATAGAAACAAATTAATCCAATGTGAATAGATGTATGTTGCAAATGGATTTTTCAGAATTACATAAATAATGGAAAGGGGAGCAAACCATGCCGATGTTGCAGATCTTGAACCTCCTTCTTTTTTTGGGGGTTGCCGCCTATGCTTTCTACTTGTTTGGCAATGTTTTGTATAAGCGTTATCAGTACGTGAAATTGGGAAAGCCGGCCGATCTGGATCTGGATCTGAAAACAGGGATCAATCAGTTGCTGACCTATGTTTTTGGCCAGAAAAAACTGCTTAAGGACCGAAAAAGCGGCTTCATGCATCTGGTTATGTTTTACGGATTTATCATTATTCAATTTGGAGCAGTGGATCTGTTTATCAAGGGACTGGCTCCCGGAAGCCATCTAATGGTACCGGCCTATCCTTTTTTCCTGTTTCTCCAGGAAATGACCGTACTCGCCGTCCTGGCAGCAACCATGTACGCTTTTTACCGCCGCTATGTTGAAAAAATTCCCCGCTTGAAAAGAGGCTTTAAAGCCGGCCTGGTGATTATTTTTCTCTCCATGCTCATGTTGTCTATTTTATTGTCTTTGGCTTTTGAAAAGCTGTGGTTTGGGCAAGGTGTCACCTGGTATACTCCGATCTCATCCATCATCGCACTGCCTTTTATGGACTGGTTGAGCCAGGAAACAGCCCGGGTTGTTTTTTATGTCTTCTGGTGGATGCATGCCCTGGTATTGTTTTCTTTTTTGGTTTACGTGCCCCAGTCCAAACATTTTCATCTGTTGATTGCCCCCTTGAATGTGTTCCTGAAAAAACAGCAGGATCCGGCCAAATTGTCCCTGATCGATTTTGAAGACGAATCGGTTGAAGAGTATGGGGCAGGAAAAATTGAGGATTTTGCGCAAAATCAGTTGATTGATCTGTATGCTTGTGTAGAATGCGGACGCTGTACCAGTATGTGTCCGGCGGCCGGAACAGGCAAATTGCTGTCCCCGATGGATCTGATCGTAAAAATGAGGGACCATTTGACTTCCAAAGGAGCAGCCATAACTTCCCGGCGTCCGTGGGTGCCGGAATTCTTGTTTGGCAACATTAATCAGGCTGTCATGGAAACAGCAGCTACCCGGGATGGAGATGCCGTCAATCTGATCGGGGATGTGATCACCGAACAGGAAGTGTGGTCATGTACCACCTGCCGAAACTGTGAAGATCAATGCCCGGTCATGAACGAGCATGTTGACAAGATTATTGATATGCGCCGTTATCTGGTGCTGACGGAAGGAAATATGAGCCCCGAAGTTTCCCGCACCTTCTCCAATATAGAGCGGCAGGGAAATCCCTGGGGGATCAGCCGGAAAGAACGGGACAAATGGCGGGAAAAAGCGGAAGTGCCTGTGCCAACGGTAAAAGAAGAAAAAGATTTTGAATATCTCTTTTTTGTGGGATCGATGGGTTCTTATGATAACCGCAGCCAGAAAATCAGCCAGGCACTGGTAAAACTCCTGCATCATGCAGGCGTCAAATTTGCCGTTTTGGGAAAAAAGGAGAAAAATTCAGGTGATACGCCGCGCCGCATGGGGAATGAATTTTTGTTCCAGCAGTTGGCGATGGACAATATTGCTTTATTTGAAAAGCACAAGGTAAAAAAAATCATTACAATTGACCCCCATGCTTATAACGCTTTTAAAAATGAATATGTTGATCTTGGACTTAAGGCTGAGGTTTATCACCACACGGAGGTGCTGGCGGATCTTGTCAAACAGGGCCGACTCAAGCCGGTAAAAGAAGTAAAAGAACGGATCACCTACCATGATTCCTGCTATCTGGGGCGGTACAACGGTGTGTTTGACCCGCCGCGCTATATTCTGGAACAGATTCCGGGTGTGGAACTCATTGAAATGAAACGGAACAGGGAAAGCGGAATGTGTTGCGGAGCCGGTGGTGGCATGATGTGGATGGAAGAAACGGAAGGGGTGCGAATCAACGTGGCCCGGACTGAACAGGCGCTTGAAACAAATCCCACTCTGATTGGAAGTGCCTGTCCGTATTGTCTGACGATGCTGTCCGATGGAACCAAGGCCAAGGAAATGGAGGATCAGGTTAAAACGATGGACGTTGCAGAAATATTGGCTTTATCGATTGAAGACGATGCGGCCGAAGGGGTCGGAGAGGTTCGTTAAACCGGCTTTGCAAACAGTTTAAAACGGGAATGCCCGAGGTTGGCATTTCCCGTTTTGTCTCCAAGTGATCCTGGCATCTTGCAACACCGCTATTTGTGCATTTGTCGGCAAAGCGCGGGGAAGTTGCTTCTTGGCAGGGCACAGACGGAATCGTGTCCCTGAAAATTGTCTTCCTGTCACTTCCTGTCATTTTTCTGAAACCCGGTCTGTTTGGCTGATCCGGTTTCTCCTTGTCAAGCAACGGAATCCTTCTGCATCACAAGAGAACTTTGTCAAACAACAAAACGGCTTTTATTTCTAATTGAAATAAATATTCAATAAATACAAAATAAACGTGTTAATATAAATAGATCGATTTGGTTAAGTATTGTTAAAATAAATAATTTCCGGTAAGCTTAAGTTAAACAGTTATTCCGGGCGTGCGTCTATCGAACGAACGCTCGGTAGAATACCTTGCCGGAGGTGAAGCGAGTGGCAGAAACAGTTATTTTAGGCGGCGCACGGACGCCGTTTGGGAAATTTGGAGGGGCTTTGAAGGATAAAGCAGCCGTTGAACTGGGAGGAGCTGCGATTCGGGCTTCTCTGGAGCATAGCGGTGTCCCCGATGAAGCGGTTGATCAAGTGATCATGGGGATGGTTTTGCAGGGAGGTGCCGGACAGATTCCTGCCCGCCAGGCAGCGCGGCAAGCCGGATTGGGCTGGCAGGTGGGGAGTGAAACCATTAACAAGGTTTGTGCTTCCGGACTTCGCAGTGTAACGCTGGCTGATCAGATTTTGCGGGCTGGCGATGCCGATTTGATCGTGGCCGGTGGAATGGAGAGCATGAGCAATACCCCCTATGCCTTGCCCCATGCCCGTTTTGGCCAACGCATGGGAGACGGGAAAGTTGTCGATTTGATGGTTCATGACGGTTTGTGGTGTGCTTTTCATGATGTGCATATGATTGTACACGGAAGCCGGACGGCAAAAGAACAGGGAATCTCCCGCGAAGAGCAGGATGAGTGGGCCTTGAGAAGCCATCAGCGGGCCTGGAAAGCCATTCAGAATGGACGTTTGGCCAAAGAGATTGTCCCGGTTGCCGTAAAAACCGGAAAAAAGGAAGGAACAGTCAATCAGGATGAAGCTGTCCGGCCGGATACCAGTCTGGAAAAATTGGCTGCCTTGAAACCGGCTTATGTTAAAGATGGTACGATTACAGCCGGAAATGCCCCGGGAGTCAATGATGGTGCAGCGGCACTGGTGGTTTCTACCCGTGACAAGGCCGAAGAATTGGGCGTGAAACCATGGGCCCGGATTATCGGACATGCAGCGGTAGGGATGGAGGCAAAGGATTTTCCCATTACTCCGGCGTACGCTGTAAAAAAACTGTTGCAAAAACATCAACTTTCACCTCAGGAGATCGATCTGTACGAAATTAACGAAGCTTTTGCAGCGGTTGCTTTGGCCAATAAAAAAATTTTGGGAATTGATGCTGAAAAGCTGAATGTAAACGGCGGTGCGGTTGCGTTGGGGCATCCCATTGGCGCCAGCGGTGCCCGTATTCTCCTCACTTTGGTGATGGAATTGAGACAGCGCGGCGGAGGACTGGGGATCGCGGCTATTTGCAGCGGTGCTGCCCAGGGGGATGCCATTCTTGTCCGGGTTGACGCTTAGAAAGGTGGAGAAATGATGGATATCAGGAGAATCAGTGTGATTGGCGCCGGCCAGATGGGGAGCGGAATTGCCCAGGTTGCTGCCCAGGCCGGATTTCAGGTAACCTTGCACGATATTTCTGAAGTATTTGTCAACAGGGGAATTGCGCGAATTGCCGATCAATTGGAACGGGGCTTGGCGAAAGGAAAATGGACTGCGCAGGAGAAAGAGTCGGTTTTGTCACGAATCCGGCCAACCATTTCATTGGAAGAAGCAGCCCGGGATGCTGATATGGTAATTGAGGCCGTTGTTGAAAAGTTGGAAGCAAAAACCGGGGTGTTCCGCCGGTTGGACCAGAATTGTCCTGCTCATACCATTCTGGCCAGCAATACTTCTTCTTTGCCAATTACAGAAATTGCCGCAGTTACATCCCGGCCTGAACGTGTCATTGGCATGCATTTCATGAATCCTGTCCCGGTGATGAAACTGGTCGAGATTATCCGTGGACTGGCCACCAGCGATGAAGTTTACGGAAAGGTAAAGGAATTGGCAGAAGCCATGGGCAAAGTTCCGGTTGAAGTAAACGATTTTCCGGGCTTTGTATCCAACCGGGTCTTGATGCCCATGATTAATGAGGCCATTTATGCGGTATACGAAGGCGTGGCCGAACCGGAAGCAGTTGACCAGGTGATGAAACTGGGGATGAATCATCCGATGGGTCCGTTGACTCTGGCTGACTTTATCGGGTTGGATACCTGTCTGTATATTATGGAAACCCTCTACGAGGGATTTGGCGACAGCAAGTACCGTCCTTGTCCCCTGTTGCGCAAATATGTGAAAGCTGGATGGCTGGGCAAAAAAAGCGGCCGGGGATTTTATCAATATGAGGACAAGTAACAGATAAAAGAAAAAAGAACAACATTGTGGAGTGGAGTGATCCTCATGAGATTTTCCTTTACACCGGAGCAAGAAATGTTGCGCAGGATGGTGCGTGATTTTGCTGAAACGGAAATCACTCCGATCGTAACCAAAATGGATGAAGAAGACCGTTTTCCGAGAGAAATCATCAATAAAATGGCGGCACTGGGTTTGATGGGGATTCCCATACCTGAGGAGTGGGGAGGAGCAGGAGCGGATTTTATTTCCTATATTCTGGCTTTGGAGGAGATTTCCAAAGCAAGTGCGACGGTAGGCGTTATCCTGGCCGTTCATACGTCAGTCGGAACGATGCCCATTTTGAAGTACGGTACCGAGGCACAGAAAAAAAGATTCGTTACCCGGCTGGCACAAGGAGAGTATCTGGGGGCATTTGCCCTGACTGAACCGCAGGCCGGTTCGGATGCGTCCAATCTTCGAACGAGCGCTCGTAAAGCTGCCGACAAATACATATTGAATGGCAGCAAAGTATTTATTACCAACAGTGGAGAAGCCGATATTTATGTAACCTTTGCCGTCACTGATCCGGACAGGGGGGCTAAAGGAATATCCGCGTTTATCGTGGAGAAAGATACGCCCGGTTTTCGGGTCGGCAAAAAAGAGAGAAAAATGGGTTTGAACGGTTCCAACACCTGTGAATTGATTTTTGAGGATGCCGAAGTGCCGGAAGAGAATTTGCTCGGCCAGGAAGGGCAAGGATATGAAATCGCTTTATCCAATTTGTCGGGAGGGCGGATCGGAATTGCGGCCCAGGCGTTGGGAATTGCACAGGGAGCGATGAAAGCGGCACTTGCCTATGCCAGGGAACGGAAACAGTTTGGGAGTCCGATTGCCAATAAGCAGGCAGTTCAATTCAAATTGGCTGATATGGCTGTACAGATTGAAGCAGCCCGCCTTATTGTTTACCGTGCCGCGGAGCAGAGGCAACTTGGCTCTGCCTGCAGGAAGGAGGCCTCGATGGCCAAGATGTTTGCGACGGATACCGCCATGAAAGTGACAACAGAGGCTGTCCAAATATTGGGAGGATATGGCTATACCCGGGAATATCCGGTGGAACGGATGTTTCGGGATGCGAAAATAACACAGATTTATGAGGGAACCAATGAGATCCAACGGCTCGTGATTGCCGGCCAGCTGTTGGCAGAAGGCTGAAACAGGAAAGAGTTAACGGCACATAGACCGGTTGAGGGAGTGAAACAGATGAAGTTTCAGTTGAGTGAAGAGCATGAAATGATGCGCAGAATGGTGCGTGATTTTGCGTTAAACGAGGTTGCTCCGACAGCAGCGGAAAGAGACGAAAAAGAAGTGTTTGACCGTTCCATTTTTGAGAAATTGGCTGAACTGGGTTTGACAGGAATCCCTTTTCCCGAAAAATACGGCGGTGTGGGTGCCGACTTTCTCAGTTACGTGATTACTGTTGAGGAGTTGTCACGTGTATGTGCCGCAACGGGGGTAACCTTGTCTGCGCATATCTCACTGGCCAGCTGGCCCATCTTCAAGTTTGGCTCACCTGAGCAAAAAGAGCGCTTTTTGCGGCCTTTGGCTGAAGGGAGCAAACTGGGTGCGTTTGGATTGACCGAACCGGGATCAGGCTCGGATTCGGCGGCAATGAAAACAACTGCGGTTCGTGACGGTGATGACTATATCCTTAATGGAAACAAAATTTTTATCACTAATGGAGGAGAAGCGGAAATTTATGTAATTTTTGCTGTCACGGATCCGACATTAAATCATAAAGGGATTACAGCCTTTATCGTTGAAAGGGATACCCCCGGTTTTCGGATTGGAAAAAAGGAAAAGAAATTGGGGATACGTTCTTCTCCCACGACAGAAATACTGTTTGAAGATTGCCGCATTCCTGCCAGCCAGCGCCTCGGTGAAGAGGGAGAAGGTTTCAAAATTGCGATGATGACGTTGGACGGCGGACGAAACGGCATTGCCGCACAGGCGGTTGGAATTGCGCAAGGCGCTCTGGATTCGGCACTTGGCTATGCGAAGGAGCGCAAACAGTTCGGCAAGCCCATTGCCAGCAAACAGGCGATTCAGTTTAAACTGGCGGATATGGCTACCCAGATTGAGGCAGCCCGTTTGCTGACCTATCAGGCAGCCTGGCTGGAAAGTGAAGGACTCCCTTACGGAAAGGCCTCAGCAATGGCCAAACTGTATGCCGGCGATGTGGCCATGCAGGTAACAACAGAAGCAGTCCAGATTTTTGGAGGGTATGGCTATACGCGGGAATATCCGGTGGAGCGCATGATGAGAGATGCAAAAATTACACAGATTTATGAAGGGACCAATGAAATTCAACGACTCGTCATTTCAAAATATTTACTGAAAGAGTGAGGAAAACGTGGCAGTGGGGAATGATGGGAAAAGGCTTAGCAAAGTGGAACAGAAAAACAAACGGGCAATTGCCCGCCTGATTACGCAGATCGAAAATGGAGATCCGGGAACGGACAAATGGTTGGAAGCCCTTTATCCGAAGACCGGCAATGCTTATATTATCGGGATTACCGGATCGCCGGGGGCCGGAAAAAGTTCCTTGCTGGATGAACTGATTGGCCATCTCCGCCGCCTGGATTATACAGTCGGGGTCATTTCCATAGACCCCACCAGTCCCTATACCGGCGGAGCGATCCTGGGAGACCGGGTAAGAATGATGCGTCATTCCCTGGACCAGGGGGTATATATTCGCAGCATGGGAAGCCGGGGGTATCTGGGGGGATTGTCGCGATCTGCCAAGGATGCGGTTACCGTTCTGGATGCTGCCGGTTATGATTTTATTCTGTTGGAGACGGTTGGCGTGGGACAGGCGGAACTGGATATCATGCACGTGGCGGATACAGTCTGTCTGGTGCTCAATCCGACTGCCGGCGATGTCATACAGGTTTTCAAGGCGGGAATCATGGAAATTGCCGATTTGTTTGTGATCAATAAAGCCGATTTGCCGGGAGTAAGCCGCCTTGAATCGGAAATTAATGATTTGCTGGATTTATCCAGGGAAAACACGGGGTGGCGCCCTCCTGTTGTCCGTACGATTGCTACCCGGGGAGAAGGGATCGATTTGTGGTGGAATGCCATTGACGATCATCTGGAGTATCTCAAGCAAAACGGGGGATTGAACCGCAAACGGCAGCAGCAGCTGGAGCAGGAAACACGAAACATAATCGAGGAATCTGTGCGCCGTTATATGGAAAAAGTCTGGAGTGAGCCTGCCTGGCAACAGCAGTTGAAGTGCCTGGAAAGCCGGAAAATCAGCCCGCGGACCCTGGCCAGAAAATGGCTGGATCAACTTGGGAGGGGGATATGTGAAAAAAAAGTCAAAACTCATTCCTTCGATGATTAAAGATGAACGTTTGATCGAACAGAGACGCCAGCAAATCATTGAAGGGGCGGTACGGTTATTTGTTAAAAAAGGGTTCTATAAAACCACAACCCGGGAAATCGCAAAGGAATGTGGCTTATCGATCGGGACAATGTATGAATATATTCAAACCAAGGAAGATGTTCTTTATCTGGTTTGTGAATATATTCATTCAGAATTGGAAAAACGTTTGCGGGAAGTAATGAGAGAGGAAGATTCCGGCATTGAATCGTTGTTAAAAAGCCTGAAACAGTTATTCCGTTCCATGGATGAAATGAGGTCACTGGTTCTTCTGATTTATCAGGAAACGAAATCATTGCCCAAAGATAAAATGAAATATGTGCTGAGCAAAGAAGAAGAAATTACGGATCTGTTTGCTCACATTCTGGAAAAGGGCATGGAAGACGGAACCATTCAGATTGATGCTTCTTCCATCAGGTTGATGGCTCACAATATCATGGTGATTGGCCAAATGTGGACATTTCGCCATTGGGCATTAGGCCGTGAATATGACCTGGAGGAGTTCACAAAACGGCAAATGTCTTTGTTGTTAGGACAATTAACGGCAGGAGGAGAGTGGAATGCGTGTGATCCGACCTAAACATGCCATTCGGTTTGTAACAGCAGCCAGCCTGTTTGACGGACATGATGCAGCCATCAATTTGTTTCGCCGATTACTGCAGGGAGCTGGTGTCGAAGTCATACATCTCGGGCATAACCGTTCGGTTGATGAAATTGTTGAGGCGGCAATCCAGGAGGATGTACAAGGGATTGCAGTCTCTTCCTACCAGGGAGGACATATTGAATTTTTCAAGTATATGATTGATTTGCTGAGAAAAAGAGGTGCCGGGCATATTCGGGTTTTTGGCGGAGGCGGGGGCGTGATTGTTCCCCGTGAAATCAGGGAACTGGAAGAGTATGGTGTCAGCAAGATATTTTCTCCTCAGGACGGCCGGGAATTGGGGTTGGAAGGAATTGTTGAAACCATGCTGAAGGAAACCGATTTTTCTACAGTATCCGATATTTCCCGGGAAATTGAGCGCTTGTCTCAGGAAAACAGGCAAACAGTTGCCCGCCTGATTACCTGGGTGGAAGAAAACGAAAAACAAAAACACTGGCTGCTTGAACAACTTCCGCCAGGACAAACGAAAATGATTCCGGTTGTGGGCATTACCGGAACGGGTGGGGCAGGGAAAAGCTCACTCACGGATGAACTGGTCCGCCGCTTTATTCATGATTTTGAGGATAAAAGAGTGGCCATACTCTCCGTTGATCCCACCAAGCAAAAAACAGGTGGTGCCTTGTTGGGAGACCGGATTCGCATGAATTCGGTTCACCATCCCCGGGTTTATATGCGAAGCCTGGCTACCCGCCGTACACGGTCAGAATTGAGCAGCGGAATCAGGGAAGCCATTCAAATCCTGAAAGCGGCAAATTTTGATTTGATTATTGTTGAAACAAGCGGGATTGGACAAGGAAATGCCGATATTGTCGAAGTGAGTGATTTATCCATTTATGTGATGACTTCGGAATTTGGCGCCCCCTCCCAGCTGGAGAAGATTGAAATGTTGGATTATGCTGATCTGGTTGCCATTAACAAGTTTGACCGCAAAGGCTCCGAAGATGCCTTGCGGGATGTAAAAAAACAGGTTCGGCGCAATCAGGAGCTGTTTGATGCAGAGGATGATGAAATTCCGGTTTACGGGACAATGGCATCCCGTTTCAATGACCCGGGAACCAATCGTTTTTATCAGGCATTGATCCGCAAACTGAATGATAAATTTGCTCTGGATTGGAAGAGCAGGTGGCAGAATACCGATCCGGAGCAAAATATTCACTATATCATTCCTCCAGAGCGCACTCATTATTTGCGGGAAATTGCCGGAACAGTCCGCAAATACCACCAGGAAACCGAGGAACAGGCAAAGCTGGCTACACAGCTTTACCAATTAAAAGGGGCTAAAGATTGCCTTGGCAGGCAGGAAGAGGCACAAGACCTGACGGAATATTTCGAAAAGACGATCAGGGATATTGAGGAAAAACTGAAACCGGATATCCGGAAAATGCTGAATAGCTGGGATTCCTTGATCCAGTCTTACAAGCAGGATGAATATACAGTCCAAATTCGCGACAAAAAACAGAAGGTTCCCTTGTACACGAAAACTCTGGCAGGGAGCCGGATACCCAAAGTGGCGCTTCCCCGTTTTAAAGATTGGGGAGACCGCTTGCGCTGGTTGCGCAAGGAAAATGTGCCGGGGCAGTTTCCATTTACGGCAGGTGTCTTTCGATTTAAACGAACCGATGAGGATCCCAAACGCCAGTTTGCCGGAGAGGGAACGCCGGAACGGACCAATCGCCGTTTTCACTATTTGTCTGAAAATGATACTGCCAAACGTTTGTCTACCGCATTTGACAGTGTCACCCTTTATGGGGAAGATCCGGATAAACGTCCTGATATCTACGGGAAAGTGGGAGAATCGGGAGTCAGTATCTGTACACTGGATGATATGAAGAAATTGTATGCCGGCTTTGATTTGTGCGCACCCAATACCAGTGTATCCATGACGATCAACGGGCCTGCTCCCATTATTCTGGCCATGTATTTTAATACAGCTATTGATCAGCAGATTGAAAAGTTTCGCCAAAAGGAGGGGCGTGAGCCCACCCGGGAAGAGGCGGAAGCAATTAAAAAGGAAACCCTGCAGAATGTGCGGGGAACCGTTCAGGCTGATATTCTGAAAGAGGATCAGGGCCAGAATACCTGCATTTTTTCTACGGAATTTGCCCTGAAAATGATGGGAGATATCCAGGAATATTTTATCGATCAAGGGGTACGCAACTATTATTCGGTAAGTATCAGCGGCTACCATATCGCAGAAGCAGGAGCAAATCCCATTACCCAACTGGCTTTCACACTGGCCAATGCATTCACCTACGTCGAATATTATTTAAGTCGCGGTATGAAAATTGACCAGTTCGCTCCCAATCTGTCTTTTTTCTTCAGTAATGGACTGGACGCGGAATATACGGTGATTGGGCGGGTAGCACGCCGAATCTGGGCAATTGTAATGAAATATTTGTATGGCGGGGGTGAACGGAGCCAGAAATTGAAATACCATATTCAAACTTCCGGCCGTTCGTTGCATGCCCAGGAGATTGACTTCAATGATATCCGGACAACCCTGCAGGCCTTGATGGCTATTTATGACCAGTGCAATTCCTTGCATACCAATGCCTATGACGAAGCCATCACTACGCCGACGGAAGAATCCGTTCGCCGGGCCATGGCCATCCAGCTGATCATTACCAAGGAATTGGGATTGGCCAAAAATGAAAATCCGTTGCAAGGCTCTTTTATTATTGATGAACTGACGGATCTGGTAGAGGAAGCCGTATTGCAGGAATTTGAGCGAATCAGCGACCGGGGAGGGGTATTGGGAGCCATGGAAACCCAATACCAGCGGGGAAAAATCCAGGAAGAATCCTTGCTCTATGAAACCAAAAAACATAACGGGGAATTGCCAATTATTGGGGTCAATACATTTGAAAATCCCCATCCGCCGCAAGACATGGAGCTGGAGTTGACCCGTGCCACTCAGGAAGAAAAAGAAGCACAGATCCGACACCTTCAAGAGTTCCGGCAAAAGCATCAGGGACAGGCGGAGCCGGCGTTGGAGCGTCTGAAAGAAGTAGCACGGAACAACGGGAATATCTTTGCCGAACTGATGGAAACGGTGAAAGTAGCCAGCCTGGGGCAAATTACCCGCGCCCTTTATGAAGTGGGCGGCCAGTATCGGCGCAATATGTGAAGATTTTCCAGAGGGATGGAGATGTCGGCTCCATCCCTTTTTAATTGTCTGTCTGGAATAAATGTGGTTGACTTCACTATTTTTTTGGATAAAATAATTGTACGAGAAACTGGAGATACGGTCTTCACCTATGGATGGAAGGATGTGTCCAAATTTGAGTGACAACCTTGCTAAAGAAAAAGTGAGAGAAACAGCTATGGTTGATTTGGCTTACGACCTTTTGATGGAAAAGGGAGAAGCGATGCTGTACAAGGATATCATGGCTGAAGTCTCTAAGGTGAAAGGTTTTACGCAAGAAGAAACCGAAAGTTACATCGCCCAACTCTATACTGAAATCAATATTGATGGACGGTTTGTTTGTGTTGGCCGCAACTTGTGGGGAATCCGGTCCTGGTATCCCACAGAACAGGCTACCGATTCCGCCATTGCTGCCAATGTGAAAGAAGATGACTATGATGAACTGGATGATGAAGATTTGTTTGATGAAGATGAAGAAGAGATGGGCGAGATCGAGAATATGGATGATGATTTTTCTGACGATGCGGATATCGAAGAGTTTGACGAGGATGTGGGTTAGGAAAGAGGACGGGCTGTTTAGACCGGCTTGACAATAGTCACTTACTGCGATAAATTATTTTTTGGGCTCGTTATGAACGGAATGAAAAAGAGCGCCCCTTTTATTGGGGGCGCTCTTTCTATTTTGTGAAAAAGTAGGGCATCCTTGTCTATAGGAGGAAGATAAATATGACGAAATACATTTTTGTTACTGGTGGTGTGGTTTCTTCCCTGGGAAAAGGAATTACGGCTTCGGCACTGGGAAGGTTATTGAAAAACAGAGGGATTAAAGTAACAATCCAAAAATTTGACCCTTATATTAATGTGGACCCCGGGACCATGAGTCCCTATCAGCATGGAGAAGTGTTTGTCACGGATGATGGTGCCGAAACGGACCTGGATTTGGGACATTATGAACGTTTTATTGATATTAATTTAAGTAAAAACAGCAACGTGACAACCGGGAAAATTTATTCCACTGTGATTAACAAGGAACGCCGCGGGGATTACCTGGGGGGGACGGTGCAAGTCATTCCCCACATAACGAACGAAATTAAAGACCGGGTTTTCCGTGCTGGTCGGGAAACAGGAGCCGATGTAGTGATTACGGAAATTGGCGGTACGGTTGGGGATATCGAGAGCTTGCCATTCCTGGAAGCGATCCGTCAGATAAAAAGTGACGTTGGTTCCAATAACGTAATGTATATCCATTGTACGCTGGTTCCCATGTTGCGTGTCAGCGGTGAACTGAAAACAAAGCCGACCCAGCACAGTGTCAAGGAATTGCGCAGTATTGGAATCCAGCCCAATGTAATTGTTTGCCGAACGGAATATCCGCTTACCGAAGAATTAAAAAACAAAATCGCGTTATTCTGTGATATCGATCGCGAAGCTGTAATTGAAGCACGCGATGCAGAAACCCTTTATGAAGTACCTTTAATGATTCAGGAACAGGGATTTGATGAAATCGTCGTCAAGCACCTGGGTCTGGAATGCGGGCCGGCCGATATGTCGGACTGGATTCAGCTGGTAAACAAGGTGAAAAACCTGACCCATACAACCCGGATTGCCATTGTGGGGAAATACGTTGCTCTGCATGATGCCTATATGAGTGTGGTTGAATCCTTGCGCCATGCCGGTTTTGACGGGGATACGGATATTGATGTCAAATGGGTCAATTCGGAAGAGGTAACCGAAAGCAATATGGATTCCCTGCTGGGAGATGCAGATGGCATCCTTGTTCCGGGAGGATTTGGTGATCGCGGGATTGAAGGGAAAATCAACGCCATTCGTTATGCCCGCGAAAAACAGATTCCTTTCCTTGGCATTTGCCTGGGGATGCAAATGGCTTGTGTGGAAGGAGCCAGAAATTTGCTTGGTCTGGAAGGAGCACACAGCTCGGAGTTTGATCCGGAAACACCGTATCCAATTATTGACTTGCTGCCGGAACAAAAGGAAGTGGAAGAAAAAGGCGGAACCATGCGCCTCGGGCTTTATCCCTGCAAAGTTTCCCCGGATAGTTTCGCACATCAGGCATATGGGACCGATCTCGTTTATGAGCGGCATCGCCACCGTTATGAATTCAATAATGAATACAGGGAATCGCTGGAAAAGGTCGGCTACCGGTTCTCGGGAACATCTCCTGATGGAAGGCTTGTTGAGATTGTAGAGTATATCCATCATCCCTGGTTTGTTGCTTCCCAGTTCCATCCCGAATTTATTTCGCGTCCCAATCGTCCCCAGCCGCTGTTCCGTGAATTTGTGAAAGCAGCACTTTCTTTGAAGTTAAAACAGCATATCAAAGTGAAATAAAGTTGTACCCGGCAAATTGCGGATGTTCTGTTCAGGAAAGAGCTGTTAACCATACAGCTCTTTTTTATATTTACATACTTTTATTCAAACTGGTTGAAAATAGAAAAGAGGAGGATAGACAATGGAATTTGTTAAGGCAAGACCTGATCAGTTTTCGGAAATTGTCCGCATTTTTGAACACGTGAAGGAAGGATTGCGTGAACAGGGGATTGATCAATGGACGGAAGATTATCCTGACCGGGAAATATTGCAAAAGGATATCGGGAACGGAAATATGTATTTGCTGGTCAGTGAAGGAGAGATTGCAGCTATCGCTGCTCTGGACCAGAATCAGGAACCGCAGTATGAGGATATTCCGTGGAAGGACAAAACCGGTAATTTCCTGGTGGTTCATCGGTTATGTGTGAATCCGGATTATCAGGGAAAAGGAATTTCCCGCCTGTTTATGGACGAGATTGAGCGTTTTGCAAAAGATCAAGGTTACTCAAGCATTCGCCTGGATACACAGATGGTGAATGAAAAAGCGATGAATCTGTATGAATCACATGACTATGAAAAAAGAGGAACATTTTATTTTCCACACGCAAGCAAGCCTTTTATGGCCTTTGAAAAAAAGCTGGTCCCAAAGAGTTGATTCCGGTTTTCATCGTTTGGCAAAAACTGCCGCAAAAATTCAGTTGTCTGCTTTTTCGTTCGGGTGCCGCAGTGAGAAACGATGCAAAAATCGACTCCCCGATTGAACAGGGGTCGATTTTTTGAGAAAACGATCATTATCTGTTTAATTGTATCAATATAAAAAAAACCAATGATTACGATATGGAAGTCTGCTGTCTGTCATTTTCAGTTGTCCTGTTTTTTTGCTGTTCCTGATAGATGGACAAGGCACTGTAAACCGCTTTGAGGATCGGAAGCTTTTGTCCTTTTTGCGCCCACTCGATCAGAGTGCCATGAAAATGATCCGTTTCAATAGGCAGTCCTTTTTCCATATCGCGAAGCATGGATGATTTCATCGTCGGCTCCAACCGGGCAGTGTTCGCCAGGATTTTTTCAGGCAAATCACTTGATAATCGCGGTTCCCTCAGGACGGCAACGGAATAAAGTTCATCGAGAAATGCTTGATAGGTTTCTCTTCCATAAGGCGAAGACAGTATCGGGCCGATACTGCTTCGCATCAGGCAGGTCATCCCGCTCATGGCACTGATAAACAGATATTTTTTCCACATTTCCAGCTGGATTTTCCGCGAGGAACGTGCGCCCATTTTTGCGCCCTGAAAGAGTTTTTCTACCTGTTTGATGCGAGAGGTTTCGGTTTCATCCCATTCGCCAAACACAATATCGTGAATGGCACTGTATTGTTCTATTTCTCCACGCTGATTCAGAGTCGTTTCAATAAAGCCCAGTCCGCCCAGGACGTTTTTTTCAGGAAAATGCTGCCATAATGTCTCCATATGCCTGATTCCGTTTAAAAGTGGCAAGATCATCGTCTGTTCGTGAATATACGGTTTGATAGACGGGACAGCTCCATCCAGGTGATAGGCCTTGACGGTAAGCAAAACCAGATCAAACGGTTCACAAGGATCACCGCTTGTTATTGTGTTGACAGGAGACCGAAAATCTCCATGAACACTCTTGATTACAAGTCCCGTTTCTTTCAATTGCTGCTGTCTTCCGGGACGGACGAGAAAGGTGACATCCTCTCCCTTTTCTGCCAGTCTTCCTCCAAAGTAACCGCCCATGGCCCCGGCGCCAACAACTAGAACACGCATGCTATTCCCCTCCTTTTTTACAACATTCCTTTCTCTCAACCATTGTAACAAAGGTTTGGGCAGAAAACCCAAACCTTTGTCCCTTTCATATCAATAATGGTATTTGTTTTTTACATTTTTAGCCAGTTTTTCAAATTGGCTTTTTACACTGTGATATCCGATCTGATACCAGCCATTTTCAGGATCCCAGATCCCGTATACCCGGGTGGCATATCTGATTTTCTGTGCATCCTGCGGATCAACCAACTGCATTGTATACTCCCTGAAAGGCAGATCATATTTGGTAAATCTTGCTTTGTAGATAGAAATAAAGTAGAGAGTATTGTCTGGTGAAATCCGGTTTTTTTCTTCGGCCTCCATCAAAATTTTACCCAACATGGCATGGTCAGGATGGAAATCCCATATGCTTGTTGTCCGAAAACGGGCTTCCGGAAAACGTTCCAACAATTCTTCCACTACATTTCTGATCTCCTGTTCCTGTTCCACAAAACGGTCATTTTCAATGTTATAGATATGTACATTCTCTTCAGGAATGCCCAGGCGCCTGGCCACTTCCCTGAATTCCCTGACGCGGGCTGCTCCCAGATCGTTTACGTCCAGATAGGTGTCCGCGTATTTCTCTTTTTCAGGGGAATGGTAACGTTTATGCAATGAGCAATAAACCGGTTTTTTATGGAGATAGGGCTGTTCCTCCGAGTCCTGAAACCCGTTGATTAAAAACCGGGCACGTGAGTGTCCGCCAGGGCTCATCAATACCAAATGTACATCGTAACGCAGACGGAGATGATTTACGATATCCACTCCCATGGACAACAACTCATCGTCGGCATGGGGGACCAGATACACAACAGTCGGTTGGTCTGACAGGCGGGCTGGCCGTTCATTTAATGCGTGCAAGCTTTTGTCTTCCAATGCGGATACTTCCTGAAAAAGGGAAAGGGCAAGCAAAAAAATAACCGTAATGCTGACAGCAAGAAGAAACATTCGTAACTTCATAGATCTACTCCTGCATATGAACAATGTTCCCTTTTATTTAAAAAACAAATATCTACAATCAACGGATTAATTATACTATTAATATATAAGCTTTTTACAGACAAAAAGAGAATGGCCAGAAAAATTTCATGTTTTGGAGTGCTTTTTTGTGTATTTTTGCCGGGCGTCGGGAGTTTTTCTATTCTGTTTCAAGAATATTTCTCCGTCTTGAAAGTGCTTGTCAGCAGTTATTTTTTTTACTGTAAGCAGGAAATAGACGACAGGATCAATAAATATAGTTTTGAATGTCCTTCTGTGTTTCTGAAATATTAAGTTTACTCTGTCAGCCTGGTGTATACAGCGATGGTTGCGTTTAAGAGAGGAGGCATGTTCAATTGGACAAAAAAATACTTGTGGTAGACGATCAATATGGAATTCGACTTCTGCTTCAGGAAGTGTTCTCCAAAGAAAATATACATATTTTTCAGGCTTCCAATGGAAAAAAAGCCCTTGAAATTATTCAGGCGGAAAAACCGGATCTCATCCTGCTGGATATGAAGATGCCAGGAATGGATGGGTTGGAATTACTGCGCCGGTTAAGAAAATTTAATACGGAGGCAAAGGTGATCATGATGACAGCCTACGGTGAACTGGATATGGTTGCGGAAGCCAGCCGGCTGGGAGCTTTGACGCACTTTACCAAACCGTTTGATATTGAAGAATTGCGCACCGAAGTAATGAAGCAACTGGCTTCTTGATATGGCTGAAGGGGGGTGACGGCAGGGTGGAGGCAAAAATCCGGTTGCGGATGAGCCAGTCAGATGCCCATTATGGCGGGAATCTGGTAGATGGAGCCCGGATTATGGCCCTGTTTGGTGATGTTGCCACAGAACTGCTTATTCGACATGATGGGGATGAAGGGCTGTTTGTTGCTTATGATCAGGTAGAGTTTCTGGCACCTGTTCATGCAGGCGATTTTGTTGAAGCAACAGGCCGTATTGAAAAGGTTGGCAATACAAGCCGAAAAATGTCCTTTGAAGCAGTGAAGGTCATTGAAGGCGGAATTGATCCGGAACATCCATCTCTTGCCCGTGTACTTGATCCACCTGTTGTGGTGGCCCGGGCTTCCGGAACCTGCGTGGTTCCCAAAAACCGTTAAACCTGGATACTTGATAGGAGGCAGGATTTTGCAAAAGTTGATTATTACCGCGGCGTTGACAGGAGCGGAAGTTACCAGAGAGGATACTCCCTACCTTCCAGTAACCACGGAAGAAATTGTTGCAGCAGCAAAGGAAGTAAGAGAAGCAGGAGCATCCATTGTTCACATCCACGTACGTGACAGAAACGGACGTCCAAGCCAGGATCGGGAGCGCTACCGGGAGGTGATTGAAGGAATAGAAAAAGAGACCGATCTGGTGGTGCAGGTATCAACAGGAGGGGCAGTAGGAATGTCAGATGAAGAAAGGCTGCAACCTCTTTCCCTGCGTCCGGAAATGGCCACATTCACAACAGGTACGGTCAACTTTGGCAAAGAGGTGTTTATGAACACTCCGGAGCAACTGGTCAGGTATGCCGAGGAATTTGAACGGTTTGGAGTCTGTCCTGAATTCGAGATATTTGATGTGGGTATGATAGCTAATGCGTTGCATCTGGTCAAAAAAGGCTATTTTACAGGACACCTGCATTTTGACTTTGTGCTGGGGGTTCCTGGTGCTCTGCCGGCAACGGCGGAAAATCTCCTCCATCTGATCCGGCAGTTGCCGGAAGATGCTACCTGGACAGTAGCCGGGATTGGCAGACATGAGCTGCCGATGGCTGTATTGGGCATTGTTTTGGGCGGACATGTGCGCGTGGGACTGGAAGACAATATTTACTACCGAAAAGGAGAATTGGCTACCAATGCCCAATTGGTGGAACGCGTGGCAAGAATTGCCAGGGGAATGGATCGTGAACTGGCTACTCCCGATGAAACAAGGAGAATATTGAATTTAACCAAAAGTAAGTTTTATTAACAGAATGCGCCCTTTTCTACCCAATCCCTATAGCAAGTGTTATAATGCAAAAGTGATTACAAGAAAATGAAGGAGGCAATAAAATGCCACTTGTATCAATGAACTCCTTTCTGCCACGGGCCAGGAAAGAAGGCTATGCAGTAGGGCAATTCAATATTAACAACCTGGAGTTTGTCCAGGCAATTATTGAAGCAGGGAAAGAAGAGCGTTCCCCGCTTATTTTTGGTGCCAGTGAAGGTGCAATCCGCTACATGGGACTGAAAAATGTAGTTGCCCTGTCCAAAGTAGCCGCTGAAGAGGCCGGTATTCCCGTTGCGCTTCATCTTGACCATGGAAGCAGTTTTGAAGTAGTCATGCAATGCATTCAGGCAGGGTTTTCTTCTGTCATGTTTGACGGATCCCATTATCCGCTGGAAGAAAATATCCGCCTGACCAAAAAAGTGGTCGAAGCAGCCCATGCTGTTGGTGTATCTGTAGAAGGAGAATTGGGAACCATCGGCGGTGTGGAAGATGATCTGGATGTAAAAGAAGAAGATGCAGCGTTGGCCAAACCGGACGAAGCCCTGCGCTTCTGGAAAGAAACAAATGTTGACGCTTTGGCTATTGCTGTGGGAACAGCACATGGCCTTTACAAAGGCGAACCAAAAATCCACTATGATATCATCGAAGAAGTAGCCGGCTTGGTTGAAGCTCCCCTAGTTTTGCATGGTGGATCCGGTGTACCGGATGAGGCAATTCGGATTGCCATTTCCAAAGGGGTTGCCAAAATCAATGTGAATACGGAAAACCAGGTTGCCATGGGAAAAGTTGTCCGTGAATTGCTTGACAAAAATCCGGACATGATCGATCCCCGTAAATATCTGGGACCGGCCCGTGAAGCCATCAAGGAAACCGTCAAGGAAAAAATTCGCTTGTTTGGAAGTTCCGGTAAAGCATAAAAAATCATACTGCGTTTGGCTGATTCATACTTACTTGTAAAAAGGATGGTTGCAATGAAGTTCTTTCTGGATACAGCAATCGTTGATGAAATTCGGGAGGTTAATGAATGGGGCTTGTTATCCGGAGTGACAACAAACCCCAGTCTGATTGCCAAATCTGGCCGTGTATTTGAGGATGTGCTGAAAGAAATCCTGGGAATTGTTGATGGTTCCGTAAGCGCTGAAGTAATCAGTCGTGATGCCAAGGGAATGATTGAGGAAGGGGAACGCCTGGCTTCTCTTTCCAAGCAGGTGACAATTAAAATTCCAATGACCATTGAAGGACTGAAGGCAGTCAGCCATTTTGCCAAAAAAGGCATTGATACGAACGTTACCCTGATTTTTTCTGCCAATCAGGCCCTCATGGCGGCACGGGCAGGTGCCACCTATGTCAGTCCGTTTATTGGACGACTGGATGATATCAGCCAGGATGGCATGCAACTGGTAGGGCAAGTGGCTCAAATGTTCAAGTTGCATGATATTCGGACCGAAATCATTGCCGCAAGTATCCGTCATCCTCTGCATGTGATACAGGCTGCCATGAGCGGTGCGCATATTGCTACCTTGCCTTATAAAGTAATGAAACAAATGGTTCACCATCCGCTGACGGATCAGGGCATTGAAAAGTTTGAAGCGGATTGGAAGAAAGCAACACAGGCTTGACGGAAGCAGGAAGTCCGGCCAGGGCATGTTACCCGGGGTCGGGCTTCTCCCCTGATCAGGGGAAACGTTTTATTTTTTAAATTTTTCAGGCGAACCATTTTGGAAAAGGATTTTGCGGGCAACAAGCGAACTCCTTCATATCAGGTCATTTCATATTAAACTTTTTCAAACCGGTCCCTCATGACTTCTTCACGAGAAACCCTCATTTCTTGCCAATTCTCAATGGTTGACCTGTCTGGTTTCTTGAACAAACAGAGACCTTTTTTTTAAAGAATTCTCATAATAAAAAGTAAAAACAAATGAAGTATGTAACATATAACATAAATATGTTACTCTAATTGAAGAATTGGTGTTAAATGTGATGGGCAATTTGATTATTAGAAGAGGGGATTTCTCATGGAAAGAAGTTTAACGATGGAACTTGTTCGTGTTACGGAGGCTGCTGCGATCGCATCAGGTCGCTGGATGGGATACGGAAAGAAAGAGGAAGCGGATGCTGCGGCAACCGAGGCCATGCGCAAAGTATTCGATACAATTCCGATGCGGGGTACTGTAGTTATTGGGGAAGGAGAAATGGATGAAGCGCCCATGTTGTATATTGGTGAAAAAGTGGGACTGGGCTATCTTCCGGAGGTGGATGTAGCCGTAGATCCACTGGAGGGAACCAATATTGTCGCCAAGGGCCTGTGGAACGCGCTGTCCGTTGTTGCCATTTCCGATAAAGGCAATTTATTGCACGCTCCGGATATGTATATGGATAAAATTGCCGTTGGCCCCAAAGCCGTCGGACAAGTTGATATTGATGCGCCTGTAGAAGATAATTTGAAAGCTGTTGCCCGTGCGCAGGGCAAGGATATTGAAGATCTGGTGGCCGTTGTGCTTGATCGCCCGCGGCATGCCAAATTGATCGAGGATATCCGGAAAGCGGGAGCACGGATTAAGCTGATTCCGGATGGGGATGTGGCAGCAGCTATTCATACCGGTTTTTCCGATACCGGCGTAGATATATTGCTGGGTTCGGGGGGAGCTCCGGAAGGTGTGTTGTCAGCGGTGGCTTTGAAATGCCTGGGAGGGGAAATTCAGGGACGGCTCCTGCCGGAAAATGAAGAACAGTATCAGCGTTGTGTCAGAATGGGACTGGATGATCCGCGAAAAGTCCTGAGAATGGACGATCTTGTCAAAGGAGATGACGCAATTTTTGCAGCTACCGGGGTTACTGATGGTGAGCTGTTAAAAGGGGTACGCTATAAAGGAAGCATGGCCAAGACCTATTCGTTGGTTATGCGTGCCAAGACAGGCACCATCCGGTTTGTGGAAGGGACTCATCGACTTGAGAAAAAACCGAATCTTATTTTATAATTTTCTTTCCTCTTCCTCTTTCCCGGACCGGGAAAGAGGAAGAGAATTTCACAGAATTGTGTGGTGATGCGATTCATGGAGCTGACGCTGAGCGATTTGGAAACACGCAGACTGGTTGATTTATACAAGCTGGCAAAGGAATACCAGATTCCTTACTATTCCCAGATGAAAAAGAAAGAGCTGATTTTTGCCATTTTAAAGGCGAAAGCAGAAAAAGACGGCTTCATGTTTATGGAGGGTGTGCTTGATGTTCTTCCTGAGGGTTACGGCTTTTTAAGACCGATTAACTTTCTGCCATCCTCGGAGGATATTTATATTTCAGCTTCACAGATTCGTCGTTTTGACTTGAGATCCGGTGATCTTGTATCCGGCAAGGTTCGTCCCCCTAAAGAAAATGAACGCTATTTCGGCTTGCTTCATGTGGAAGCAGTCAATGGCGAAGATCCCGACATTGCTGCGGAAAGACTCCATTTTGCAGCTTTGACTCCTCTCTACCCGCAGAAGCGTCTCCTGTTGGAAACCACTCCTGAGCGAATTTCTACACGGATGATGGATTTGATTGCTCCTGTCGGTCTGGGACAACGCGGTTTGATTGTGGCACAGCCCAAAGCCGGAAAAACGATGCTGTTAAAGGAGATAGCCAACAGTATTACAAAGAATTACCCGCATATTGAACTGTTTGTATTGCTGATTGATGAGCGTCCTGAAGAGGTAACCGACATGCAGCGCTCAGTTGATGCAGAAGTGGTCAGTTCTACATTTGATGAACTGCCTGAAAATCACATCAAAGTTGCGGAACTGGTATTGGAGAGAGCCCAGCGTCTGGTTGAACACAAACGGGATGTTGTGATCCTGCTGGACAGCATCACGCGCCTGGCCCGTGCCTATAACCTGGTGATTCCTCCAAGCGGGCGGACATTATCCGGTGGAATCGACCCGGCAGCCTTGCATCGCCCGAAAAGATTCTTTGGTGCGGCCCGCAACATTGAAGAAGGAGGAAGCCTGACTATTCTGGCAACAGCACTGGTCGATACGGGATCGCGGATGGATGATGTGATTTACGAGGAATTTAAAGGAACCGGCAACCTGGAACTTCATCTGGATCGGCGCCTTGCAGAACGCAGAATCTTCCCTGCCATCGATATTCGGCGATCGGGTACACGGCGTGAAGATCTGCTCCTTGACAAAACGGAACTGGAGAAATTATGGATGCTTCGAAAATCATTGAATGATTCAAATGAGTATACCGAAGCGCTGGTAAAAAGGTTGAAAAATACAAAATCCAATGAGGAATTCCTCGCTTCCCTGAACCTCAAGCCAAGCCGTACGACAACCTCTGTGTCTTAATCCCGGAGACAAAATAGCATAAATGGAAGACACCTCACATAAAGATGGAACCAGGTGTATTCTCACCTTATCCAATTTCTTCTGTGAGGTGCTGACATGTCTTCTAAACGTGCCTTATTGGCTTCTTCCCTGGCTATCTGTTCCACGTCCACGTCATGGTTGATCGGGACAGACAAACATCCGGTTTATGCCCGGGAACTGGCAGAAGGAGCGGATAGAAAACCGGAGAAGGAGCAGATAGCACAAGAAGCGATGTACCAGTTTTTAAGTCCGATTTCTCAAGTGGCTGAGGGAAATCTGGCTGCGACTGTAGAGACAAAGCCTCTTACTCATCGTGTGAAAAAGGGAGATACGCTTTCTGATATTGGCCATCTGTATGGAGTATCCTATCAGGAACTGGCCCGGTTTAATCATCTGACAAATCCCGATCTGTTGAAGATCGGCCAGGAAATTCAGATTCCAATCGTGAAAAAGTGGATTCGTTTAAAGTTTGGAGATACCATCCAGTCACTGGCAAAAGAGTATCAGACCACACCCGAGGTATTGGCCATTCTGAATCCGGAACTGAAGGAATCATCAATTACCTATGCGGGTCAATTAATTGCGGTTCCGCAAAAATGGCCGGGACATTCTTCCAGCGCACCCGGAAAGAAGGCTCCAAAGCGAAAATCATTGATTCGCCTGGCTGATTCCCGAAACGGAGTCTATGTTTTCCGCTGGCCGGTAAACGGACAGATTACAAGCAATTTTGGCTGGAGAAATGGCCGTGAGCACAAAGGAATCGATATCTGGAATGAGGCAAAGGAGAAAGCAGAAATATGCGCTTCATTAGGGGGTACCGTCATTCAGGCCGGCTATGCGGGAGGATACGGGAATCTGGTTGTGATTGACCATGGAGGCGGATGGGTTACTTACTATGCGCATTTAAGCCAAATTCACGTAAGCAAGGGAGAACAGATCGATACGGGAGAAAGGCTTGGAATGATGGGACAAACCGGACGCGCCACCGGTTACCATCTCCATTTTGAAGTACGCAAGAACGGAAAAGCGATCAATCCGTTGCTTGTTTTAAAATAACACCTGCTCTCATTCTGTTTTTTTCGAACAAGACGCAGTTTCCATCATGATGGAAACTGCGTCTTCTTGACATGGTATCAGGGAAGGCAGATACAGTCTGGTCCCTTGCCTTCTGCAAAGCAAACATGCTATAATACACCAGTGGTTTTAAACGTGCGTTTTGGGAACGGCATTAGGAAAGAGGTGAGACGAATGAAACAAGGAATTCATCCAGCATACAAAATGACCAGAGTCACCTGTGCGTGTGGAAATACATTTGAAACCGGATCGACTGTTGAAAACTTGCGTGTGGATATTTGCTCCGAGTGTCATCCATTTTTCACCGGGAAACAAAAAATGGTAAACGCAGGCGGTCGGGTTGACCGTTTCAAAAAGAAATACAATCTCAAGTAAGATCCTGGCAAGTTCAGGCAAGCAAAGTAAACAGCTTGCCTTTTATTTTTGAATATCAAGCTTTTTTAAATTTATATCATAAATTATGATAAAATAAGAATGGTTTGATGCAGCATCCAGAAAAGGGCTGGGTGCTTTTTCTATGTTCCGGTTGTTTGGCCGATGCATCATATTGGAAAGTTGGAGGAACATAAATGGGAGATCATCATTCCTTAAACCGTAATCGTCAAGGGTGGATTGAGGTAATCTGCGGCGGTATGTTTTCCGGTAAAAGCGAGGAATTGATCCGTCGGATTCGCCGTGCAAAAATAGCCAGGTTAAAGGTGGCGGCTTTCAAACCGGCAATTGATGACCGTTACCATCATGAAGCAATTGCTTCCCATAACGGTCTCATGGCTGATGCCCGTCCTGTGCAAAATGCCGGAGAGATTCCCGGACTTCTGGCTGAGGATATTGATGTGGTGGCAATTGATGAAGTCCAGTTTTTTGAAGCAGATATCGTGGATATTTGCCAGATGCTGGCAAACAAGGGGAAACGGGTGATTTGTGCAGGATTGGATCAGGATTTTCGAGGAAAACCATTTGGTCCAACCCCTGTTTTGCTGGCCGTGGCCGAATATGTTACCAAGTTGCAAGCCATTTGTGTTCGGTGCGGTGGTCCGGCCAGCCGAACCCAGCGGTTGATTGATGGCCGACCGGCGGCTATGGATGATCCGGTGATTAAAGTAGGGGCCAAAGAGCAATATGAAGCTCGCTGCCGGCATTGTCACGAAGTTTTAAACCAGGATAAACCGGCGCTGGAAAGATAGCCCTGATACAAAATCTCAACCGCCTGGTTGGGATTTTTTAGAAGAAAATCCCGGACAGCAAGGGAAGTCTGGTTTAAAAAGGATTCCCCAGTAAACTTACCGAGATGTTGTAAGTTGCATGGATGATCATACAGACGACGGTATTGTAGCGATAGCGTGCCCAGCCAAGAACAATGGCCAGCAGCAGAACCACGAGGGAATTGATACTGAATCCGTAATTTGCATGAACCAGTGTAAACAGGATGCTTGTATAGACAAATCCCAGACGCGGGAGCAATGCACCGCGAAAAATGATTTCTTCACCCAGGGCGGCTGCAAGACCCAAGGTCAGGATTCCGGAAATCGAAGTTAACAGCGGACCGAGTATTTTGTCCGTCAATTCATTGGCGTGGGTGTTGTCGGCCCAATCAAAAACGGTTGTCAGTTGCTGGGCGATAATAGGAGCAAGCAGCATCATCAGTCCAATTGCAATGCCTGTTCCAACCTGTTTCAAGGTGATACCCCGAAGTCCCAGACGGGCAAGAGATTGTTTGAATGAGCGCCTTGTCATCCATCCTACTCCGATGAATCCCAGGATTGCGAGCAGAATGTCCTGTGACCAGATGGAAGAGAGCGTCCCTGTCTCTGTGTTGGGAACCGTTTGCTGGTTCAATGTATGTAAGCCAAAGCTTTGCGTCACAAAAAATTGCATGAAGACAATCATGGACATTGACAGGGCCAGTGCATGAATGCGACTGTGCGGGTCAATAGGGAGAATTCGCGAACAAAGCCGGCGAATTCCGGGAATTAAAACAAGAATCGCGATGAGTGAAGGCAACCAGAGTGAAAGCCCGATGTTTTTCATCTTTTGAAGCGAAGTACTGTCTCCCAGGAAATTTTCTGCCAGTGGCAAAAGCGGCTTGCCATTCAGGAAGAGAGCCATTCCAACCAAAAAAGCGACAAGAAAGCCGCAAATGATAAAAAAGTAACTCAGAAATCCCAAGGCTTTCCCGGCTTTGGACCTGAGTTTTTCAGAGAGATTGGCAAGCAGGAACAAAGCAATAATCGGAGTAAACAGA